>JBGQLL010000123.1:0-9087 GCA_041500065.1 Pseudolabrys sp.
GAAGAACGCGACCGGCTTTGCCGCATAGTCGACCTCGAGCTCTTTGAGGTGGTTGACCAGGCCGATGGCGACCTCGGCGGCCGTATAGGACTTGCCGGAACCCTGTTTGCCCATGATGCCCATCTTGAGATAGGCCGAGGTCGGCCGGGCGGTTTCGAAAATAGACATGTCAATTGCTCCTTGCTGTGTTGCGACCGGTGCGGCGGCCGTGGCCGGGGGGGCGGGGATGGAACGCTTAGGTGCGCGCGGGCTGCCATCGCCACGGGCGCGGGCTTCGAAGGCTGCGATCTCGGACACGCGCTGCTCGACGAAGGCGCTGTCATCGCGGAGACGCGCGGCGGCCAGCGCGGCGAGGCGGTTGTGATCGGTGCGGTCGATGGTCGTCATATTCCAATCCTTTCGAATCCAATTCCTCCGAACACGAGGCCCATGAACACGGCACCGCCAGCCCCTGCGATCAGGCTGAGTAGACCGGCGAAGATGTAGAACTGGAGGGCTGTCATGCCGCCCTCCGCTGTTCGATCAGGTCGTCGGCTTCCGTCACGATCTCGTCGGTGACGTCGCGGCAGCGGCCTTCGGCCTCGTCGATCTCGATCACCTTGATGATGTCGATCTCACCGGAGCGGATCAGGCTGATGATCTCGTCGCGCGAGTTGCGGTCGCGATCGGTCTCGCGGAAGGCGTTGCCGAAGCGGCCGAAGCGGCATTCGGCGAGGTAGAGCGGAAGCGGGCGGGGTGATGCGGCGGCGGCGGACATGGCGGGCGCTCCGTTGCTTCAGCGGCTGTTGCGGGTGAGTTCGCCGACAATGCGGGAGGTGCCATCGCTGAGAACGGCAACGCAGCCGTCGCAGCTCACGACGCGAAAAGCTTCACCGGTGAAACGGCAGTAAACGGTTTGGTTGGGGAGGATGCGGGCGGCGGTGGACATGGCGGGCGGCTCCATGGGTTGATGGAGCTAAATGTACGTGACGCGTACAAGGAATGTCAATGGAAATGTGCGTCAGGCGTACATTTTTCTTCGACCAGCATATTACAACGTTGAAATTGTCGCGAAATCAGATGGTTATGTGGCTAGAAGGGCAGGTTTATTTGGTCATTGGAGCAACGATTTGGGCTTTCGCACGCTCGCCGAGAGCATGCCGCCAAGCGCTTGTCGGGATCGCAACTGGCGTCCGCCAAACAGCGATCGATGCACGAATCGTGGATTTTTCGACAAGCGATCTCATCAACCCGCCCGCGTTCCGCAGCCAGACTGACACCGCGGCTTGCTAGAACGCGATTGAACACCCCTCGGGCAATAAGGTAGGTCCGAAATTTGTCGTATCTGCCCTGTTGTAGGGCTTTTTGAAGCAAGTTCGGTTGTGTCAATTTCTGATACAAAACGCCGGCACAGTAGCCCACGAACAACTCTTGATCCGTAGGTGGATCATTCTGCTGGCATAGAGCAGGCGCAGAAACGAGAGAAAAAGTCAGGGCCGCGATAGCGATGATTCGCGCGTACCCCACGGAACTACCTCGGCTTCACTATGGTCCTGGCGATATCCACAATCATCTGACGTTCGCCTGGCCTTGCTTGTTCCCAAATGTCCCAGATGTGTTCCGGGTCGGATGGGTTGCGGGTGAGAAGTGATGGAACATCAGTTGAGAGTTCCTTCGCGACAGCCTCAAGAATGGCTTGTGAATAGGGATGTAGACCTCTCTCAATTCTTGAAAGAGTAGCGTGAGTTATGCCGACTTTTTCGGCGACCTCCTCAAGCGTTCTGTCGCGGTGCTCCCGCCACTGCCGCATATAGGTCGGGCGATAAGGTGTGGTCTTTTGAACTGTTCCGGGTCGTCGCGCCATGTACGCATCGTGCACATCCGAAAAACTGGCATCCATAGCGCCTCACGTACAAACGACCTTGACGGGGAATGTACGCGGGGCGTACATGTGGAATCACAATGATTCACCTGTCTGACTACATGGATGCACACAACTTGACCGACGACGATGTTGCGGCCGCGCTCGGCCGCACGCGATCGACGGTTAGTCGGATTCGTCGTCGCAAGATGCGACCTGATTGGGAAACCATCGAGAAAATCCAGGAGTTCACTGGCGGGCAAGTTACGGCGAACGATTTTGTGAAGATCGAGCCGGCGCAATGATCCGCTCAGTGCGTCATCTCTCCGAGCAATGGCACCATCATCGATGCCGCGCGGTCGCCGATGGCGTCGATCATCTGCAGGATCGCATCGGGAATGGCGGAAGCCGGCACCACGATCCTGGCAACCACGACCTTTTCCCGCCGTCCTTCGTCGATCTCCTGCGAGACGTAGAGGTGGAAGCGGAAACAATTGCCTTCCAACCGCTCGATCGCTCCCAGTCCGGACGCGAAGATGTCTTGAATCGGTACAGTCTCGGTCAGTCCACGCATACGCCACCTTGCCCGCCGCCGCCAACAGAAGTCCGGTATCCTGCGCCGATTTACGAAACGTGCAAGACAAATTTAACTCAACTTGCAGTGTTGCGGCGACTGCGCACGGATGATGAACGCCGAGTTCACAACGTCGGTCAAATGCTCGCCATGCGAGTCCGAAGCAATTGGACTCGCGTAGGTTGTCTTTCATTCTTGTGTGTTGGAGTTGTTGCGTCATGGTGTGCGAATCACAACAGCGGAATGGGCTACCGTCAATCGTCGTCGCTCGAACATCTGTTCGAAGAAGTATCGAGACGGAGACTGTTTCGAAATTCGGAACAGTTGTTCGTGCCTTGTGGCCGATCAAGCCCGCGCTCAACCTCGCGCAGCGCTCCGGCCTCACTGAACGCGGCGCGCAATTCATCATCGACGGCAAGCGCAAGCCGAACGCTCGAGCAGCGCTCGCGGTCTATGCCGAGATCATCGGGTAAGCGGGGCACAGCATGAGCTTCCGTGTCGGACAGAAAATCGTCTGTATCAACGCAGGGCATCCCCGAACATTGTCGCAGTGGTGGAAAGAGTTATGGCATCCGTTTGAACATGCGGTCGAAGTTCGGATTTATACGATCTCGAACGTTTATTTGCTCGATGATGATGAGATGGTCGAGTTAATCGAGCTTCCGGCACCGGGAACGGATGTTTGGGCCGCCGGGTTTTATGCGGACGGCTTCCGCCCGGTCGTCGAACGCAAGACCGATATCTCGATCTTCACCAAAATGCTGACGCCGAAGCGGGAGCGCGCATGATGCTCGTCCTCGAAATTCTCTCGGGCTGGCTCGGCCTGTCCATCATCGTCGCATTGGTCGTGGGACCTGCGCTGAAGCGCAGGTATGGGGAGGAGTGAAGGATATGGCGGACAGGGCAAGGTTCACGCTGCAGATAGCGTTGCGAGACAACCACAGTTACGAACCGCCGCTGCATATGGCGATAGATCTCAACGATGAGGTCCGCATTGCATCGAGAGCAGTTGACGAACTGAAGGCTAGTCTTGTCAATTTCGACGGCGCTGTTCGGCTAATGAAGGTACGGGAGTTTCGCAAGGATCTTTTCATTCGATGCGCCGAGCGCCTCGGAGCTCTTTTGGCGGAGCGAATGGAAGATGCCGAGGGATGGCATGACGCAGAACGCGTCGCGCCGGCTCGCAAGCAATTAGGCGGAGTGTGGCGCGACTACTAGAGCCGAGCAAAGACTGATCAATAACCTGACGGGGGCCGCAGCGGGCGGCACCGGTCATTGTCCACCAAACTTAAAAACCATCCCCGCGCGTTCCTGTTGCATTGCGTATCCGAAAAGCCTTTCCGCGCGCCGTTGCAAACCAGCGCGTGAGCCTGTTCGTCCCGAATTTTCAAGGTCTACCTGATGACCACGCAGACCAAAACCTGTTCCCGATGCGGCCAGACAAAGCCGCTCGACGACTTCAAGAGTGACAGCCGCAAGCCGGACGGCAAGGCATCGTCATGCAAGGTCTGTGTCGCAGTACCGAAGGTGGGGGATATCCAGGCCATGCGCAGCCAACTTGTGATCGCGACCCCGCACGAGATCATGCCGCCCGCGCTGATGAACGATGCCGCCGCATGGGCGCTCCTGATCAACGCCCGCTGGCGCGAAAGCGCGGAGAAGATCATCGACGCCGGCCGCTACCTGATCGCAGCCAAGGCCGCTTTGCCGCATGGCGATTTCGGCGCTATGATCGAAACGCAGCTCGCGTTCAGCGCATCCACAGCACAGCGCTTGATGGCGATTGCAGCCGACGGGCGACTGTCAAATCCTGCACATGTGCAGCATTTGCCCCCGTCGTGGGGCACACTCTACGAGATTACCAAACTCTCGGACGACGAGTTTCATCGCGCAATCGAACAGCAAATTATCCGCCCCGACATGGAGCGGCGGGAAGTTGAGAAAATGCGGCCGGCGGCGCATGGCCGTCAGAGTTCTGACGGGCCGGGAAGTCGGGTAGGAGATAAGCCGCGACCCCACGGCGAAAGCCTTCAGCAAGGGCTGGATACGAGCAGCAAACCCGGCACGGTGGATCTCGGTCCACAAGGCGAAGGTTCGGACGCTGCCAACGTTGCAAATCCAGAGGCGACATCCGACCGCGCATCGCATGTCCTACCTGGCCCGTCAGAAACCTTATCGCTGCCGAACGGTGCCCGCGCGATCATGGGTTCGCGTCAGGAGCCCGGCGACAGCCTCGATTTCTTCCCGACGCCACCTTGGGCGACCCGCGCGCTGCTCGATCATGTTCTCGCACATCTGGAACGTAAAGGTCATTGCAGGTGGCAAACCGTGTGGGAGCCGGCCTGCGGCGAAGGACACATGGCCGAGCCGCTGAAGGAATATTTCAAACTCGTTTTCTCCAGCGATATTCATGATTATGGTTACAGCGCACACGGAATTGATTTTCTGGGCGACGAGCCAGATGTCCGTCCCCCCTTCGACTGGATCATCACCAATCCGCCGTTCGGCGACACGGCTGAGGCCTTCGTGCTCAAGGCGATTGATCTCGCCGGCACCGGCGTTGCCATGTTCATGCGGGTGCAATGGCTCGACACCATCGGCCGCTATGAGCGGATTTTCCGCGATCACCCGCCGACGCTGATTGCCTTCTTCGCCGAGCGCGTACCGCTCTGCAAGGGCCGCTGGGAACCGAAGGGATCAACGGCCACGGCCTACATGTGGCTGGTATGGATCAAGGGCGCGGAGCCTCGCGCGCCGTTCTGGATTCCGCCTGGCCAGCGAGAGGCGCTGACGAAACCGGGAGATATCGAGCGGTTCGGGGCAGCCGGATCAGACGTAGGGACACAGTCCGCGCCTCCGCACGGTTCAAACGAGGACGAAGCAGCATGAGCAACACCAACCAGCCAAAGAAGAAAACGAAAACCCCGCGTCCGGCCGAAACCTATCGCCAGAATTACGGTCAGGGGATCGACCCGAAAGGCCGCTACAGGGCGCGTGTCGAGGTTTTCAAGGACGGCCGCAACCGGGATGCGATCACGCTCAATCGCTCGGACAAGTGGCCGCGTGCCAAGAGCTACGCCTATGCGCGGGAGATCTCACCGTCGTCGGAGCCGGTGAGATGAAACTTCCGGCGATCATCATCGATTTTATGTCGGCGCTCATGCGGAGCGTCGCGGAACGTCGCGCTCCTGACGTTCTGATCGGCAAGGCCGATGACACCTACATGGAGCGCTGGTGGGTGATCCCGCGCAATAGCGTCTTCAACATTTACCTGCATCACTTCCTTCGCTCCGACGACGACCGCGCGCTGCATGATCATCCGTGGTGGAATGCCTCGATCCTGCTTGAGGGACAATATACCGAACACACCATCGCTGCCGGCGGCGTGCAGCATCGGGTCACCTACAAGCAAGGCGCGATCAAGCTGCGCGGGGCGACATACGCCCATCGCATTGAACTGACCGAAGGTCCGTGCTGGTCGCTGTTCATCACCGGTCCAACCATTCGAGAATGGGGCTTTCATTGCCCTGCAGGCTGGCGGCCCTGGCGTCAGTTTGTCGATACCAAGAACTCAGGGCAGATCGGGAAGGGGTGCGATTGACATGCTCGACCGGCAACACGGCTTCATCCACGTCGAATGCGATTCCTGTCCCGAAGTCCTCGACACCCAGACGAAGGACTTCGACGAGGCCCGTATCGTGATGAAGCGCGAGGGCTGGTTCACGCGCAAGATCGCGGACGTGTGGCTACATGGCTGCGGCAAATGCGGGGTGCCAACATGAACCACCGCTGGTCCGAACCGAACCGCATGGTGCAGAAGACCGAGCGCGAATGCCTGCGCGGCTGCCGCACCATCAAGGTCACGATGCATCCCTTCGGGCGGGAGGGGCGAGTCCACAGTGTGGAGTTCTGGCGCGACGGCGAGAAGATCGATGGCACGCGGACGCCGGTGTGTGAGCCGGTCGGGGTGAAGGCATGACCAACCGCACCCCAGCCGCACGCCGCCTCATCATCGATGACCTGGCCAAAGTCCTGCGCAAGCCCTCGGCTGCGCCCACCATCACGCCCGGCGAAGTGATCGCACTGGCATTGAACGGCACGCAGTGGATCCCGGGACGTCCCGTGCAGGACGGCGACATGGTGATCTTTCAGACGCTACGGCTGTTGCGGCAGGCGGGGTACGCGATCGTGCCGGCGAGCAGGGAAGACAAGAAGTAAAGGGAGAGAAGGCTATGGATCACCGCGCCAGTGAGCCCGCGAAGGCTGTCATCGGTCACCCCGCAGCGGAGGACGCTTCGCCTAAGCGGACTTGTCCAACATGTTCAAGGCATGACGGTCTGCAGACGCGAGGGCTCTTTGACAGTGACGATCGCATTTATGTGAAGTGGTTGTCATGCGCCCATTGCGGCTGGGATCAGAGCAAAGGCTCGCCAATAACCTGACAGGAGCACCAGCGCATGCCGCTGGTCATTGTCCCCATCTGGAAAACTTCACTAGGAGGAAAGAGAGCATGCGACTGTTCACCGACATTTTCCGCGAATACCGCAACGGCCGCGCTGCCGATAAGGCCACCAGCAAGATGGCCGAACTCGTCGCAGCGGTCGACGAAACCGGCAAATCCGGCGAGATCACGATCAAGCTCAAGATCAAACCGGACAAGGCTGGCGGTTCGCAAAAGACACTCGCATGCGTCGTGACTTGCAAGATTCCAGATGCGGACCTGCCCGAAGCGGTTTTTTTCTCCGATGCAGCAGGCGGTCTGCATCGCACCGATCCCGAGCAACGCGAGATGTTCACCGAGGCGGGTCGCTCCACGGCGGCGCGCGACTGATTTTCATTCGAGCAACTTCACCCTGACAACCCATCCACGGAGAGACCATGTCCAACGAAGCTGAAACGATTGCAAAACTCGCCCAGAAAGCGACCGCCGCACCACACGTCATTTCGACGCCGAGCGGCCGCGAATACCTCATCGTCCCCAACGATCATAGTTCGGAAGAAGTAACACCGACGCACAAGACCGGGTCGCTGAAGCCGAAAAGCATCAAGCAAAGCGTGACGTTGCAGAACGCCGACGCCCTGGTGGGCTATCTCAACCGCTTCAAGGGCGACGACTCGCTCCTCCTCGCCGACGTGGCGGCAAGCCGCATCCTGGCTGCGATCGACTATCACGGCGCGACGGCTCCCGCGCTGGTCGAACATCGCGCCACGCTCGATCTGCCGTTCTCGGAGGAATGGAAGACCTGGACCGGCATCAACGGCCAAATGAAGGAGCAACTGGAGTTCGCCCGCTTCGTCGAGGAGAACGCACCCGACATCAAGGCGCCCGATGCGGGATCGCTGCTCGAGGCGGTGCGTGACCTGCAGGCCCGGCGCAACGTCAGCTTCATCAAGGCGGTGCGCACCGAAACCGACAATGAGAGCTTCGAGTTCAACGACAATACCGAGGCGCGCAGCAAAGGCGATCTCGAACTTCCGACCAAGTTTCTGCTGAACATCCCGGTCTATTTCGGCGATCCGCCAACCGAGATCTACGCGTTCCTACGCTGGAAGCTCGACGACGGCCGCTTGACGCTTGGGATCAAGGTGCATCGCGCGGAACTGATCAGGCAGGCCGCGTTCAGGCTGATCATGACGGGCGTGGTCGATTGCACGGGCGTGCTGGCCGTGTTCGGCAAGATCTGAAGCCACTCAACCGGTCGGAAATAACCTGACCGGTGCGGCCCGCGCGCGGCACCGGTCATTGTCCATATCTTAAACTCTAAACCAACGGAGCAACTAAACATGGGGCGGGGCCTAGCCTGGACGACAGACCAGTTCGCAACACTGGTGCGCCTGCGCGCCGGTGGCACTCCCTTGAGCGAGATCGCGGCAGCGACTGGTCGCACCGTCGAATCCTGCAGGAACAAGCTGTCGCATCCGTCGCGGCATCCGGACGGCCCGGCCGCCGTCGAATTGGCCGAACTGCGCCAAATCGGAACTGTCGATTACCGGCGTTGGACAGCAGAGAAAGAGGCCGAGTTGATCCGCATGCGCGAGGTCGAGAGTCTTTCCTGGTATCTCCTCGACAGCCATTTCGGGCGGGAACACGGTTCCTGCCGGAAGAAATACAACGACCTGAAACGAGGCACTAGACCCGCGCAAGCGGTCAAGGTCGAACCACCCCCAACCGCGATCCATCCGCAATGGACCGAGGCCGACATGACCCTGGCGCAAGCCCGCTGGTACGAATTGTTCGTCGATGCGGCACACCCCCGCCACCGCGTCTGCGAGATCATGGGCACAGAACTCAAGCGCACTGCGACCGCGGTCGCGAGCCGGCTGCGCACGCACGGCGCCTCGTTCGGGCTCCATGTGGCCAGTAAGCCGATCGCAGAACGACGCGACGAGGCCGTCTCACAGGCGATCATCGAGCGCGAGGCCCGCAAGGCCGCAGAGGCGCGGCGCTCGATCACAGCCAACTTCTTCGGCGACCCGCCCCCTGGCTACTCGGCCCTCGACCAGAGGAGGCAGGCATGCACTGGCGCACCGCGCGACAGCCGATGACGGCGACCTTGCCGGACGGCTACGTGGTGCACCTGCCGCAGCAGGCCGCGCCGCGGCACCTGTTCGCCGCGGCCATCCCCGTGCCGGCGGAACGCTCGATCTCAGGCTATGAGCAGGTCGAACTGAC
>JBGQLL010000124.1:0-9071 GCA_041500065.1 Pseudolabrys sp.
ATCTCACATCGGCGTGGTGACGCAGGCGGCGACCAATACCGGGACGGCGGCGAGGCTCGTGTTGGACGCCGTCCGCGATCTCACGCAGCAAGCCGCGAGCCTGCGCGAGCAGGTCAACGAGTTCCTGGCAAACGTCCGGGCCGCGTAATTGCGACAGCGGTTGCGGTCAGGAGATCGCATGGGGGTCCAGGACCTCTTGGTCCCGGACCCGGCGCACGGTAGCGCTCTTACACGCTTGAACCGCCGAGCGCGGGTCAAGCGCCTTGCGGGACCGCGCTCAGAACCGGTAGCCCAATCCGGTTGAAACCCCGATAAGGCGCCCGCCGGCAAAGCAATGCGGCGTCGAGGTCGTCCCGCCCGAAGCGCCGTTGGCGTCATGGCAATCGACCGTAACCGCGCGTCCGCCCGCGCCCAGATCGTAATGGGCAAACGGCGCATTGACGGTCATCGCCCCATCCGCATACCAAGTCAGGCCCGGAGCGATCTGATGGCGATAGAGCAGAGTGAACATGTTCGCCGAATTGTCGGAGCCGGCGCCGGCCGTGAAGTCGGTCCCGGGGGTGCCGCCCGGCGGCGTATTGAACGAGGTATTGTGCTGCCCCGGATCACCGGGCGTTTTGTTCGCATGCCCCCAGCCGAAGTGAACGCTGTCGTCGTCGGTGATCTGCTGGCTGATCGTGAGCCAATAACCTGTCCGCTGCCGCTCGTTCTGGAATGAAAGATCGTCCGGAACGTAGCGGTGCAGATCCTCGAAGATGCCGCCCACCGTCGTCTTGGTCGGAAGGGTGTATTGCACGGCGATCTTGACGGCATCCTCGTCGGCGACATCGCGGCTGAACAACCGTTCGCCGACGCTACCCGGCGTCGTCGTATCCGCGAAGCTGCCGGAAATGTCGCTCGCCCGGTTGACCTTCTGGTGACGCTCATAGGCTGCGGTGATGTAGAACGGTCCGTTTTCGTAAGCGAGGTTGGCGCTGATGGCATCGCTGAACGAGCCGTCATTGCATGCGACCGGCAAGCCGCCGCCGCTGCCCGGAATGTTGCCGCCGGCGCAATCGGATGAGCCGGCCGCAATGTTGTCGCTGTCGCTCGCTCGATTCTGCCCCGGCGAGTACAGCGCATTGAAACTGAATCCGGCGATCTTCGGCGACTCGTACCAGATCGAGTGTTCGAGCCGCGTTCCGAACTCGACGCGGTTGTCGCCGCCGGTGTTGCCCATGATGACCTGGTAATCGCCGAGCGTGCCGGAGAACGGGTTCAAGCGCGCCGTCGCGGTCTTATAAGGTGCGTCCGTCTTGCCGAGCTTGATCGCGCCCCATGTGCCGGAGGCCAGCCCGATGAAACTGTTGCGCGAGGTCAACCCACCTTTGACGACGTTGCTCTGGTTGCTGTTCGTTTCCGCCGTGCCGGAATTCGACGCGATGTCGATCTGCGTCTCGAGCTGATAGACGAAATTGAACGGCTTGTCGCCGAGCCGCTGGAAACCGCGCACGCCGAAATTCGAGAGGTTCGTCGATTCGTCGAAAAGGTAGCCGAGGCGACCAATCGGACGCGCGCCGGTGGTGTCAGGCGAATTTGGCGGAACGGACCTGCCGCTAATGCCCTTGGTCGCGGCATCCAACGAGACGTCGAGATAGCCATAGGCGGTGATCTCGCCGCCGGGCGTAAAGAAGGTGAGGGCGTCGCCCGGCTTCTTCTCGAGGAAGCCGTGCCCGGCCGTGCCCGCGGAAGCCGTCTGCGGTGCCGCGGCCGCCGGAGCCGCCGCCGGCGGCGCTGCGCTCTGCGCCGCCTTGAGATCGCTCACCGCTTGTTGCAGCTTGTTGATCTGTTCTTGCAGCGCCTTGATCTGGTCAGCCTGGTTCGCCGCCGTCTGTGCCGGAGCGGAAACGACCGTTGCCAGGAGAAACGCGCCCGAGAGGCCAAGCGCCAGCCACGATTTTGACGAACGAGACCAGGAACCCGTTGCTTCCATGATTTTCCCCCCAACGGTGCGATTTATTTTTTTAGGAACGAAATACGCTTAATTTTCTGACACCCGGTTACTGTATCTGTCAAGCTTCGCTTGCTAGGCGAACCGACCTTCCCGCCACATTGTTGCATTGTTGTTGCGTCGCAGAGGATTGCGCGAACAACGCAAATCGGAACCGGCTATTTTCTGGGTCGTCGACCACGCCGAATCTCGCTCATCCGCTGCGACCCGACGCACCGGCGGTTCGTCCGAGCGGCGCTTCGACGCGCCGCTCGAATCTGCCGGTCATTCGCCGGCGCCGACCGCCGGCGATCTAATCATGTCCTCGCGGTTCCGCAGCACCGCGCGCTGGCGCATCGGCTTCAGCACGGCGAGTGCCATCACCGCGGCCACGGCGTTCATTGCCGCAGCAGTGAGGAAAACAACATGCCAACTTCCCGTATAAGCGAAGAGCTTGCTGCTGTATGGCACCAGGATGGCGGCCGTACCTTTCGCCGTGTAAAGCAACCCGGCATTAGTCGCGGCAAATTTGGGTCCGAAGAGATCGCCGGTGAGCGACGGGAAGAGACTATAGATCTCGCCCCACGCGAAGAAAACGATACCGCTCAGTATGACAAAAAGGACCGGATTCGCCCCATAGACGCTCAGCAGCCAGATTCCGATAGCCTCGAGTCCAAAAGCGATGAACATCGTATTTTCGCGCCCGATATGGTCCGATACCCAGCCGCACAACGGCCGCGTGATCCCATTCATGATGCGGTCGATCTGTTGGGCAAAGATGATGGCGGGCGCCGACCAAATCATCAGATCGACGACGATGTCAGCGACTTTGAAGTCTTTCGCAATCGGTGCGAGCTGCGCCGTGACCATCAGACCACCGGCTCCGACCAGCACAAACATCACGTACATCACCCAAAACACCGGGGTCTGCAGGATTTCCAACGGATGATAGTCGCGCCGCGACTGCCCCACCCGGGCCGGCGTCGCGGAAACCAAGCTCGTCGCGGGCGCCGCAAGCAGCCAAGAGAGCACGAAGACGATCACCCCCTGGCCAATGCCGAAATAGAGGAACGTCGCTTCGTATCCTTGCGTCTTGATCATCGAGACGATCGGCGCAACCGTCAGCGCCGAGCCCGCGCCGAACCCCGCTGCAGTCAATCCGGCGGCAAGCCCACGCCGATCCGGGAACCATTTCAGCGCATTACCAACGCAAGTGCCGTAGACGGCTCCGGCGCCGACGCCGCCGATTGCTGCGGCGACATACAAGAGAAATAGTGAATCCGCGACCGAGTTGAGGGCCCAGGCGATGCCGACAAGGACGCCGCCGATTGCGACGACAAACTTGGGGCCGTAACGGTCGACGAACCAACCCTCGATCGGGACGAGCCAAGTCTCAAGTAGTACAAAGACAAAGAATGCCCACTGAATGTTTTCACGCGACCAACCATATTTCGCGTTGATCGGATTGACGAAGTTTGTCCAACCATATTGGAGATTGGCGATCATCGACATGCAGACGATGCCGACGATGAGCTGCAGCCAACGATTCGAGGGTACAGCGACGCTTCCTGCTGAATTGGTCATCGACATTTCCGTCCCCTTGCTTGCAATTTTTTTTTCATGCCGACGCTCGCGTGACGATGCGCCTGCCTGCGGGCTTCTCATCCGTCGACGGCGCCAGAGGCGCAGCCAACAGGCCCGCGCAGCGAAGTGCGGGGCTCATGTTCTCATCCGGTTAGATAACTTCATACAGAGTGTGATGCGCAACAAAAACAATCGCCCCGGGGCGTTGTCTGCTGGCACGCGCGCTCAGCCGCGGCCCACCGATGCGTCGCCTTGACCCTTCACGCGGCGCCGGCCTATATGAGGCCCGCCGGCCGGATGGCAGAGTGGCTATGCAGAGGACTGCAAATCCTCGTACAGCGGTTCGATTCCGCTTCCGGCCTCCAATCGGAAATTGCTTGTAGAACAATGAATGTTGGCCCGGCCGCCTTGGTTTTGAACGAGATCGACGATCCAATCGACGTCGTAGCTTTTGTCACCGAGCACGGCGCTGCCGGTGACGGCTTGGTCGACGAGTTGACGGGCTGCCGTCACATCGTGCGCCTGACCGGCAGTGAGCGCCAGCCGCAGCGGTAAGCCGCACGATGCTGGAAGAGCCAATGCGAAGAAGTCGGCGTGTCAAGGATCAGCGAGGCGGTCGGGGGGGGGGGAGCGCATCGTATGAAACGCTGGCTGCAATAATCTGACATATGGCTTGATCCGCAATCCGGCGCCTATCCAGCCCAGGCGCGACCTGGGTATCTGAAGCAACCGTTCGTAGGTCGTCTGAAAGTTCGCAACCAAATGATCCACGCTAAACAGCTTCTCGACCCGATCTTTGGCAGCTTTCCCCAATCGAACGCGATATGCGGAGTCGTCGATCAGGCGTGATAGGGCCGCCGCAAATGCCTCGGGTTGATCGGGAGGAACCAGTAATCCCGTCTCCTCGTGCTTGACCAGGTCCGGAGTGCCGCCGACCGCGCTTGCCACGACTGGAAGCGAAAAGAAGCCGGCCTCAGCGATAACCAAACTGAGTGCCTCCGCACGAGAGGCGAGCGCGACGATGTCTGTCGCTCGATACACGGCTGAGATTTCGTCGCGATCGCAGTAGCCAAGAAAGAGAATTTTATTCTGAAGGTCTAACTCGGTTGTAAGTCGTTCGAAATTGCTCCTTTCCGGGCCGTCTCCTGCAACCAGCAAACGCACATCGGATCTTGATTTGAGAAATTTAAGAGATTTGATCAGTACGTCTTGACCTTTTCGCTTAACCAGGGACCCAATCGCTGAAATAATAACAGATTCGTCTCCAATACCGAGTCGACCGCGTATGTTAATTTCAGAAAATGATCTCAGCCTGTCAAAATCGATGCCGTTATAGATGACCTCGGCGTCCGACATGCCATCTTTTACAAGTTCCTTAATTGCGTGGCCACAAACTCCTATCACTAGCGTGGCTTGATGAAGGAGAAAAACGAACCGGCTTCTGCGTAGATAGTCAATGTGCAGATGCACCAGGAGAGGTCGTCGGGTAATTCTGGATACTGGAACCAGCCATTGGCTAGGCGCTGCACTATTTGCGTGTAAGATGCGAATGTCATACTCACGAACTAGGGATATGCCCTGACGGACTAAGGACCAGTATTGTTTGACACGGAAACTCGGCGATCCTTCGACAAAATAATATTTAAAGTCGGTTTGGTATGTTGTGAATCCAGCGGATCTTGCTGCATCCGCCAATTTGGTCCCGTTGCACCAAACAATTGGACGGAAGCGATCCAGATCGAGGTGTGTGAGCAGGTCGAGCAGCAATTGCTCGCTCCCTCGGATCCATTGGTCGCCGTAATGAATGAAAAGGATCGGTACCGGGATAGCTGGCATTAGTCTCTGATTTTAGTCAATTTGACGATTGGGCTGACATTCCCCTCCCTGTAGGCCATCACCTTCCTCAAACTGTCTTGTCCGTACAGAAAGATAAAGGAACCGCCGACCCTCGGCAATTGGCTCATCCTCACTACCCCAGCGCCCTCCGAGCACACACCTCGACCCCTTATGCCCATGCGTGGGGGGACTCGGTGGTGCCTCTTATCTTGTAAGCGACCTGAAGGCCCCACGTAGACAAACACCGTTCGCTGCTGACCTGTGGCGCGAGCGGCTGAGAGACGCGCGGCGCTCCCGCTCGACGTAGGGAGGGCTGCAATGGCGGATGCCGCATACTTCCGAGCAAAGGCTTTGCACTGCCGGGAACTGGCGTTCACAGCGCCGGATTCGGAGACTCAGGCGGGATTGCTCGCGCTTGCCGACGAATACCTCAAGCGTGCTCTCGAAGCAGAACCCTATCTGGGACGGCGCGGCCTCCCCCTTTCTCGTCGACGTAATCACGGGGGTATCTAATGCTCACGGTGTGGAAATCTCGGCGCAGAGGTCCGCAATGAAGAGCCAAAAATAGAGCCACCCTACGGTCGCGGGAGGACCGCAACAGCCGCAAGCAGAACCTTCTCAATCAAACTCCTCGGCATGCGCGGAGCTCGGTCGTGAAGACCCGCCGGTGGGGCGGGCCGATCCGGGCTGTCGTCATCGCACGATCGGGAGCCTAGCGAGGTTGACAAGAGCATATTGGTCCGCAGCGATTCAACGACTGCAGCAGCCATCCTGCGGAGGAACCTCATCATCAGATGTTAGGGGCGCGTGGTCGCGATATCCCCGACGCAAAAAAAGCCCCGTCGGTGAAGGCGGGGCGAGAGATGGGAGGATCGCCTTTCGGCAGGACCAATGGAGTCGGTTTGTCGTCACGCCGATGGGTGAGCACCCGCCGATCCTAGGCAAGCAGTCGGACACAAAGCCTCTTGAAGCGATCTGTTCGCTCCTGCCAGCCGGCATTCTGCGCAACCGACAGTCCGCCGATTCGCAAGAGAGACCAAAGCTCGCGATCCGCGAGCAGCCGATCAACTGCATCGGTTATTGCCGCCGGGCTGTCTCCGTCGACCGAGAGGCCGTTGACGCCGCACGTGACCGCGTCCGCGGTGCCTCCGGCGAGCCCCGCGATGACCGGCTTGCCGCACGCATTGGCTTCCAGGAAGACCAGCCCGAAACCTTCGGTGTCGCCATTCGGCATCTCGCGATTCGGCATGGCGAAGATCTCGCAGAGGGAGTAGTGCTCGACCAATTCGCTGTCGGAAACGTCGCCGGCAAAAGTGACGCAATGCTCAATTTCCAGCTCCCGTGCGATCCGCTCAAGATCCGCCCGGTAGGGGCCATCGCCGACGACGAGATAGTGGGCATCGGGATGCCGCCTGAGGATTCCCGGGAACGCCGTGAGCATGCGGTCAAAGCCTTTGCGTGGAATCAAGCGGCCGACGCTGAGGACGATCCGTTTCCCGGAGAGGTTGTACCGCGCGATCAGAGTTTCCGACTTGGGCATCTCCCGAAAGTGCGCGACATCGACGCCATTTCCGATGAGCTCAACCCTCTCGGCCGAAAGGTTCATGGCACCGATGAGAACGCCTCGCGTGAACCGGCTGACCGCGACGATCGCGTCCGCCGCCGCCAGATAGGAGCGTTTCATCCGTTCCGCCAGACTTTGGCCGGTCGCGTTGACCTCCTCCCCGTGAACATAAAGGATGACCTTGCAACGAAGCAGATAGCGGCAGGCAAAGGCGAGCCAGCCGCCATAGACCAGTTCCCCGACGCACACGACATTGATGCCGTGCGCGCGCACAAGTCCGATCAGCTTTGCAAGCACCCGCGCCATCAGCAGCAAGTCGACGAGAAAGGACGACCGTTTGTCACCTTGCGCCAAGAGAGGACGCAGCAGCTCAAGCCGGGTGATCGGGAAATCGAATTGGCGATCGTGTTCGCGCCAGCCAGGTATTTCTCTTCCTGTGGCATAGTTGCGCCACGCACTCAACACGACAAACGAGCCGCCGCCGAACTTGCACAAACTGCTGTAGACGACAGCCGAGCCGCCGCGAACCGGCGGAAAGGTGCTAGTGACAAGCAGGCATTTAGGCTGCGGAACGTCGACGACACTGTTCATTTGCATGATTGACTGGGAAGAGGATTTGGTCGGTTCGCTCTGACATGATCTGCCTTGGCAGCAATCTTGAATGCAGTCGAGAGTCAAGAAAAAGCCCCGCCGAAGCGGAGCCAGTATGGGGAACCACGTCGACGGAGTGATAGGCCGGCTCACCGCTTCGGCAATCCCCCGTACCCATTCGCCCAGTGCGCGATCCCCATTGCAACACGGATGCAACACGAGCGGCTGTACACCGCAGAAATCCTAGGTGCGTGCCGGACTGCAAATCCTCGTACAGCGGTTCGATTCCGCTTCCGGCCTCCAATCAAATTCTACAGGAAACGCAATGCATCAGGAGTGATGCGGCGGGTCTTTACTTCATGTCCGAACCTGTGGCATTGCGCCAAGATCAGTGAGGGAAACCCCCGCCGGTGAGAGCGGGGCCGAGTTGGGAGGCTGAGCGGCCGTCAGAGCGGTCGACCCTTGAACGGAACGAGCCGGATGCGCTTGCGATGGTCGTTGCCCTACTCGTTGGACCGCAGCTCCGATTGCGCGCGATTACGCGGCCGACCGAACCACTTTTGGCTTACCGCCCGCGGCGGCGAGCATCTCGTCGCGGACAACAACGACCGGTTCGCCGGCGTTGCGAGCGGCCGTCTCGAGATTGCCGGTCGCCTTTCTGGTCATCGATGCGATGCCGTCATTGAGCGCAGCGATATCGTCCATCGCTCTCTGAAGCGCGCTGGAAAACCATTCGTGCTGGACGCGAAGTATCTCTGCGGGATCTTGGCATCGGGTTATCTGCTCAAACGCGTGACGCATCGAATCGACCCCCTCTCGGCGGCGATTGAGCCAAGCGTGTGTCAGCGCATCGACATTGGCGAGCAACTCGGCTTGGGTCGTGAACCACAAATCCGTGTTGTGGGCGAACGCTTCTCCCATCGCATCTCCGGACGGTGACGCAGCTGAGGACGAAGTCGCCTTTCCATGCTTCGCTTCAGTCATGAGGGTCTCCCAAAGTGTGAGGGCAATGGAAACGGTTACGCGCCCAGGCGAGGAAATCGCCCGCGAGCCGTGCCGCTTGATTTTCCGATTGGAAGGATCTTGGCCGCGATGCGATACCTGACTTCGACCCATGTCAACCAGGATTTTTAGCGAATTGGATGCTCCTTTTGAATCAAGGCTTCACATCCCCGAACGCTCAAGCGTCGCTACGCGTCGGACCTGCCCCTACGTCCGCTTACGGAAATGGTCGAGGCTCCACGCCCCGCCGTCGACCAGGAAGAAGGTGAAGAACATGAAGCTGTACATCACCCTCCAGATTGCCGCCGCGGACCAGTGAGTCGTCTGCGGCAGTCGCGGTTCGGCACGAAATTGACCCTTGGTCCGCCCAGCCCTGACGCGTAACGTGACAACGCAGGAAACGGGGGGATGGGAAAGAAAATGACATGGCACCGATTGTGCGAAGGCCGAGGCCTTCTCGCGGCTTGTACCGCTTCGGCGCTGATCCTTGTCGGGTTCCCCGCGGCGGGCAAGCAGTCGACGAGC
>JBGQLL010000125.1:0-9066 GCA_041500065.1 Pseudolabrys sp.
CCGCGCGTTGTGGATTCAGCGTCTGAATGCTGCGGTGCGCCCGTTCGGCCTCAACTACAGCCGGTTCATCGCCGGGCTAGCCAAGGCTGGCTTGACGATCGACCGGAAGGTTCTGTCCGATCTCGCCATTCGCGAGCCGGCAGCGTTTCAGGCGATCGTGGAAAAGGCCAAGGCAGCGTTGCCGGCTTGAACCATGAGCAAATGTGCCACGCGCTCTCAGTTGTCATGCGCGGCAAGACCCGCGCATCTCACCTAGGAAGCAAGGCAGCACTTGTCGAATTTCGTGGAGGCAATGACGAAATAGGATTGTGTCATGCCGGAAAATCGAATCACGCTCCAAAAGATATTGTCTGGATTAGACTCAGAATATGGACGTCTTAAGGATGATCCATTCTCAGTAACGATTGCCTCGACATCTGCGAACACCGAGCTCAGAAAATATGTCACAGCTATTAGCACCAGTGACGTGTTAGAAGACGCGCGAATTAGGTTGCTTGGCAAGAACGGTCACCTGTCAAATTATCGTTCTGAAATAGGGCGGCAACCGGCTGAAAAACGTGCTGCAATTGCATCTCAAATTAATCCGCTTGCTAACGAGTATGAAACTCTTATTCAGACCCGAGGCCAAGCACTGAAGGATGCCGCGCTCGACGCGCGGCTCAACACCGAGACGGTCGATGTTACTTTACCCGTACGCGAAACGCCGGCTGAAGCCGGGCGCGTGCATCCGATCACCCAGGTGACTGATGAACTCACCGCGATCTTCGCGGATATGGGATTCGCCGTTGCCGAGGGACCCGATATCGAAACCGACGACTACAACTTCACCAAGCTGAACTTCCCGGAAGGTCACCCGGCGCGGGAAATGCACGACACATTTTATTTTCCGTCGAAGCCGGACGGTTCGCGGTTGCTTCTGCGCACGCATACTTCGCCAGTGCAGGTGCGGACGATGCTCAGCCAAAAGCCGCCGATCCGCGTGATCTGCCCTGGCCGTACCTACCGCAGCGATTCAGACCAGACTCACACGCCGATGTTCCATCAGGTTGAAGGTCTCGTGATCGACAAGGGCTCGCATCTCGGCCACCTGAAATGGATTCTCGAGGAATTCTGCAAGGCATTCTTTGAGGTCGACAGTGTGAAAATGCGTTTTCGTCCGTCGTTCTTCCCATTCACCGAGCCGTCACTTGAGGTCGACATCCAGTGCCGACGCGACAAGGGTGAAATTCGCTTCGGCGAAGGCGAGGATTGGCTGGAAATCCTCGGTTGCGGCATGGTGCATCCGAATGTACTCAGGAACTGCGGACTGGATCCCGAGGAATACCAGGGTTTTGCCTGGGGCATGGGGATCGACCGCATCGCGATGCTCAAATACGGCATGCATGATTTGCGCGCTTTCTTTGAAGCGGATGTGCGATGGCTCGCGCACTACGGCTTCCGCCCGCTCGACTTCCCGACCCTCGCCGGGGGCTTGAGTCCATGAAATTCACGGTGCCCTGGCTAAAAGAGCATCTCGACACAGATGCGCCACTGCCCGAAATCGTCGACAAGCTCACGATGATAGGGCTCGAGGTTGAGAACGTCGAAGACAAAGCGAGTCTGCTCAAGCCCTTTGTTATTGCGTCGGTGATCTCAGCCGAAAAGCATCCTAATGCGGACCGTCTCAAGGTCTGCATGGTCGATATCGGCGACGGCAAGCCAATTCAGGTCGTATGCGGCGCGCCCAATGCACGTACGGGTATGAAGGGGGTGTTCTCGGCGTCCGGCACTTTCATCCCGGGGAAAAACATCACGCTGACGGTTGGCACCATCCGGGGCGTCGAAAGTCGCGGCATGTTGTGCTCGGCAGCCGAGCTGATGATCTCCGACGACCATGAGGGGATCATCGAGCTGCCGGCCGATGCACCGGTGGGAAAGTCTTACGTCGACTGGGCGGGCGTCAGCGATCCCGTGATCGAAATCAACCTCACGCCCAACCGGCCGGACTGTACTGGCGTTGCCGGCATTGCTCGCGATCTCGGCGCGACGTCCATCGGCGCCTACAAGGACAAAATTCCGAAGCCGGTGAAGGGAGCGTTCCCCTGTCCCGTCAAAGTCACGCTGGACTTCGGAAAGACGCCCTCGCTGTGTCCAGCTTTTGGATTGCGGCTGGTCCGGGGCGTCAAGAACGGTCCATCGCCTGACTGGCTGCAAAAGCGACTTGTTACGATCGGTCTCCGGCCCATCAATAAATTGGTCGATATCACAAACTTCATCACGTTCGATCGCGGTCGCCCATTGCATGTCTTCGATGCCGCCAAGGTCTATGGCAATCTGACGGTGCGACGCGCCAAGAATGGCGAGCAGCTGCTCGCGCTCGACGGTAAGACCTACACACTCGACGAAGCCGTCTGCGTGATCGCCGACGAAAAGGGTATTGAGTCACTCTCCGGAATTATGGGTGGCGAAGCGAGTGGCTGTTCGGACGCAACCACCGATGTGCTGATTGAATCGGCGCTGTGGGACGAACTCAACATCGCGCAAACCGGACGCAAGCTCGGCATCAATTCCGACGCGCGCTATCGTTTTGAGCGCGGCGTCGATCCGGCTTTCATGCTTCCGGGTCTCGAACTGGCGACGCAAATGGTGCTCGACCTTTGCGGTGGCCAGGCATCCGAAGTTGTCGTTGCCGGCGACCCAACTCCAAAAGAGAAGATCATCGATTTTCCGTTGAGTGAATTGCCGCGGATGACCGGACTGAAATTGTCCCTCGCCGACACGCGCCGCATACTGGAGAAGCTTGGATTTTTCGCAGCCGGCCAGGGCGAGCGCGTGAAAGTGGCGGTGCCGTCGTGGCGGCCGGACGTTCATGGTCGCGCCGATATTGTTGAGGAGCTTGTACGCATCGTCGGTGTCGATCGCGTGCCGTCGACGCCTTTTGCGCGCGGAGAAAACGCACGCAAGCCCGTGCTCACCGCAATCCAGAATCGCACCCGCAAGGCCAAACGCGCGCTGGCCGCGCGTGGGTTGGTCGAAGCCGTTACGTGGTCGTTTGTGTCAAAACGCGAGGCCGAACTGTTCGGCGGCGGCAATCCAGCGCTGGCACTCGCAAATCCAATCGCGGCGGAGCTCTCCGACATGCGGCCGAGCCTGATCCCGGGCCTGGTCGCAGCAGCGCAACGTAACGCTGACCGCGGATTTCCGGATACGGCGCTGTTCGAGGTTGGACAGATCTTCAAAGGCGACAAGCCGAACGATCAACTCACAGCCGCGAGTGGGCTGCGCCGCGCGCTCGCCAAACCTACCGGCAGCGGTCGTCACTGGTCCGACAAGACCGGGCCTGTCGACGTTTTTGACGCCAAGGCCGACGCCTTTGCGATTCTGGCTGCGGCGGGCGCCCCGATGCAAGCTTTGCAGGTTGTGCCGGGCGGCCCGGCCTCGTTCCATCCCCGCCGCAGCGGCACGATCCAGATCGGCCCACAAAATGTGCTGGGACACTTCGGCGAATTGCATCCGCGCGCGATCGCCGAACTCAGGGCCGAAGGACCGCTGGTCGCCTTTGAGCTGATCCTCGAGATCATTCCCGAGCCCAAGGCGAGGCCCACACGCGCGAAACCACTTCTCGAGTTGTCGCCTTTCCAGCCGGTCGAGCGAGATTTCGCTTTTGTAGTCGATAACGCAGTGAAAGCCGCCGATATTGTGCGCGCCGCCCAAAGCGTCGACAAGAAACTGGTGAGCAATGTGACCGTATTCGACGTCTATGAGGGTAAAGGCATTGAACCCGGCAAGAAATCGATCGCTGTTGCAGTCACCATCCAGCCACGCGAAAAGACGATGACCGACGCCGAGATCGACGCGCTTTCCGGTAAGATTGTCGCCGAGGTTACCAAGCGGACCGGCGGCGTATTGCGCGCCTAAACTGGCAGCAAATCCGCATAAGCGAACCCACCGCGCTCGACCGTCTTTCCAACCTTGACGGCGATCTTGCGCGAGAGCATCGGCCCCGCCGACACAAATGAATGGAATTCGCCATTTTCGCCGCACGGGTCTGTGCCTGCCGGCAATGCATCAAGGAGCGCGCCGTCGAAGCGCCGGCCTGCAAACGAAGCTTGCAGTTTCCCGAGATCAACGGCGGAAAGATGCGCTTCCAGACCGGCATCGATCATTTCGCGCGCGAGCGCCGGAGTCGGCCGTCCCCATACAGGGAACACCGGTGTAATGCCGGTACCCGCAAGGTGCCGCTCGCGATAGGCCCGAACGTCCTCGAGAAAAAGGTCCCCGAAAATCATGTGCGTGACCCCAGACGCGCGAGCCTCGTCCATCGCCGCCGCCATTTTTTGCTCATAAATTTCGTTCGAGCACGGAAATGGAATGTGCAACACGATCGCTGGCAGACCAGCGGCGTCGAGCTGGGCCCGCAATAATTCCTCACGGACGCCGTGCATGCTGACGCGACCGAAGGTGTCGGTCACCGTCGTCAGGCCGCCGATTATTTCGAAATCTCCCGCGCGACGCGCTTCTCGCAACGCCCAGGCACTATCCTTGCCGCTGGACCACGCGATTAGCGCCTTTGCCCGCGCCATCATCAATCGTCCCTGCCACGCCGGCTGCGTCGCTGGCGTGAGCGCTGTGGCGCTCTTTCTTCTTCGGGCCTCTTCAGCGCCCCAATCTGCCGCAAGGCTGCTTCCGCCGCGCGTTGGCCCGAATCCCACGCGCCGTTGACGGTGCCCCATTGCGTCTCATGCAAAGCCTCGCCCGCGAGCCAGATACGCCCACCGATCGGCTCCGCTAAAATCCTGCGCGCATCGGCGCCGATGCCGGGCGCGGCTACCGACATCGCGCCGAGAACGTATGGCTCCTCGTTCCAGCGGGTGGCATAGCTGCGCTTGATCGCCTTTTTTGCGCCGGTGCCAAACAACGATGCAACCCAGTCGCTTGCAAATTCGATCATTGCAGCCTTGCCCCTCGCCGACAGGTCGCCGCCGAAACCACCGCCGACCTCGACTATGTGCAAACTGGTACCCGATACGTTGGCAAGCAATGCTGCCGTTCGCGGGCTCGAAGACTGCTCGAACACCAGATCGTCGCGTTGGAGGCTGAGGGGATTTCGCGGCATATCGAGCGCGACGTGATCGTAGCTGCCGAGCGAGAGGGCCGCGGCGGCATCGAGTTGGCGCTTGGGAAATTCGGGCTTGAATTCGATCTTGCCGGCGGCGAGCACATTGGTCGACACTGTTATGATCGCGGCACGCGCCCGCACGGAGCCTTTAGCAGTCACAACATCGACGCTACCGCGGTCCCATTCGATACGCGTAACAGGAGTCGATAACTGCACCGGCAGACCGGCAGCATATTTTGCAATGAGCGCACCATAGCCCTGCCGGCAGAATGCGTCGTTATCACGTTCTGGCATGCGGGCAAGGTCGCCGGTCGAAACCGAGGCAAGATCTTTGCCGCACGTATACGGACCAAGCACGAACTCAATTGTTGAACGCCAAGCACCTAGATCGCCGGGCAGTGCCCGTACCGCCGGAGCATTCGCCGCGCCCCTCCCCGCATCGACAATGGCGCGGCGCGCGCGCACAAGCGCTGCAATAAAACCTTCAAGCTCTGAATCGCGCGCGCCACGCGGACCGACTCGCACGGCCTGACCGCGTGGCGC
The DNA here is from genome assembly GCA_041500065.1 of Pseudolabrys sp. GTDB lineage: Bacteria > Pseudomonadota > Alphaproteobacteria > Rhizobiales > Xanthobacteraceae > Pseudolabrys. Next base: position 5,642 of record JBGQLL010000125.1, read on the forward strand.
CCCGTAGATATCGAGTCCGCTATTCGAGGTCGGACCGCCGGGCGGATTTCCATCGGGCCGGTGAATCCAATGCGCACCAAGATCGAAGGGAATTTCGAAAATTGTGGAGTCGGTGGCACAGCGACCACCTAAGCGGCCCATGGCTTCGAGGAGTGCCAAGCGGCGGCCGGCAGCGGAGATTCGACGCGCGGCGGAGATACCGGCTGCGCCAGCACCGATGATCACAACGTCCACATCCGCCATGGTCTGCGCGCGTACGAGCGACGGCGCCGCGATGGCGGCCGCGGAAGCGGTGAGGAACGAACGTCGGTTAAGCCCCGACATGGTATCCAAATTCTTTCTGGGCGAGGCGACAGAATGCCCGAACAGACGACGCGCGGCAAATCTTATAGCTAACGATCGGTAATTCCGTGGTGAGGTCTGGGGAACCGCGCAGACGATGAACCAAATGGCAATGACTTCTCACTAAATTCGCGCATTCAAGAGACGTCGCGGGGAACTAACGCCTCCCGAGGGGAACGTCTTGCGCGCCAAGAACTGGCGCCGAGGGCCGGTCATGAGCTGGATGGTCGATGGGGTCGGGCGCTTTCTAGCCCACTATCTGGAAAAGCCCGTTCAAGGCTATGAACCGTTCACGCCGTCCGATCCGGACGCTTTGCGCGCCACCCTGCGGCCCGGCGACGTGTTGCTGGTCGAAGGCAACAACCACATTTCCGGCGTCATCAAATATCTCACCCAGTCCACATGGTCGCATGCTGCCCTCTACGTCGGGCCTATTGGAGACCGTGCAACCGCGGACGGCGAACCGCTGGTGCTGGTCGAGGCCAATATCGGGCATGGCGTGGTCGCGGCGCCTTTGTCGAAATATGCACGCTTTCACACACGCATTTGTCGTCCAACTCAACTCGACGACGATGATCGGGCACGAGTCTGCGCCTATGCGGCCGAGCGCATAGGCTTTGACTACGACCTCAAGAACATCATCGACCTGTTGCGCTATCTTTTTCCGCTTCCGGTGCCGCAACGTTGGCGCCGTCGCATGATTGCGCTCGGGAGCGGGCATCCGACGCGCATTATCTGCTCGGCGTTGATTGCTCAGGCATTTGAAACGGTGCGCTATCCAATCCTGCCAAAGATCACGCGGCTCGAAAGCGAGGCTGCGCGGCAGGAAATTCTGGAGATCCGCCACTCTTCTCTCTATGCACCACGTGATTTCGATATCTCGCCTTATTTTGAGGTGGTAAAGCCGACAATTGTGCGCGGCTTTGACTACAAGGCAATGGCCTGGGCCGACCTGCCCGCCGCGGATGCCGACGAGATTGTCGCTCTCGTGCCCGCAGATGACGAACTTTCGTCGGTAGCATAATCGCCGGCCTTGCCCTGCGCCGCGGCCGGGCTTACCTGTGCCCGCATGATCGAAGCGGCCATCAAAGCGCTCTCGCAAATGTTCGCACCCGCTTTGCGGCGCGTGCTGCTAAAGGCGGTGGGGCTTTCACTGACCCTGATCGTGATCATCGGTATTTTGATGCAACGTTTCCTGGCGGGTTGGGCGGAGGCCGGCGCCAATTGGGCCGAGCAAGCGACCGGAGTAGCCCCGCACGCGGCCTGGTCTGCGCTCGCCTGGATTCTGTCCATCATGGCGGGATTAGGCATTATCACCGGCGCGCTGTTTCTCATGCCCGCAGTGACCGCATTTGTCGGCAGCTTCTTCGTTGACGAGATCGCGGACGTTGTCGAACGTGAACACTATCCGGCCGAACCGCCAGGCCGCGCTTTGCCGTTTTTTCTTGCGTTGGTTGAAGGCCTAAAGATCGCTGCGCTTGCGCTGCTCGTCTATCTCTGTGCCCTTCCGTTCGTATTGTTCGCGGGGCTCGGAATCATTGTTCTTTATCTGGCGAATGCGTACCTGCTGGGCCGTGAATACTTCGAACTCGCCGCGATGCGCTTCCGTCCCCCGCACGAAGCGAAGGTCATGCGCAAGACCAACTCAGTTTATCTTTTCCTGGCGGGCATGTTCATATCCGCATTCGTGTCGATACCAATCGTCAATCTGGCGACGCCGATCTTCGCCATGGCGTTCATGGTGCACATCCACAAGAGACTGTCAGGCAAGCAGGCCGAGCTGATCGAGCGGTCACGCTGATTGTCAGCCCTTTGACCGCAGATCGATAACCCGTTTGGCTTTGCCAAGGGAACGCTCGACGGTGCCGGATTTAACGGCCCGCACCGACGCGGTCACCCCGATCAACGCCTTGATATGGTGAGCGAGATCGCGGTCACACGCGGCAAAGACGTCGTTGTCGGCATCGGGCCTAGTCTCCACAATCACGGTGATCTCATCCAGGCGTTCGACGCGGCGAAGTTCAATGACGAAATGGGGCGCCAGCCGCTCGTCCTTGAGAATGATCTCTTCGATCTGGCTCGGGAACACATTGATGCCGCGAACGATCATCATGTCGTCGGAGCGGCCGGTAACCTTCTCCATCCTGCGCATCGAGCGCGCAGTGCCGGGCAGCAGGCGCGAGAGATCGCGGGTGCGATAGCGCACGATCGGCATCGCTTCCTTGGTCAGCGTCGTGAAGACGAGCTCGCCGACTTCGCCGTCCGCCAGCGACTTGCCGGTCGCTGGGTCGATCGTTTCCGGATAAAAATGATCTTCCCAGATATGCGGGCCGTCCTTGCTCTCGATGCATTCACAGGAGACGCCGGGGCCAATGATTTCCGATAGCCCGTAGTTGTCGATGGCGTGCAGGTCAAAGGCGTCCTCGATCTCCTCACGCATGGCGTTGGTCCAGGGCTCGGCGCCGCACATCGCGATCTTGAGGGAAGATTGACGCGGATCGACTCCTTGAGCGTGGAATTCATCGAGAATCGCGAGCAGGTAGCTCGGTGTGACGAAAATCACGTCGGGTTTGAAATCTGCGATCAGGCGTACCTGTCGCTCGGTCATGCCGCCCGACACTGGTACGACTGTCATGCCAAGCCGCTCTGCACCGTAATGAAAGCCGATACCGCCGGTAAACAGGCCGTAGCCATAGGAGTTCTGCACCAGCATTCCCGGCTGGCAGCCGGCCGCGCGCATACTGCGGGCCATGAGATCAGCCCAGGTATCGAGATCGCGCCGGCTGTAGCCGACAACAGTTGGTTTTCCGGTGGTGCCGGATGACGCATGGACGCGCAGGACCTGCTCGCGCGGAACAGCGAACATGCCGAACGGATAGTAGCCACGAAGATCGTCTTTGGTGGTGAAGGGAAAATTCTGCAGATCATCCAGCGACTTCAAATCGTCGGGATGTACGCCCGCTTTGTCAAAGGCCTTCTTGTAATGTGCGACCTTGCTGTAGGCATGATTGAGCGTCCATTTCAGCCGCTCGAGCTGAAGTGTCCCAATCTCGTCGCGTGACGCAGTTTCGATCGGATCGAAA
>JBGQLL010000126.1:0-8943 GCA_041500065.1 Pseudolabrys sp.
GACCGCATTGATGCAGCTTGAGTTCGGGGCCGACCACGATCACCGAACGACCGGACTAGTCGACGCGCTTGCCCAACAGATTCTGTCGGAAGCGGCCCTGCTTGCCCTTGAGCATGTCTGCGAGCGACTTCAGAGGACGCTTGTTGGCCCCCGTGATGACGCGGCCGCGACGACCATTGTCGAAGAGCGCATCGACCGCTTCCTGCAGCATGCGCTTTTCGTTACGGATGATGATGTCCGGCGCGCGCAGCTCGATCAGCCGCTTCAGGCGGTTGTTGCGGTTGATGACGCGACGATAAAGATCGTTCAGGTCGGACGTGGCGAAACGGCCGCCGTCGAGCGGCACGAGCGGCCGCAGGTCGGGCGGGATCACCGGCACGACCGTCAGGATCATCCACTCGGGCTTGTTGCCGGAAGCGATGAAAGCCTCAATCAGCTTGAGCCGCTTGGCGATCTTCTTCTTTTTGATGTCGCTGTCGGTCTCGCCCATTTCGGCGCGCAGCTCGGCCTGCATCTTTTCCAGGTCGATGCCCTTGAGCATTTCGCGAATGGCTTCGGCGCCGATCGTGGCGGTGAAGCTATCGGTGCCGTATTCCTCCTGTGCCTTGAGGTATTCGTCCTCAGACAGGAGCTGGCGATCCTTGAGCGGGGTGAGCCCCGGCTCAAGTACGACGTAGTACTCAAAATAAAGGATGCGTTCGAGGTCCTTAAGCGTCATGTCGAGCAGCAGACCGATGCGGCTCGGCAGCGATTTCAGGAACCAGATGTGCGCAACGGGCGCCGCAAGTTCGATGTGTCCCATCCGCTCGCGCCGGACGCGCGACAGCGTCACCTCGACAGAGCACTTCTCGCAGATGATGCCCTTGTACTTCATGCGCTTGTACTTGCCGCACAAGCACTCGTAATCCTTGATGGGCCCGAAGATGCGCGCACAGAATAAACCGTCGCGCTCGGGCTTGAAGGTACGGTAGTTGATCGTCTCCGGCTTTTTGATTTCGCCGTAGGACCACGACAGAATCTTTTCCGGGCTCGCGATCGAAATCCGGATCTGGTCAAAGACCTGAGCCGGAACCTGCGGGCTGAAAAGATTCATGATCTCTTGATTCATCGTCTTCTCCTCGACCGGGGAACCACGGATTCCCCTCCTGTCGTTGATCGTTCAACCACGGAGCGGCGCCCTCGCCGCTCCGCAACGCTTGACTATTCTGCCGCTTCGGCCGTCTCCGGCCCCTGCCGCTGCTGTTTCGAATTGTGCAAATCGACATTGAGACCGAGCGAACGCATCTCCTTGACCAGCACGTTGAAGCTTTCCGGAATGCCCGCCTCGAACGTGTCGTCGCCGCGTACGATTGCCTCGTACACCTTGGTGCGGCCTGCGACGTCGTCCGACTTGACGGTGAGCATTTCCTGCAAGGTATAGGCAGCTCCGTAGGCTTCGAGCGCCCACACTTCCATTTCGCCGAAACGCTGGCCGCCGAACTGCGCCTTGCCGCCGAGAGGCTGCTGGGTCACCAGCGAGTAAGGGCCAATCGAGCGAGCGTGGATCTTGTCGTCCACCAAATGGTGCAGCTTGAGCATGTAGATGTAGCCAACCGTGACCTTGCGATCGAACGACTCGCCAGTTCGCCCGTCGAATACGGTCACCTGTCCCGAATGATCGAGGCCGGCGAGGTCGAGCATCTTTTCGATGTCGGCCTCCTTCGCGCCGTCGAACACCGGAGTAGCAATCGGCACGCCGTGGCGCAGGTTGCCGCCGAGCTCGATCAGACCGTCCTCATTCAGCGACTTGATGGTCTCGTCGTCGCCATAGACCTTCTTGAGCATGTCCTTGAGCGGACGGGAGTCGTGCTTGAGATTGTAGGCATCGACCGCCTGGCCGATTTTGAGCCCGAGGCCGGCACATGCCCAGCCGAGGTGGGTCTCCAGAATCTGACCGACGTTCATGCGGCTTGGGACGCCCAACGGATTGAGCACGATATCAACCTGAGTGCCATCTTCGAGGAATGGCATGTCCTCAACCGGCACGATCTTTGACACCACGCCCTTGTTGCCGTGACGGCCGGCCATCTTGTCGCCGGGCTGGATCTTGCGCTTCACCGCGACGAAGACCTTGACCATCTTCATCACGCCGGGCGGAAGCTCGTCGCCACGCTGCAGCTTCTCGACTTTGTCGAGGAAGCGCTGCTCGAGCAGCTTCTTTGACTCATCGTACTGCTTACGGATCGCTTCGATCTCAGCCATCAGCTTGTCGTTGGGCGAAGCAAACAGCCACCATTGCGAGCGCGGATATTCGTCCAGCACCGTCTTGGTGATCTTGCTGTCCTTCTTGAAACCCTTCGGACCCGCAATGCCGGTGCGGCCTTCAAGCAATTCCGCGAGACGGCCGTAGACGTTACGGTCGAGGATTGCCTGCTCGTCATCCCGGTCCTTGGCAAGCCGTTCGATTTCCTCACGCTCGATCGCGAGCGCGCGCTCGTCCTTCTCGACACCGTGTCGGTTGAAGACGCGCACTTCCACAACGGTGCCCTGCACTCCCGGCGGAACGCGCAAAGAGGTGTCGCGAACGTCAGAAGCTTTTTCGCCGAAGATGGCGCGCAGGAGTTTTTCTTCCGGCGTCATCGGGCTTTCGCCCTTCGGTGTGATCTTGCCGACAAGAATGTCGCCGGCGTGCACTTCGGCACCGATGTAGACGATGCCCGCCTCGTCGAGGTTTTTGAGCGCCTCTTCCGAAACGTTCGGGATATCGCGGGTGATTTCTTCGGGGCCAAGCTTGGTGTCGCGCGCCATCACCTCGAATTCTTCGATGTGAATGGACGTGAACACGTCGTCTTTTACGATCCGCTCGGAGAGCAGGATCGAGTCCTCGAAGTTGTAGCCGTTCCAGGGCATGAACGCGACCAGCACGTTCCGGCCGAGCGCGAGCTCGCCGAGATCGGTCGATGGACCGTCGGCGATGATGTCGCCTTTGTCGACGCGATCACCTACCTTCACCAGCGGACGCTGATTGATGCAGGTGTTCTGGTTCGAGCGCTGATACTTCATCAGACGATAAATATCGACGCCCGGCTTGGTCGGGTCGGTCTCGTCGGTCGCGCGGACGACGATACGGGTCGCGTCCACTTGATCGACGATGCCCGTGCGGCGCGCGGCGATCGATGCGCCGGAGTCGCGTGCGACGACGCCTTCCATGCCAGTCCCGACGAAGGGCGCTTCGGCGCGCACGAGCGGCACAGCCTGACGCTGCATGTTCGAGCCCATCAGCGCGCGGTTGGCGTCGTCGTTTTCCAGGAATGGAATGAGTGCCGCAGCAACCGACACAAGCTGCTTCGGCGACACGTCCATGAAGTCGACCTTATCGCGCGGCACCAGATGCACGTCGCCGGCCTGGCGGCACACAATCAGATCTTCTGTGAAACGACCACGGCCATCGATCGTCGCGTTGGCTTGCGCGACGGCATTGCGGGCTTCCTCCATCGCGGAGAGATAGATCACCTCGTCAGTGACGCGGCCGTCCTTCACCTTGCGATAAGGCGTCTCGACGAAGCCGTATTTGTTCACGCGCGCATAGGTCGCGAGCGAGTTGATCAGTCCGATATTCGGACCTTCCGGGGTCTCAATCGGACAGATCCGGCCATAGTGGGTCGGGTGCACGTCGCGCACTTCGAAGCCGGCACGTTCGCGTGTCAGACCACCCGGTCCGAGCGCCGAGAGGCGCCGCTTGTGAGTGATCTCCGACAGCGGATTGGTCTGATCCATAAACTGCGATAGCTGCGAGGAACCGAAGAACTCACGCACCGCGGCCGCCGCAGGCTTGGCGTTGATCAGGTCCTGCGGCATGACAGTGTCGATATCGACCGACGACATACGCTCCTTGATTGCGCGCTCCATGCGCAGCAGGCCGATGCGGTATTGATTTTCCATCAGCTCGCCGACCGAGCGCACCCGACGATTACCGAGATGGTCGATATCATCGATCTCGCCCTTGCCGTCGCGCAAATCAACCAGCGTGCGGATGACGGAGATGATGTCGTCCTTGCGCAGCACCCGCATCGTGTCGGGCGCGTCGAGGTCAAGGCGCATATTCATTTTCACGCGGCCGACGGCCGAGAGATCGTAGCGCTCGGAATCGAAGAAGAGTGAGCGGAACATTGCCTCTGCCGTCTCAACAGTCGGTGGCTCGCCCGGGCGCATGACGCGGTAGATGTCGAACAGCGCATCCTCGCGCGTCATATTCTTATCGACCGACAGCGTATTGCGGATGTAGGCGCCGACATTTACATGGTCGATGTCGAGCAGCGGCAATTCCTTGTAGCCGGCCTCGATCAGAATCTTGAGATTCTTCTCAGTGATTTCTTCGCCGGCCTCCATGTAAATTTCGCCGCTGCGGCCGTTTGCCAGATCCTCGGCAACGTAGTGACCGATCAGCTCGTCGTCGGTCATGCGGAGCGCTTTAAGGCCCTTCTCGGCAAGTTGACGCGCCTGGCGCACCGTCAACTTCTTGCCGGCTTCAATCACAACACGGCCGCTGTCGGCATCGACAAGGTCGTTGACTGCCTTATAGCCCTTCAGCCGGTTGGCATCGAACGGCACGCGCCAACCTTCCTTGGCGCGTTTGTAGTTCACATGCTTGTAGAAGGTGCTCAGGATCTGCTCGCCGTCGAGACCAAGTGCGTAGAGCAGCGACGTCACCGGAATCTTGCGGCGGCGGTCGATGCGCGCATAGACGATGTCTTTGGCATCGAATTCAATGTCGAGCCAGGAACCGCGGTACGGAATGATGCGAGCGGCGAATAGGAGCTTGCCCGACGAATGGGTCTTGCCCTTGTCATGGTCGAAGAAGACGCCCGGCGAGCGGTGCATCTGCGAAACAATGACACGCTCGGTCCCATTGACGATGAAGGTGCCGTTGTTGGTCATGAGCGGAATGTCGCCCATGTAGACATCTTGTTCCTTGATGTCCTTGACCGAACGAGCGCCGGTTTCCTCGTCGATATCGAACACGATCAACCGCAGCGTCACCTTGAGCGGCGCGGCATAGGTCATGCCGCGTTGGCGGCACTCATCGACGTCATATTTCGGCGGCTCGAATTCGTATTTTACGAATTCAAGCTGCGACGAATTCGAAAAATCGGAAATCGGAAATACCGATTTGAATACGGCTTGCAGTCCCTCGTCGTGACGGCCGCCCACCGGCTCCTTCACCATCAGGAATTGGTCGTAAGACGCCTTCTGAACCTCGATGAGGTTCGGCATCTCCGCCACTTCCCGAATTGTCCCGAAAAACTTCCTTACGCGCTTGCGACCGGTAAACGTCTGCGCCATCTTTATCTCTCTCGATTCGATTTCAGCGGCGGCGCGGGCGCCTCTCCGAACAGCCGCAATCCATCGCGACCATCAGGACAGGCGTCGGGGCCGTCCGGTTCTATGTGATTCGGGTCTGACCCGAACCGCCGCACACTTCTTTTTTCATCGCGACCGGACATTGCCGGTTACGACCGCCTCGGAGTCCGGCCTAAGCCGGCCACCCTTATCTCCTGCCCCGAGACCCCCGGGGTGCCCGGGGATTTCGGTATCTCGACCTCGTCATGGCCGGGCTTGTCCCGGCCACCCACGTCTTAAGTTCTGGGTCCCCGGTTCATGCTCGGCTTCGCCTCGCTTGTCCGGGGATGGAATTGAAATAGTCACTGACTATTTCAATTCCACCTTTGCGCCGACCTTTTCGAGCGTGGCCTTGATCTTGTTGGCCTCGTCTTTGCCCACGCCTTCCTTGACGGTCTTCGGCGCGCCCTCAACAAGATCCTTGGCTTCTTTCAGGCCAAGCCCGGTTAGCGCGCGCACCTCTTTGATCACTTCAATCTTCTTCTCGCCGGCACTGGCGAGAACGACCGTGAAGTCGGTCTTTTCTTCAGCCGCGGCAGCCGCGCCGCCACCGGCTGGGCCGGCGGCAACCGCCACCGCGGCGGCAGCTGAAACGCCCCACTTCTCTTCCAGCATCTTGGCCAGATCCGCCGCTTCCAGGACGGTGAGGCCAGACAATTCGTCAACGATCTTTTGCAGGTCAGCCATTGTTCAATTCCTATCGGTTCGAACCAGAGAATGAGTGTGGAGCCGTCAGGCCGCCGCGCTCTTGGAGGCATACGCCTGGACCACCCGCGCGACTTTCGCCGCGGGAGCATTGGTGAGTTGCGCGATCTTGGTCGCCGGCGCCTGAATCAGGCCGACAATCTTGGCACGCAATTCGTCCAATGACGGCAGGGCGGCGAGCGCCTTGACGCCATTCAGGTCCAGAGAAGTCTTGCCCATCGATCCGCCGAGGATGACGAACTTGTCGTTCGCCTTGGCGAAATCGATAGCCACCTTCGGTGCCGCCACCGGATCGCCCGAATAGGCGAGCACGGTCGGCCCCTTCAGCAGGGGCGCGATGGAAGCAGCGTCGGTGTCCTTGAGCGCAATCTGAGCGAGACGGTTCTTCGCGACCTTCACCTGCGCGCCCACCTGCTTCATCTGCTTACGCAGAGTCTGCATCTGGGCAACGGTGAGGCCGGAATAGTGAGCCACCACCACGACGTTGGAGGTCTTGAAGACCCCACTCAGTTCAGTGATGGACTCCGCTTTAGCCGCTCGATCCACTGCAAGCTCTTTCCGGTTTGACGGCTGGCCCGCGTGAGGCGCGGGAGCCGCCGGGTTGCTACCAGCCGTCCCGCTTAAGTTCACGCGCAGCGAACCGGGGCAGGACGACGTTTCGAAAGCCTGCCCCCCGAAACGGCATTGCGGCCGCGATCGGGTCTTCGAGGTTCGAACCTCATTGGCGCAACCTCAAGGGTCACGCAAACTAAGGGTCGCTTCCCCATCTGTGCTGGCCCCTTTTAGGGGAATTAAGCGTCCGGCCTTTGCGGGCCTTCGGCGCCGGCAGTCTTGGACAGGTTGGCCGGCCCGTTTCCGGGACAACCTTGCGCGCCTGACATCTCCAATGGCGTCGGGCTTCCTCCCTTTTGAGCTCCCAGTCGGGTTTCCAAAAGGAATAAGTTCCGCTCACCATAGGTTTGTAGGAACGCGCAAAGGCGTGCCGACAAATTGGGCCGGCACGCCCGAGCGCCTGATGTAGACCTTTGCTGGCGTTTTGCCAAGTGCCTTTTCGCGAAAATACCCACGAAAATGGCCCTTGGCTCCCCCGTCTCGTCAGTGCGCAGCGCCGGCGCCAAAGAGGCTCGGGATTTCCACCTTGACCCCCGGGCCCATGGTCGAGGAGATCGCCACCCGGTTGATGTAATGGCCTTTGGCCCCGGCCGGCTTGGCTTTCTGCACGGCGTCCGCAAAAGCCTTGATGTTCTCGACCAGCTTGTCCTCGGAGAACGAGGCCTTGCCAACGCCCGCCTGCACGATGCCGGCCTTCTCGACGCGGAACTCGACCGACCCGCCTTTGGCGCCCTTGACCGCATTAGTGACGTCCATGGTCACTGTGCCGACCTTGGGGTTTGGCATGATGCCGCGGGGGCCAAGAACCTTACCGAGACGGCCGACCAGTGGCATCATGTCGGGGGTGGCGATGCAGCGATCGAAGTCGATTTCGCCCTTGTTGACCTTCTCGACCAGGTCCTCCGCGCCAACCACATCGGCGCCTGCGGCCTTGGCCTCATCGGCCTTGGCGCCGCGGGCAAACACGCCGACGCGCAAGGTGCGACCTGAGCCGTTTGGCAAGGTGACGACGCCGCGCACCATCTGGTCGGCATGCGTGGGGTCAACACCGAGATTCATTGCGATCTCGATGGTCTCATCGAACTTGGCCTTTGCCCGTTCTTTCACCAACTTGACCGCTTCCCCGATCGGGTAGGACTTTTCGCGGTCGATGCCTTCGCGAATTGTCTTCGTGCGCTTTCCCATTGTCATCATGATGAATTACTCCGTCACCGCGAGGCCCATCGACCGCGCCGAGCCTTCGACCATCTTCATTGCCGCCTCGACGGTGTCGCAGTTCAAATCCTTCATCTTCTGCTCGGCGATCTCGCGCACCTGCTTCTTGCTGACCTGTCCAACGGGTTCACGGCCCGGGGTTTTCGATCCGCTTTCCAGTTTGGCTGCCTTCTTGAGGAAATAAGACACCGGAGGTGTCTTCATCTCGAAGGTGAACGAGCGATCCTGATAGGTCGTGATGATGACCGGGATCGGAATCCCCTTTTCCATCTTCTGGGTCTGCGCATTAAACGCTTTGCAGAACTCCATGATGTTAAGGCCGCGCTGGCCAAGCGCCGGCCCGATTGGGGGCGACGGATTGGCAGCACCGGCCGGTACCTGCAATTTGAGGAATCCAGTGACTTTCTTTGCCATAACTCACTCCGTTAGTGGTGCGGATCTTGACGGTTGGCGACCGCCTCACCTCCCACGTTGCTCTCGCTTGTTATGGCCGACTCGCGCCGGCCACCTCGCCTCTAAAGCTTCTCCACCTGTCCGAATTCCAGTTCGACCGGTGTGGCGCGGCCGAAGATCGACACAGCCACCTTCACGCGTGAACGGGCTTCATCGACTTCCTCAACCACACCATTGAAAGAAGCAAACGGGCCATCCGACACGCGGACTTGTTCGCCCACTTCGAACGAAACCGCCGGTTTTGGCCGCTCGATACCCTCCTGCACCTGATGCAAGATACGATCGGCCTCTGCATCCGAAATCGGCATCGGCTTCTTGTCGCTGCCAAGGAAGCCGGTGACCTTCGGTGTGTTCTTGATGAGGTGATAGACCTCGTCGGTCAAATCCATTTTCACCAGGACGTAGCCAGGAAAGAACTTGCGTTCGGTTTCGACCTTACGCCCGCGCCTTGCCTCGGTGACCTTCTCCTTGGGCACCAGCACTTCGCCAATGTGTTCGGTGAGGCCGCGCTGCTTGGCTTGTTCGCGGATAGAATCCGCGACCTTGTTTTCAAAATTCGAATAGGCGTGGACGATGTAC
>JBGQLL010000127.1:0-8900 GCA_041500065.1 Pseudolabrys sp.
CGCTTTGCGATCGATGAGGTTGCTGCGCGCCAAAGTGCTGCACTCGCCAAGGTCGGCTTGCATCCGTCCACCAAAGGCTGAGCCGGCGGCGTTGCCCTTGGGCCGCAATTGCGCTAACCCCTCTGCGCCTGCCTTTTTTGAGCGACTCGGAGAGTTTCCCCCATGGCCGACCACGGCACCGTCGAATACGCCACCGCCGCCGGCAACGACTATGCCGCGCACGAGCAAAGCTATGAGAGTTTCGTCCATTTCACGCTTGTCGGCATCCTCTACGTTGTGACGGTCGTATTTGGCCTGGCGACCGGGGGCGTGATGGGCCACTGGCTATTGGCGGCGGCGATCTTCGTTATCGGATTGCTGGGCGCCATTCCCGGGCTGCTCAGCAGAGCAACGACTCCGAGCTATGTCGCCTTCGTGATCTGTTTTTTGATCTTTGCCTTCACCGGGCTGTCGCCGCACTGACGGAATTCACGGCCGGGCGGGGAGGCGAGAATGCGAATTGCCGTACCGCGAGAAACAGACGGCGGTGAACCGCGTGTCGCGGCCACTCCGGAAACGATCAAGAAACTCAAATCTTTCGGCGCCGAGGTCGCGGTTGAACGCGGTGCCGGCATCGCGTCCGGCATTCCTGATTCCGAGTTCGAGGCGGCAGGTGCGCAAATTGCCGACGTCGTCACCAAAGACGCCGATGTCGTCCTGAAAGTGCGGCGCCCGGCGCCGAACGAGTTGGCCGCCTACAAAAAAGGTGCGCTGGTCATTGCCGTCATGGACCCATACGGCAACGAAGCTGCGCTGAAGCAGATGGCCGATGCCGGGGTCTCTGCGATTGCAATGGAATTGATGCCGCGCATTAGCCGTGCCCAGTCCATGGACGTGCTGTCTAGCCAGGCCAACCTCGCAGGCTATCGCGCGGTGATCGATGCTGCCGAGCAGTATGGTCGCGCGCTGCCGATGATGATGACCGCGGCCGGCACGGTGCCCGCAGCCAAAGTGTTTATTATGGGCGTGGGCGTCGCCGGCTTGCAGGCGATCGCGACAGCGCGGCGCCTCGGCGCGATTGTGACAGCTACCGATGTACGGCCTGCCACCAAAGAACAAGTGGAAAGCCTCGGCGCCAAGTTCCTCGCCGTTGAGGACGAGGAATTCAAGAATGCGCAGACTGCGGGCGGCTACGCAAAAGAAATGTCGAAGGAATATCAGGCCAAACAAGCCGCGCTGGTTGCTGAACACATAAAGAAACAAGACATCGTCATCACGACGGCGCTCATTCCGGGCCGGCCGGCACCACGTCTGGTTTCCAAGGACATGGTTGCATCGATGCGGCCAGGTTCAGTGATCGTCGATCTTGCGGTCGAACGTGGCGGCAATGTCGAAGGCGCGCGGGTCGGCGAGGTGGCGCAGGTTGGCGGTGTCAAGATTGTTGGCTATCTCAACGTGCCGGGACGGCTGGCGGCTTCCGCTTCGTCGCTTTACGCGAAGAACCTTCTCACTTTCGTCGAGACCTTGATTGACAAGAAAGAAAAAAAGCTCGCTGTGAATTGGGACGATGAACTGGTCAAGGCGACGCTGCTGACACGGGATGGCGCGATCATGCATCCGAATTTCCAGCCGAAGACGGCGACCTGAGGAGATCCGAAATGGAACATGTCGCAAGCGCGGTCGATCCCTTCGTGTTCCGGCTCTCGATTTTCGTGCTGGCGGTGTTCGTGGGTTACTTCGTGGTGTGGTCGGTAACGCCCGCGCTCCACACTCCGCTGATGTCGGTGACGAACGCGATTTCCTCGGTGATCGTCGTCGGCGCGCTGCTCGCGGTTGGTGTCGCGCTGGTCGAGAATGATGATGGCCCCTTGTGGGCCCGCTCGCTCGGCTTCGTTGCGCTGGTCTTTGCCTCCGTGAACATCTTTGGCGGCTTTCTGGTCACCCAGCGCATGCTGGCGATGTATCAGAAGAAAAAGAAATGATGACGGCAATGAGAGCACAAACGGGTACACCCGTGTCCCGCGCGCAGCGCAGCACGCAGTGGGGCGCTGCAGACCCGGGACCGTCCCAGGCTCCGATTTTGCAACGGTCCCGGATCAGCGGCGCACCGCTTCGCGCTGCACCGCGTCCGGGACACGGAGCGATTTCATGAGCCCGAACCTCGTCGCGCTGCTCTATCTGGTCGCCGGAATTCTTTTCATCCTGGCGTTGCGCGGGCTGTCGAGCCCGGATTCCAGCCGACGCGGCAATCTGTTCGGCATGATCGGGATGACGATAGCAGTGCTGACCACGCTCGGCTCGCACCCGCCGGCAAGTCCGGTTGCCTGGGGTCTGATACTCGGCGGAATTGTTGTCGGCGGGAGTATCGGTGCGGTCATCGCGCGCCGCGTGCCGATGACGTCGATGCCGGAACTGGTGGCGGCCTTTCATTCGCTGGTCGGTATGGCGGCCGTTCTGGTCGCGGCAGGCGCCTTCTATGCTCCCGCAGCATTCGATATCGGCACTCACGGCCATATCCACGGTGCCAGCCTCATCGAAATGTCGCTCGGCGTGGCCATCGGCGCCGTCACCTTTACCGGTTCGGTGATCGCGTTCCTCAAACTTTCCGGCCGCATGAGCGGTAAACCGATCACGCTGCCGGGACGGCATATCATCAACCTCGCGCTCGCCGCGGCTTTGATCTTTTTCGTCTATGGCTTCTTCGTATCGCAAAGCGCGATGGACTTCTGGCTGATTACCGGCATCTCGCTTGCACTCGGTATCTTGATCATCATCCCGATCGGTGGCGCCGATATGCCGGTCGTGATCTCGATGCTCAATTCCTATTCCGGATGGGCGGCGGCCGGCATTGGGTTCACGCTTGGCAATTCCGCGTTGATTGTCACTGGCGCACTGGTCGGTTCTTCGGGCGCGATCTTGTCCTACATCATGTGCAAGGGCATGAACCGCTCTTTCGTCTCGGTCATTCTCGGCGGCTTTGGCGGCGAGACGTCAGGCCCGGGTGCGGGTGCCGAACAGCGGCCGGTCAAGCTCGGGTCGGCCGAGGACGCCGCATACATTCTCAAGAATTCGTCCAAGGTGATCATCGTGCCGGGTTACGGCATGGCGGTTGCGCAGGCGCAACACGCGCTGCGCGAGATGGCCGACAAACTGAAAAAGGAAGGCGTTGAAGTGAAATACGCCATTCATCCGGTAGCGGGCCGCATGCCCGGCCATATGAATGTACTCCTCGCCGAAGCCAATGTGCCTTACGACGAAGTGTTCGAACTCGAGGACATCAATTCCGAATTTGCCCAGGCCGATGTCGCTTTCGTTATCGGCGCAAACGACGTTACCAATCCGGCGGCAGAAGATGATAAGACCTCGCCAATCTATGGTATGCCGGTGTTGCAGGTTTGGAAGGCAGGTACAGTGATGTTCATTAAGCGCTCGCTTGCATCCGGCTATGCTGGAATCGACAATCCATTGTTCTATCGCGACAACACCATGATGCTACTTGGCGACGCCAAGAAAATGACGGAAAGCATCGTAAAGGCAATGTGAGTGCGCTCAGCGCGACACTGAAGTTTCCAAACTGATTCAAATTTAAAAATCATGCAATCGCCCCGTTAACCGCGGAACGATCTCGCTGATCATTTTACGTCGAGAGGTGTAGCGACCTCTTTGCAAAAATGTTTTATGCGGCCCTGAAATTGCCGTAAGGCAGATTTCGGGGAGGGACGGATCCATGATCAACGATAACAGCAACGAGCACCGTGGCGAGATTGTTCAATTCGGACGCCGGCCGGTTCCGCCACGCGTTTGTGTGGTCGACAACAAAACTCATGTGCGGATGTTCCTGGCCGACATGCTCGACGAGCTCGGGTTCATCGCGCGCGAAGCCGACGCCGCCGAGATGAAAATCATGCTGGGTGACTTTCGGCCGGACCTCATTGTGCTTGGACCACTCGCGGATGGGCTCGAAGCGCAATCGGTTTTGCGAACACTGCAGGCGCAGGGCTATGGCGGTACGGTCATGTTGTTCGGCGGCCGCAGCTCGGCGGCCCTCATCCGCAATCATGAACTCGGCGAGCAGGCAGGGCTGACGATGCTGCCTCCATTGGGGACGCCGTTTCGCAAGCGCGACCTCGATGCCAACCTTGAGAGTTTCTTGCCGGTCCGCCCGACCCCGCCACTACCGATCGATATCGATGAGGCGCTGTGCAACGGTTGGCTGGAGCTGTGGTACCAATCCAAGATCAATACAAAATCACTGGTACCGCGTGGTGCTGAGGCGCTGGTTCGTGTTCGTCATCCCATTTGGGGTGTCGTGCCGCCCGCATATTTCATACCGGCTACAAACGATCCATACCTTCATGGGCTGTCACAGTTTGTTATTACGCGGGCGCTCGCAGATTCCATGCAATTCGCTGCCGCCAACCATCAAGTTCAAATTGCCCTGCCGCTGCCCTTGCTGGCGCTGGAGGATATGCAATTCATGGACCGCATGATGGAGCATCTTCCCGAAAAAGTGCGGCAGATCGGGTTTTTGGTCGCGGTTGATTGTGTCGACCTGGTCAACGATCTCGCGCTGGTTCGGCGTATTGCCAGCGAGCTCGCGTCGCGAAATATCGGGATCACCATCAACGACGTTGACTCCAAAGGCGCATCGCTCGCTGGTCGTCGTGACCTGCCGGTCGTCGAGATGAAAGTCGATCGCAAATTCATTCGCGGCTGCGCCAACGACCGGATCAAGCAGGCGCATTGTGCTGAAATCGTAGCGATTGCGCGTGATACCGGCGCCAAATCTGTTGCGGAAGGCGTGGAAACGCAGTCGGATTTTCTTGTCGTTCGCGATCTCGGTTTCGACCTGCTGCAAGGTCACATGTTTGCGAGGCCGATGGCGCCTCGCAAATTCGAACGGGCTATGCTTGCTCGCCGCTACGCCGCAGTGGCGTGACGCGCCGCCGCTCTTATTTTTTCGTCCAGGGAAACAGCACGACCGGGAAGTCGGCCGCAGACCGGCGCTCTTTCTCGGGGGGCGGGAGCGTTGGTGGGAGGCTTGCCTGCGGTTCAACGACCTTGCGGTAAAGATGCCAGGTGGCGTGGCCAAGCACGGGCATCACTATCGTAAGCCCAATAAAGAATGGGATCGAGCCGACGACCAATAGGGCGCCGACGATCAGGCCCCATACGGCCATGGTGGAGGGATTACGAGTGACCGCGCGAATCGACGTCAGGAGAGCGACGGCGGCGCCGACGTCGCGGTCGAGCAGCAACGGAAATGATACCGCGCTGATCGTAAGCACCAGCATCGCGAAGAGCAGGCCCACTCCGTTTCCGACGATAACAAGCATCCAGCCGGCACGCGTGGTGAGCACGTCGTGAAGGAAGGCTTCAATCGAAGATGGCGATGCGTAGCCGAAAGTGGCGACATAGATTGCATTCGCAACCGCAACCCAAATGCCAAAAATAACAAGCAGCAGAAGTCCCAGTGCGGCGATGGCGCCAATCGATGACGATTCAAATACGTCGAAGGCATGCGCTGCGGAGGTGTCGAGACCAGCCTCCCTGCGGCGGCTCAGCTCGTAGAGGCCAAGCGCTGCGACCGGTCCAACCAGGGCAAATCCGCTCGCCAGGGGATAGAGCAGCGGGAGAATCGAGTAGCCGAATGTGAGCCGTGCGAGCGCGAAACCGACGATAGGGTAGATAATGCACAGGAACATGGCATGCGTTGGCATCGCATAAAAATCTTCGATGCCTTTGGCCAGGGCATCGCGCAAGTCAGCCACGCTGATTTTTCGGATCACAGGTTGCGCGGGGTGGGTCCCGGCGCCAACCAGGATGTTCGAATATGCCATGACTTTACCTCCCGAGACGTGGCCCGGTTGGCGTGGCGCCTGGAGACGGAATCGGAACGTGCTTTGCCGGCTCTGATCGCGTCACGTCATGAGCCATCGGGAAGGACTATAACGCGCCTAATCCGGGCCGTTCATCACAAGTCCGCGTGCGGGCCCGCTTCAGGTTGCGCGGCTTCAAAATGGGGTTGTTCGCGATATATACATTGCATCATTTTTTATCCAAAGAGCACCCGGGGGAAATCATTTTCTACCCTCAAATACCCAGAAAAAATCGCGTTCGAAATGGCGATAGAGCAACTCGGCTCCGAGTGCGCTGAGATGGTCGATGTCGAGGTAAAAACGCCCGTCAGTCTAAAAGGCGAGCAGTTGTTGCTGTCGCAAAACACGTCCATCGGATCGAACAGCGTGACATTCGGAAACGCGGCCGCGGCACGACTGAGGGCGGCGACGACTTGGCTGCGGCGCTGCTCGACGCGGCGTCGATCGATTGAGAAACTGCCGGCCCCCCAGCGTCTGGCTGACGATCTGATGAGTGATCAGGAATCCGGAGATCACAAAAAAGATGTCGACGCCGACGAAGCCGCCCTGGAAACCGGGGATGCGGGCGTGGAACGCGACGATCGCGACGATCGCAATGGCGCGCAAGCCGTCGATATAAACGAGCCGGCCTGCCCGCGGGGAAGCCCAGGCAAAATCACTATCACCGGCGCGGCGCCGCAGTCGCGAAGGTCGGTTCTGAAGACATGCCCCAACAGGCGTTACGGCGCGAAACACTATCAGCGAATTGCGGGGCAGCGAAGGGGCGGTACGTCTGGTCGCCGAATTGCGCCGGCGGCTGCGTTAGTCCGGCGTGTCCGCCGGTAGCGGTAGCGCGCAATGCATGCGGATCCCTTCCGGCACGTAGTCGATCCGGCTCTTAGCTTGAATCTGGCCGGGGAGCACGAAGGCCAGGAGCCGCGATCCGAATCCTTGCTTGAGGGGGTGCGTGACAGGTGGCCCGCCGCTTTCCACCCAGTCGAAGGAAAGCGTGCGACGAGTGGCGTCGATCGTCACGCTCCACGTCACCTCGACCTTCCCGCCGAAGACCGACAGCGCGCCAAATTTCGCTGCGTTGGTCGTGAGTTCGTGGATCGCCATGCCAAGCGACACTGCGAGCTGCGAGGTCAAGGGGACTTCAGGTCCGCTCAGTACGATGCGTTTCTTGCTGCCATCGTCGAAAGCATCAAGTTCACTCCGCACAATGTCGCCAAATTTGACGGAGCGCTGCTCATCGGCAAGCAGAAGATGCGTCTTGGAAAGCGACTGTATGCGGCCGAACAGGGCCGTCTTGAAGTCCTCGATGTTATCGACCGCGCGTGCAGTGGAGCCCATGATCGCCTGGACCGTGGCGAGTGTATTCTTGACGCGATGATGTAGTTCTCGAACCAGAAGGGCTTGCTGATCCTCGGCGCGCTTGCGGTCGGTGATATCCACCAGCATGTTCACCGCCCCGATCAGCGTACCCGTTTCGTCATGGATCGGGGTCGGGTAGGGGATAAAGGGCACGCGCGTGCCATCCGGCCGTTCGGCGGCGGCCTCCATGCCGCGCACCGCGCGATTTTCCTTCAGTGCGACTGCCATCGGGCATTGGTCGTGTGACAGCGGGGTGCCGTCCGGCCAAAACAGCTTCCAGGAGCCGCACCACTCGCTCGTGCCGAGTGGAGGCCGATGCCCCCACAGGGCCGCGGCTGCGTCGTTGTAATAGGTGATCCGCCCAGCGGCATCGGTGGTGTAGACAGCGGCGGGGAGCGCGCCGAGCAGCTCGCGAAACCGACGTTCACGTTCCCGTAAAGTCGCCTGTGACCGCGCGGTGTCGATCGGCACGACGTTGTCGCCGGAGGTCGCCTGCCCGAAGTTGGCGACCGCACGATCAAGTTCGCTTTCCAGAAATCCGATTGCCTCGTTCATTTCGGCAGAAACCCCGCAACGCAATACCAGGTCTGATCGCTTCATAACGGGCAATCTATCGACCCACAGCGGCAACTCGTTTGTGGCCAAAAGGTTGCGAGGATGGGAGCAAATTTTCAGCCGGTTGATGGCCTAGCGTTAACAAAGGCTCACCGCCATGGTGGCGACCGGGATTTCAAGCCGGATCAAAGGCTTCGCAACATCACGTAAGCATCGACCACGCCCAGACGCGGGTGCCGGAAGGCGCCAGGCAGGCGTCCGGCGATAGCGAAACCGAGGCTTTGCCACAATCTCACCGCGCGTTCATTCGAGGCGACCACGAAATTGAATTGCATGGCGGTGTATGCCCGCTCCCGCGCCTGCTCGAGCGAATGTGCGCACATGGCTCGTGCGACGCCGCGGCCGTATGCTTCCGGCGCAACGACGTAGCCGCAATTGGCCACATGGTCGCCGCCCCCGCGGTTGTTGGCGCGCAAATAGTAGGTCCCGACAATCGTGCCAGCGTCCTCTGCGACGAAAACGGTATGGCCGGGCAAACGCCAATAGGCGAGTGCGTCAACCCGCGAGATGTCACGCGGAATCGGGTAGGTTTCGCCGGCGCGAAAAGTCGGTTCCAGGATATGCCAGATGGCGTTTTCGTCCGCGGCCGTGGCCGCTCGAATATTCACTACTCTGCCGCTTCCTGTGTCGACCCTCGCGTAAGTCCGGGGTTGAGCTCGCAGGCCTCTTCCCAGCTCACCACATTGAGTGACTTCACGAATTTGCCGACACCGTCAGTCTGTGCGCACAACAAACCAAGCTCGATGATTTCCTCGTCGCTGAAATGTTCAGACAGGTCCTGGTAGACCGCATCCTTGTCGATTGCGTGTTCGCCTTGCTTGAACAGGTCGGCATAGCGCAGTGCTGCTTTTTCGCGCGGCGTGAAGTGGCTGCTGGATTCGTAGGTGAACAGGTCGTTGATCATTTGCTCGGTCAGGCCTTCGGCCTTGGCGACGTTGGAGCGCACCGTCGAGCAATATCCACACTGGTGTGCAACGGAAATCTTGATGCGGCACATTTCCTTGAGCTTGTGCGGCAGCACGCCCTTGTAAAGTACCTTATTCCAGTATTCGACCCAGCCGGTGCCGACCTCGC
>JBGQLL010000128.1:0-8873 GCA_041500065.1 Pseudolabrys sp.
GCATTTGAGTCTTAGCTCTCGCTTCGCTCAGCCCAGCGGTTACTCCCCATCAAGCACGTCATGCCCGGGCTCGACCCGGGCATCCACGCCTTGCTTCTGGGCGCCGAAAGACGTGGATGGCCGGGTCGAGCCCGGCCATGACGATTTGAATCGCACGCGCTGCCTCTCCGCTGTCATGCCCGGCTTTATGCCGGGCATCCACGACTTTCTACGCACAAGACGTGGATGGCCGGGCCAAGCCCGGCAATGACGATTTGAATCGCACGCGCTGCTTCTCCGCTGTCATGCCCGGCTTTATGCCGGGCATCCACGACTTTCTGTGCGCAAGAGGTGGATGGCCGGGTCGAGCCCGGCCATGACGAGTTGAGAGGCGGTGCCACGAACTCTGAGTCTTGCGCATTGAGAGACGGTGCCACGAACCAACCTCGCAGGAGTCTCCTCCAATCGGAGGAGATATCGAAAACTTTCAGTGACGAATTTTTTAACGCTGGCCGCTGTCTGAGCAAGCCGTTCAGTTTCAGTTCAAGCGCATGCCGTATGTTTTGAGCAACTCGTCATCAACCGAGTTTGCCAACCGGACCTGCCGCATCGTCGCCCTGAGATGCTCAGCGTTTGTGACGTAACCAAAGGGTGGAAATTCAGGAGACTGAAATGCGAGAGTTTCTGATCGTCGGCCTGGGCCTCGCGAGTCTTGCGGGTGGAGTTTTGACTGAGGCGGCTGCGGCGGCCACAGTTCAAATGAGTCAAAGTGAGCTTAAGGCCTATTGCGACAAAAAAGGGGGAATGTTCAATGCCGACAGAGACGGCGCCGGCTCTAATTGCATGATAGGATTCGGGAAAAACCAGGTGGTTATCGCCTGCACCAACTCCGGAAATTGCAGCATAAGTCACACCATGGTCTTTTCGTCGAAGCCGGCCACCCACGGTCCTGTCGGCCAGGCGTCGGATACCACGCTTGGAAAAGGCGGGAAAAATTCAGCCGGGGCGAGCACGTCGGCTACGGGCACTTTGGCAGGAGGCGGTACTTCGTCAAATGGTGTGGCGACCACGAAGCAAGCTCCTCTTGCCGGCGCCAGTAATACCAACACAAGTGGCACCACTGGTGGCGGCGGCCTGCCTCCGAACGGTCGTCCACGCCTTCAACAGCAGTAGTTTGCACGACGCCTGAAACAGAACCGCAGCGCGGACACTCGCGCTGCGGTTTGGTGACGCGCTGCCACGAATACAGCGTCATGCGCGGGCTTGACCCTGCAAGTCGGATTTACCCGACTTGCAGCGATCAGTGCTGCGCATCCATGATGAGCTGCAGCACAGAAGGCCTTACGTACGATTTTGCGTGTGGCAAACGCCTCAATGACCACGGCGAGGTTAGACGCCAACCCCACCGGGCGGTACGAAGAGTTTCGAAGAGGATGTAAAGTTAATCGCATGAGGCATTACGAAGACAGCGTCAAAGTCTCCGCGTCGCCGGCAGAAATTTTTGCGTTCGTTGACGATTTTCGCCGCTTTTCGTCACACATGAGCAAGTCCTCCTGGATGATGGGGGGCGGCACAATGGACATTTCATTGGACGAGGGTCAGGGCAAGACGGTTGGCTCTCGCGTGCGCATGGGCGGAAGGATCTTTGGCATCCGTTTGTACCTGGAAGAAGTTGTCACCGAACATGAGCCTCCGCGCACAAAGGCATGGAAGACGATCGGAACGCCGAAACTTCTCGTCATCGGTCACTACCAGATGAGGCTTAGTATCCAGTCTTTGGAGAAGACGTTTTCATTGTTGCGGATTTCTATTGATTATGAGTTGCCCACGCGAAATGTGTGGATGGGAAAGCTTTTTGGCCAAATGTACGCGAAATGGTGCGTGCAGCAGATGGTTCAAGGTGTCCGCAAACAGTTCACATGATGAACTGGTGTTTGCCGGGCATCCACGACTTTCTATGCACAAGACGTGGATGGCCGGGTCGAGCCCGGCCATGACGACTGAGACGCCCCGCACTCCATCGTGATCGTACGAATTTCTCCGCTCATGCCCGCGCAAGCGGGCATCCAGTTCTTGTTGACGAGCGCTGGATCCCCGCTTTCGCGGGGATGAGCGGAATATGAAGGCTGCGTGTGCAGCCTCTCAGAGGCATCGCCCAATAGCCGGCATTTGCCGCACCTCCCGCCCATGTTACCCACTGGTCCTCATGGCACAGCCCTTCGTCGAGCCATGCGACCGCGGCATCATCGAGGCCCAGCCGTGCCCGCGCGCGCTCGGGCGCGAGATCGCGCCACAGCGCCGGCGGATGGTATTGGCGGCCTGCGTGCTCGCGTCGGCGATGGCTTTCATCGATGCATCGGCACTGACGGTCGCGTTGCCGAAACTGCGCGCCTTTTTCGGCGCCGATCTCGCATCGGTCCAATGGGTGCTCAATGGTTACGTTTTGGCGCTCGCCGCACTGACATTGATCGGCGGTGCGCTTGCCGATCACTACGGCAAGGCACGCATGCTGGCGGTCGGGTGCCTTGGTTTCGGGCTGTCATCGGTGGCTTGCGCGGTCGCGCCATCCGTTGAGTGGCTGATCGCAGCGCGCGCCGTGCAGGGGATTTCAGCAGCGATCCTGACACCGTCGAGTCTGGCGCTGATCGGCGCAACTTATCCCAAGGAAGAGCGCAGCCGCGCCATCGGCGTGTGGGCGGCCGCCTCCGCGCTCACGACCGCCGGCGGCCCGCTGCTCGGCGGCTGGCTGACCGAGAATTTCGGCTGGCAATGGGTGTTCGCGATCAACCCGCCGCTCGCGCTGATCGCGGTGGCGCTGCTGTTCCTCTATGCGCCGGCCGATCAGCATGCGGAACGGCAATTCGATTTTGTGGGCGCCGCAATTCTGGCCGGCGCGCTTGCGGCGTTAGCCTGGGCCTTGAGTCAAATCGGCCCGGACAAAGCCGGCACCGCCAACGGTGTGGCAATTGCTCTCGTCGCCGTGTCGGGGGTCGCGGCGTTTGCCGGCTATGCTTTCTGGGAACGCGCGAGCAGCCATCCAATGACGCCGCCACGGCTGATGCAAAACCGCCCGTTTGTCACGCTCAACGTGGCGACGCTGCTGATCTATGCCGGGCTCTCGATCATGTTCTTCCTCTTGTCCTTCGATCTCATCGACCGGCGCAGGCTCACTCCCACCGATGCCGGGCTTGCATTCCTTCCATTCACGCTTGGCCTCGGCCTGCTGTCGCAACCCTTTGGCGTGCTCGCCGACAAGATCGGCGCACGCATCATGCTGATCGTTGGGCCGCTCGGCGCGGCAGCCGCTTTGCTGTTGCTGGCGTTGGGCAAGGACGCATCGCTCGCGCTCGGCGTGATCGCGCCCATGGCGCTGCTCGGCGTTTCCTTTGCCGTGCTGGTCGCGCCACTCACGGCGTCGGTGATGTCGAGTGTTGCAGATTCCGACGAAGGTCTCGCGTCCGGTGTCAACAATGCCGTGAGCCGCGTCGCGCAGCTTGCCGGCGTTGCGCTTTCCGCCGGCGTTGCGTCATATGCGGCTGGATATCAGGCCGGCCTGATTGTTGCCGCCGCTTTCGCTGCCGCCGGTGCCGTCAGCATTGCGGCGCTGCTGCCGCCGGTTCCGCAAAAGCGTTAAACGCGCGCAGGCGGCGGGATCGGCACAAGCTCATAAGGCTGATAGTGAGCGAAGGCCTGCATCGCGCCCACATCGACAAATTCGACCCGCCGCTCGCTGCCGGCAATCAGCTTTTCCGAGCGCAGCCGCTGCATCATGCGGTTGAGGTGCGGAACGCTCATGCCCAATACATCGGCCATCACTTCCTGCGAAAACGGCAAGGTAAAACGCTTTGCTTCGGCGCGCCCGACGACGCGCAATCGTGCATGCAGTTCCAGAAGAAAATGCGACAGCCGCTCGATCGGTGTACGGCGGCCGACATCGATGATGTGTTCGGCGTAGGTCGTCGCCTCCTGTATGGCGATCCAGCTCAATGCCAGGCCGAATTGCGGACGCCGGTAACAAAGCTGCACGTAGGCATCGAGCGCACAGGCACTCATCGCGATATCGGTGATAGCGCTGACCGAATATATCGCCCGCTCATAGAAGCTGCCGGGTACGCCGACAATGTCGCCGGGCAAAATCACGTTGAGGATTTGCCGCTTGCCGTTGCGCAGCAGCTTGTAGCGCACGGCGTAACCGTCCCTCACAAAGCACAGCTTGCGATACTCATCTCCATCGACGATGAGTTCTCCCCGCCGCCGGATCAACAATTCGCCGTCGATGATCGCCTCAAGGCTTCTCAGGTCGGCAGGATCGAGATCCACGTGTTGCAGCAGCCGCGTGACGAACGGGTGCTGCTCCAATATAGTGCCGGCTGCTGCCGCGAGGCCCATGGCCGGAGAGGCTAGCCTCCTTTACTAACCTGAATCAATGATCCTGACGAAAGCGCGTTCGCGCGAAACGCAGTCGAATAGGGAGCCACTCTTCCCCTCTGAAGCTGGGTGGCAGCGAAGCTACTACTGCTCTTTCAAATGGCCGCGCCGCGTTTGTGCGGCCATTTTTTAATGGGGCCGATGATCATGGACACAAACGAACAAGCCATCATTAAGGGCGACAGGGCCGCCAAAGTGATCGCCTCAATCATTATCGCGGGAGTCCTCGCGATGTTCGCTTACGGCCTTTTTGGCTGGATCGTGTTTGGATAAAGCCGGTGGCGCGCGGGGAACACCGATGATGATGTGCCGGGAGCGGCTGGTTTGGTTTGCCCCTTTCCAGCCGTTACCACACGGGGAACCCCGGCCGTGTGCCGGGGTTTCTTCCGCCCGTCAGCGCGATCCCATGCAATGCAATTTGAGCACCGTATAGACAGTGTCGCTGGCCGGCGTAGGTATGCCCGAGGCGCGGCCTAGCGCGCGCACTTTGCCGGCGAGCCAATCAAGTTCCAGCCGATTGCCGCGTTCGAGGTCGTGCGCCATGGACGCTTTCATTCCCGGCTCGATCTTGCTGGTGATGAAGTTCATGCGTTCGTCGATATAGGCGGGATCAAGCGGAACACCTTTGGCTTTGCCAACCGCAAAAGCCTCTTCCATCAGCGCGCGGAAAAATCCGCGCAGCTCGGGATCGGCAGCGATCGGAC
The DNA here is from genome assembly GCA_041500065.1 of Pseudolabrys sp. Lineage (GTDB taxonomy): Bacteria > Pseudomonadota > Alphaproteobacteria > Rhizobiales > Xanthobacteraceae > Pseudolabrys. The sequence goes on from JBGQLL010000128.1 coordinate 5,112, forward strand.
CAATGGGAGAGCGCATGCTCGCAGTCGAGCCCGCCATGGCGGTGAGAAAAATGAATTTCTGCCACAGTTCGCGTTCGATGTCGGCGGACAGCGCGATGTCGAGCTTGGCGGCTTTGCCGGCTTCGACGAACGCATTGAGGGTGTTGTCGGGTTTCTTGTCGGCGCGCCCGAAGCGGATCGTTGCGAATTGGCTGGTGTGCTTGATCACGCCCGGGGACGAGATGGTGGTAGCGATATAGGCGGCGCCGCCAACGACACGCTCCGGGCCCAGCACGCCGGAAAGCCGCTCGACACTATCGACCCCGTTTTGAAACGTTATGAGCCGGCTGTCCGGTCCGAGCAGCGGACGCGCGGCTGCTGCCGCTGTTTCGGTATCCCACAGCTTGACCGCGAACAGCACAATGTCGACCGGTCCGACCTTGGCCGGATCATCGGTTACGTTCGGCTTGGGCAGATGCAAATCGCCGTGCACGCTTTGGATTGTCAGGCCGTTTTTCTGGATCGCGTCGCGATGGGCACCGCGGGCGATGAAGAAGACATCGTGGCCTGCCGCCGCCATGCGCGCGCCGAAATATCCGCCGACCGCACCCGCCGCCATTGCTGCAACACGCATTGTTTGCTCCCACCTTGATCCGTCATCCTGAGGCGCGAGCGAAGCGAGCCTCGAAGGATGATCGGCCGTGGCCGTCGCCCTTCGAGGGCCGCGCTTGCGCGCGGCCACCTCAGGGTGACGGGGAGAGATCAGTAGCCGCCCGCACTCCATCTGCCAATGACAGAAAAAATGGCCCGGCACGAGGCCGGGCCCTTCATGGGAGGTTTGCGGAAAATTACTAGCGGCTGGAAGGCCGGATGGTTTCCCAGGTCGCCTGCGCACGGCTTTTCGGCTGTGGCGCATAGCCGTTCGCCAGCGACGCTTGCTTGAGTTGCGCGACCGCAGTCTGCGGCAGCACGATCACTTTTGCGCCAACCTGCACGCGGTTGAAGAGGTCGATCACGTCGTTATTGGTGAGCCGAATACAGCCGCTCGAGACGTGCTTGCCGATGGTGCTCGGCGCGTTGGTGCCGTGAATGCGATATTGCGTGCCGGCAATATACATGGCGCGAGCGCCGAGCGGATTGCCCGGACCACCAGCGGTCATGCGCGGCAGATAAGGCTGGCGTGAAAGCATCTCGGCCGGCGGATACCAATCCGGCCATTCGGCCTTGCGTTCGACCGACCTTACGCCTGACCAGGTGAAGCCTTCGCGGCCGACGCCAATGCCGTAGCGCATCGCTTTGCCGTTGCCGAGCACGTAATAGAGAAACGTGTGTGGCGTATCGATGATGACAGTGCCGGGCGCTTCCTTGCTGGCGTAGTCAACGATCTCGCGTTGCAAGCGGGGAGCAAGCTTTGCGTCGTCGCGTTCGTCGGCGGGCGCGGGCTCGACAGCTTGCGGTTCGACTTGCGGTGCGATCTGAGTTGGAGGCGTGAGGAAAGCGAAGAGCGGTTCGGCCTTGGCGGTGCCGCACGACAGTGCAGCGGCTGCCATCAACGCGGCGAACGTTACTGACCTGGACATGACACCCTCGTCGGTCTCCCCCTTTCCGTCTCTGACCAATGACCGAGAAGGTTCAAAGGTTCCCTGAAGGTGCTGCGATAAAACGCGTAACGCGCAGAAACGAGTTGCAGAAATTGACGAGCCTCTAGTTCTTCTGTTTGTGCCAGCCGACCACCGCCTCCGGCACGCTATCCGTAGCGGCAAAATAGGGCTTGATATCGAGGAGTGGGGTGCCATCCAGGCAGTCGAGCCCCACGACTGACAGCCGGTTGCCGTCGACGCGCAGCAGCCTGACGACGCTCATCGCGATGGGGTTGGGTCGTGCAGGTGAGCGCACAGCGAAAGTGCCGCGCTTCACATCTCGGTGAGCAGGGGCCTGCAGCACCAGATTTCGCGGCGACCTGTCCATCCAGTAGAGAAGGACGATGTGGGTGCAGGTCTCGACGTCTTTGAGTGCCTCGCTCCAGCGCGAGTCGACGTCGACAATACAAACTGCTTCGGATTCGCGAGCGTTCTTGGGGCAGTCCTTGCGCTCCTTCCAGGGCGTGCGGATGCGACCGATAAAATAGACGCCGGCATCGGGCGCGGGCGGCAGATCGACTGTCTTTTCGCCGTCCCGGACGCCGAAGTCCTTGGTGGTCATGGTCGCCACTTTCCCTGCCGTTTCGGGACCCGGGCGAGCGCCATCTTCTGCGTCATGCCCGGGCTTGACCCTGCAAGTCGGGTTTACCCGACTTGCAGCGATCAGTACTGCCGAACTCGGGCAGGCCCGAGTTCGGTGGCATCCATGATGCACCGCCGCCAGTCGTTGAAAATCATCATGGATTGCCGGGTCAAGCCCGGCAATGACGACGCTGAAACCGACTTTGAGCCCGCTAACCAGATGGCGAGAGACGTGTTCAGTGGGCTTGCCCGCGGCCGTTTCAACGTATAAAGATATCCTTATATAGTGGGAACCGGCCCAAAGCGGGCCTAAATCCGATGAACAGCACCGGAAAACTCGGTTTCGATGCCCTCAATTCTGCGCTCAAGGCGGCGGGCGAAGAGACGCGCCTGCGCGTGCTGGCCTTGCTGGCCGAGGCTGAGCTCACCGTTTCCGATCTGACGGACATCCTGCGGCAATCGCAGCCGCGCATCTCGCGTCACCTCAAGCTCCTGGCCGAGGCCGGCCTGGTCGAGCGCTTCCGCGAAGGGACATGGGCTTTCTTCCGTCTCGCGGAGCATGGCGGCGGCGCGGATGTTGCGCGGGCGCTCATCGACCGTCTCAATCCCGCTGACCAGACCATCGCACGCGACCGCCAGCGGCTCGCCTCGGTGCGGCAGGCGCGCGCCGTCGCCGCACAAGCTTACTTCCGCGCACATGCCGCCGAATGGGATCGCATCCGCAAACTGCATGTCGCCGACGATGCTGTGGAGGAGGCGATCCGCGCCGCGCTCGCCGACAAGCCGTTCCGCTCGTTGCTCGATCTCGGTACCGGTACCGGACGGATGCTCGAATTGTTCGGTCCGGAGATCGAGCGCGGCCTTGGCCTCGATCTCTCGCTCGACATGCTGCTGCTTGCGCGCGACCGGTTGGAGCGCGCCGGCCTGAAGAATTGCAGCGTGAGGCAGGGCGACATTTATGATTTGCCGCTCGCCGACGAGTCATTCGACGTCGTCATCCTGCATCAGGTGTTGCACTTCCTCGACGATGGTGCGCGCGCGATCCGCGAGGCGGCGCGTGTGCTGCGGCCGGGTGGGCGGTTGCTCGTGATCGACTTTGCGCCGCACGAACAGGAATTCCTGCGCGAGCAATTTGCCCATCGCCGTTTGGGATTTTTGCCGGAGACGGTGGCGCAATGGATCACCGCGTCTGGCCTTGAGCCGGTGCTGCACAGGTCGCTCGCGCCTGAGGCCGGCTCCGAGGGCAAGATCGCGGTGTCGCTGTGGCTCGCGCGCGATACGCGCGCGCTGATGGCCACGGCGCAGCGGCGGGAGGTGGCGTGATGAACAGCCCGGTCCGCCTGAGCCGCTTTACGCGCGACGACAGCCGCCGCATTGGCGTGTCGTTCGAATTCTTCCCGCCCAACAGCGAGGAGATGGAGAAGATCCTCTGGGAGTCGATCGAGCGCCTGGCGCCCTTGGCACCGGATTTCGTGTCGGTGACGTACGGTGCCGGTGGCACCACGCGCGAGCGCACGCATTCGACCGTCAAACGTATTCTGGCCGAGACGCCATTGACGCC
>JBGQLL010000129.1:0-8847 GCA_041500065.1 Pseudolabrys sp.
GATATCGTTGCCTCGGGGAAAGCAGACTTGATCTGCCTCGCGCGCGCGGCAATCTGGGATCCACGCTGGGCTTGGCACGCGGCGGAGGAACTCGGCGCAGAAACACCCTATGCGCCGAAGACCATGGCTGGACATCCGAAGTTAAGGCCGCAACTGTTTCCGAGGCGCGCACAGGCGGGGGGCTAGCAGTTTCTCCGCTCGTTCCCACGCAAGAGGGGACGAGCGGTCAACGCTTCATCTTGTTGATGAACTTCGCAAATGCCGCAAGTTGCGTCTTGATGACATCCTTGGTCGGCTGATCCTTCAGTTCGAGCGTATCCTTCTCGAACTTGCTCGCGGCATTGCCGACGAAAACTTCCGGCGTGCCGAAGATGAAGGCGTTGAGGAACGTCATCGACATGCGCCAGTGGTACTGCATGCGCGCACCACCAAGCGGCCCTTGCGAGCAGGATTGGATTACGACCGGCTTTTCCTTGAACGGTTGGTCCTTCATGCGCGAAAGCCAGTCGATCGCATTCTTTAGTCCCCCGGGCATCGACCAGTTGTATTCAGGGGTGACGAACAGAACGCCATCAGCAGCGCGGATCGCAGCCGCGAGATCTTCTGCTGGTCCGGGAAAGCCAGACGTTTCCTGAATGTCGGCGTTGTAGAGTGGCAACGTTGCGATCGTGGGCGCCGTAACGAACTTGATTTCAGGCGGCGCCAGGCCCGGCAATGCGCGGGTTAGCGCGGCGTTGTAAGAGCCTTTGCGGATCGAGCCGCAGATGACGAGTACATTGAACTGATCAGCCATTTCATTCCTCGCGTTGCTTCGCTACTTGGCTTCGAGGCCAGACGCTTTGGCGACCTCCTGGAAACCCTTGATGTCGGACTCAATAACTTTGCGGAATTCCGCAGGCGACGACAGATTGGGAACCGCGCCTATCCCCTCAAGCCGCATCTTGACGGTATCTTTGGACAGCACTTCCTTCATCGCCTTGTGAAGCTTGTCGATGATCGGTTGCGGCGCGCCGGCCGGGAACGCCAGACCGTACCAGCCCAGGTAGCCGATTCCCGAAATTCCACTCTCCGCCAGCGTCGGCACATTCGGGATCGCCGGCCAACGCTTTGGCGTAGCCACCGCGATTACCCGCAGATCGCCAGAATCCACCTGTCCGCGAATCGGGTGATAGAGTTCAACAGCGTAGGCAGCATCGCCTCGAAGCAAAGCGCTGACCACCTCACCGGTCGTCCGATAGGAAACCGCCTGCGCGTTGATGGAAGCGCGCTGGCGCAGATCCTCGGCGATAAGGTGTTGGGTCGAGCCCAGGCCCACTGTGGAATAGTTCAGCATTCCGGGTTGCTTGTTGACGTATTTGATAAGGCTCTTGATGTCCGTCGCCGGAGAGTTTTTGGGCACGACGACAACGAAGGCAGAATTGGTGAATATTCCGACCGGTGCAAAATCATTCACCGGGTCGTAGGGCACCTGTTTGACCATGACCGCGGATACCGAGTGGCCCATGCTGATGGCGAGGACGGTGTAACCGTCCTTCGGCGCCTTGGCGGCCACGCCGCTGGCAATGGTGCCCCCGGCACCGGGCTTGTTCTCGACGATGAATTGTTGACCGAGGGATTCGGACAGCCCGTCAGCAAGTATGCGAGTGGCTACGTCGGTTCCGCCGCCAGCGCCGAATCCGACCAGAATATGCACCGGCTTCGACGGCCAATCCTGCGCGTACGCGGACGGCGCAGCCGCGATCAGCATCAAGGCCACGGCGATGAAAGTGCGTTTCATGATTGTCCTCCCCATTGCACGCTCCCCGCACGAGACGCATCTTTTATTGTCACCGCCAAGGGAACGCGCCCAGGCGATGAATTGTCAACGGGGTCGCGTCACTTCTCGTCCACGATCGGATTTCGTAACACGCCGATTCCTTCGATCTCGATCTCGCAAGTGTCGCCCGCCTTCATCCATACCGGATCAGGCTTTCGCGCATGACCGACGCCTGACGGCGTACCGGTGAGGATGACGTCACCGGGGTCCAGTGTCATGCCCTTGGTGAGATAGACCAACGTCTCCGCCAGAGGAAACATCATGTTGGCGGTGTTGTCAGACTGCATCGTGTTGCCGTTCAGCCGGCTCATGATCTTCAAGCCCTTGCCTCCGGGAGGGATTTCATCGGCCGTCACCATCCATGGACCAAAGCCGCCGGTGCGATCAAAATTTTTGCCCATGCCCCACTGCGTCGTGTGGCGTTGAAATTCGCGGACCGATCCTTCGTTGGCGCAGGAATAGCCGGCAATACAATCGACCGCGTTTGCCATTGTGAGATGCTTGGCGCGCTTACCCACAACCGCGACCATCTCAGCTTCATAGTCGAGCTGAATCGATTCCTTCGGCCGCACGATTGGCTGAAGATGAGGTACCATCGAGGTCAGCACCCGAAAGAAAATCGAAGGAAATTTCGGGATGTTGTCGCGCTGCGGACCTTCCTTGACGTGATCGAGATAGTTCAACCCGAGGCAAATGATTTTGCCGGGACGCGCGACAGGAAGCGAATATGTCAGGCCCGCGAGCGGCCGCCGTGCGGGAGCCGGCGCCTTTCTGGCAATATCGGCGAGGACTTTGAGATCGCCCCGACTCCGCCGCAACACTTCGCCGAGGTCGTCCGGCACATTCGCGTCCACCGATTGGAGGTCGATGACGCTGTCGCCCTCGACCACGCCCAGCCGCACGCCATTGTTTGCTTCAAAACTGACAATTTTCATAGACCTGCCCTGCCCTGCATGAAATCGCCCAGCCGGTCATGGCCGGGCGGCGCAAGGCTTAGCCCAGTCAAACGAATTCGAGCAAGTCAGCCAGCGAACGTGAAGGCCTGGATCGAGAAATATTTGCGCTCATCGATCCACGCGCCGGCGGACAACCAGCCAACACCGCGTGCAAGAGCGGAGAGCGATTCAACGCTGTATTTGTAACTGTTCTCGGTGTGGATGGTTTCGCCGATGCGGAAGTCGATCGTTTCGCCTGCGACTTTCACCTTCTGCCGTTTCAGGCTGGCGAGATGCATTTCGACGCGATGGCGCTCGCGATTGTAAAATGCGTGGTGCTCAAAGGTATTGAGGCGGAAGGTGCCGCCAAGCTCACGGTTGATGCGCGTCAGCAGATTCAGATTGAACCTGGCGGTGACGCCCGCAGCATCGTTATAGGCGGCGTTGAGCACCTCTGCAGATTTGATCAGATCGACGCCGATGATGAGCGTGGCACCGGGCCCGAGGATGTTGGCGGCGTTACACAAAAACGCTGATGCCTCATGCGGCTCGAAATTGCCAATGGTTGAGCCGGGGAAGAAGCCGATACGCGCCGGCGCAACCTTGGCTTCTTGAGGCAAGTTGAACGGCTTGCAAATGTCGGCCGTCACCGGCAGCACCTTGAGCTGAGGAAAATCGGGCCGCAACTCGGCGGCTTCCTGCTCGATCATTTCACGGCAGATATCGACCGGCACATAGGCCGCAAGCTTCGGCGCCGCGCGCAGCACGATGCGCGCTTTCTTGCTGGAGCCGCTGCCAAACTCAACGAGGGCAGCACCCTGCGGAATCAGTTTGGCAATGTCTGCGGCGTGATCGCGCAACATCTTCATCTCGTAGCGGGTCGGGTAATATTCCGGCAGTTCGGTGATACGCTCGAACAGCTGTGAGCCGGCGGCGTCATAGAAATATTTTGCCGGCACATGCTTCGGCGTCTCGTGCAGCCCTTCAAGGACGTCAGCCTCGAACGCCGACACGTCGGGACTTTGCTGTATAAAACGCTTGCGTGCTACTGCTGCGACCATGGCGACGCCCTCACACATACTCTGCCAAGCGCAGTCCGCTGAATTGCCAACGCGCCGGTGGATAGAAGAAATTGCGGTAGCTCAAGCGCTCGTGCCCCTCAGGGGTGGCAAGCGATGAGCCACGCAAGACCATCTGGCTCACCATGAATTTGCCATTGTACTCACCGAGCGCCCCTTCGGCGGCCCGGTAACCCGGATAGGGTAGATAGGCGCTCCGCGTCCATTGCCAAGCGATGCCCAAGGCATCCGCGATCACGCCTGCACGTGCCGCAACCTCCCATTCCGCCTCACTCGGCAGATGTTTGCCGGCGAACCGGGCGAAGGCATCGGCTTCGTAATAGCTGATATGCTGTACGGGCGCGCCGGGATCGACCGGCTTCACCCCGGCAAGCGTCATCACGTACCAAGCGTTGTTTGTCCGCCGCCAATAACCAGGCGCCTGCCAGTCTTCCGTCCGGACGGCGGTCCAGCCGTCGGACAACCACAGCGAGGGGGTCGTGTAACCGCCGGCAGCGATAAATTCGAGCCACTCACCGTTCGTGACCAGATGCCGCGCAATGCGAACTTGCGGGATCAGCTCATCATGAAACGGAGTCTCGTTGTCGAAGCAAAAGCCGTCGCCGTTGTGACCGATCCTGTGAATGCCCGCAGGCACGTCAACATAGCCACGCGGCCCCTGTGTTGCGCGCGGCGGCCGCCAGTTTGCATGGTAGACCGGGTCGGTCGGGTTTTGCGCGAACGCATGAAGAATGTCCGTGATCAGCAACTCCTGGTGTTGCTGTTCGTGATGCAGGCCGATTTCGACGATTGCGAATACGCGCTGAGCGTCCGCCGCCGGCACCTGAGCAATCAACTGCTCGACTGCCGCGTCGACATGCGCGCGATAGCCGCTGACGTCCTCACCGTTCGGCCGCGTGATCAAGCCACGTTGCGGCCGTGCGTGGCGCGGACCAGCCGCGACGTAGTAGGAATTGAAAAGAAAGGGAAAGCGCGCGTCGAAAATCTTGTAGGCCGGATCGTGAGGCACCAATAAGAACTGTTCGAAGAACCACGTAACATGGGCGCGATGCCATTTGGTTGGGCTGGCGTCCGCCATTGACTGCACGATCTGGTCTTCGGCCGATAGATGCACTGCGCGCGCCTCCGTCTCGGCCCGAACCCGGCGGAATGCCTGGAGCCAAAACTCGCGCGTCTCGTCCAGGGAACGCTTCGGCTCCTGCGCCGGCTCACCACGTGGGGCCGGCGACACTGCGGTGCGCGCCATGGAGAGCCTCCGTAAACACAAAGGGCTGCGGCAGTCGATGCACGTACAGATACGATTTAAGGGTGCGATTGTTCCATCGCATGATGGGCGGAGCAACCTCGGATTGCCGGCCAATCGTGGCCTAACGGGCTTGTGATGAGTGTTCGTCTACTCAAAAAGCAGCCGAATTTAGGTCAAATAATTGCGCTGCGGTGGGTGCCAATTCTTAATTGTGCTCATCAGGAGCACCGGAGATCGGATTTGGTAGCGGGGGAGGGACTCGAACCCCCGACCTCCGGATTATGATTCCGCTGCTCTAACCAGCTGAGCTACCCCGCCATTCCGAAAACAACGTGCCGGAATGAGCGCGATATAGGAAGCGGCGGCAAACGCTGTCAAGCAAGCGGACGAATAGCCATTCCGGCCGGGTCACTTCGGTTGAATGGACTGGTCGCCACCGGGGCTGCCTGGCGGCGGGATCACCGGCATGGCGCCGCCGGGTGGGGTCGGTTGTTTGATCTCCGGATCGACATGGTCGGGCGGGCAGATCACGCCGCCTGAGCGCGCAAGCTTTTCACTTAGATTTCCTGCCGCGTCCGCTCGCGTATCGAGGGTACCCCCCTTGCCCATCGCCGTTTGCATATCCGAATTCGCGCAATTCGGGTTGGGTTGTTCGGTTTTGGGGGCAACTGGCGTTTGGCTCGGGGGTGGAGCCTGAGCTGCCGCAAGCACCGGCAGAAGAAGCGCCGACATCGTCAGCCCGAGAATGCGGATTTTGCGGACATCGCACCCTCCCTCGGCGCATATGTAAATGTACTCCGTGGAGATAACGGCTTGGCGCGATCAGGAGTTCCACTCAAGCCGCTGTATCGGCCAGGCGCTCGAAACGGATGAGTGAAAAATGGCCGAGCGGCGGCATTGGTCGATGTTCAATGAGCCGCACTCCTCCGTGCCCTGCAGCCCAATCGGTGAGTCGACCGAAACGGAATTCGGGCCTCCAACCTAGTCTTCGCGCTATGGGAGCGAAGCAAAGTTCAAACACGCGACGCGGCCCCTCCTCCGCGCCGATATGGTTGACGAGCACGATCTCGCCACCAGGCCGGACCACTCGCGCGAATTCATTGAGTGTCGCTTCAGGTTTGGGGACCGCAGTAATGACGAATTGAGCCACCACGACGTCAAACGAGCGATCCGCCAGCGCCATTCGCTCAGCGTCCATCACCGCCAACGCCTCGACATTGCTGAGCCCATGCTCGGCGACGCGCTCGTGCGCCTTGCGCAGCATCGGTTCAGACAGATCGATGCCAACCAGTCGATTGTTTCGTGCGTAGTCGGGTAGCGAAATGCCGGTGCCGACGCCGACTTCGAGGATGCGACCGCCTGCCGGCCCGCAGGCCTGCTCGGCAGCCAGGATCGCCGCACGCCGGCCCGCGTCAAACACTGCACCGAACACAAGATCATAGACCGGCGCCCACCGCGCGTAGGCACGTTCGACGCTCGATTTGTCGATATCCGCCCCCATGCAGCCCGAACTAACCGCGCATCGTTGGCGCTGCTGTTCGCCCAGCATCGGCACGTTGGTAATCCGCTGCCGCAACTGCGCTCTTGATGAATCCGCCACCGAGCACGCGCGCCTGGCCTTCACCGGAGTCATAGAACACGCAAGCCTGACCCGGCGACACGCCGTGCTCGCCGTCAACCAGTTCGACTTCGCAGCCATTGGCACCATGACGCAGCCAGGCCGCTTGTGCCGGCCGCGTTGAACGTACCTTCACGAATACCTCACGACGGTCATCGGCAAGCGCCTCATCGAGCGAGCCCTCGCCAATCCAATTCACGTCACGCAACAGGATGCGGCTCATCCGCAAGGCCTCACGCGGGCCGACGACCACGCGGCGGCGTTCGGCATCGAGCCGTACCACGTAAAGCGGCGCTCCTGTCGCAATTCCAAGCCCTCGGCGCTGACCCACAGTGAAATGAATAATGCCGGAATGCTGGCCGAGCACCCTGCCCTCGAGATCGACGATGTCGCCGGCTTCCGCCGCACCGGGCTTCAAACGCTCGATCATGTCGGCGTAGTGGCCGGACGGCACGAAACAAATGTCCTGGCTATCGTGTTTGTCCGCGACCGCGAGACCGAAGCGCCGGGCCAGTTCGCGCGTCTCGGCCTTGGTCTGCTCGCCAAGCGGGAAGCGCAGAATCTCAAGCTGTTCGCGGGTAGTACCAAAAAGGAAATAGCTCTGGTCGCGCTCATCCTCACGCGCGCGATAAAGCGCGCGTCCGCCGCGGGCCAAAGGCCGCGAAGCGACGTAATGCCCAGTGGCCAGCACCTCGGCGCCGAGTTCGCGCGCGGTGATCAGCAAATCGTGGAACTTGATTGACATATTGCAATCGACACAAGGCACCGGCGTTTCGCCGTGGATGTAGCTCTCGGCAAACCGGTCGATCACCGCTTGCTTGAAGCGGCTCTCATAGTCGAGCACGTAGTGAGGAATACCAATGCGCTCCGCGACACTGCGGGCGTCGTATATGTCCTGCCCAGCACAGCAGGCGCCTTTACGATGGATCGCAGCGCCATGGTCATAAAGTTGCAGTGTCACCCCGACCACGTCGTAGCCCTCCGCCTTGAGCAGAGCGGCCGTCACCGATGAATCGACACCGCCGGACATGGCGACGACGACGCGAGTGTCTTCAGGCCGACGGTCGAGATCGAGACTGTTGGGCATGGTGCTTCTTACTACAGGTGGCGACCGAAGGCGCGCATTGCGAGGGCAAAACCCGGCAGATTTTGCCGCTTGGCTGTTATTCCTGCCAGGGCAAGCGCCCATGGCATCTTTGGAGCGCTTTGCAAAGGGCTGATTAGAAATACGAATTTGGCCTTTCAAGGGCTGGCCTGACGATTGCACGTAACCCGGCGGATATCCCGGAGGGTGCCAAGTGCCGCAAGTTGCGTTCGACGCGAAAATTCACGCCCAGGATCCTCTGCCACGTCTTGCCCGCCCGGCCCGGCAGTCCGACCGCGCGCCCTCACCCTTTGAGAGCCTGCTCGATGTCGGCACGCAACCAGCCGATCAATCTCCGGCGCCACCACCGCCAGAAAACAAAGTCACGCCCGCCGACAGCTCGCAAGCGCCAGTCAAGAATGCCGATCGCAAGCCGGTGACGGCAAATGACGACACCCCAATAAAACCTGATAACACCGACCCAACAGTCAAATTAAATGACAACGGGAAGCCGGCAGCCGACGACAAGGCGGACGCGAAAGCCAAGACGGACGCTGCCGTCGGCGATGGTATCAAGACAGCGGACAATACAGACAAGCCCGGAGATGGGCCGAAAACCGATAATTCGGCGGCCACGTCTCCGACGGACGGGGCTCAGACAATCACCACAGCCAACACGGCGACGTTAGCGCCCGTGATCGCGGTGGTTTCCGATCAGGCGCCAGCGCCCAATTCTGGTGACCAGCCGACCCGGCCTCAGGGCCTTACCGCAATTGCCGCCAACGCAACAATCGATCTGAAAGCTTTCGACCCTGCATCGAAAGCCGGTGCCGGAAAACAGATTGACCCCGGAAAAAAGACGGACGACGGGCACACGCAAGTCCAGGCAGACCCATCGACTGACGAAACAACGGCCGGTTTCCAGCTCAACGGAAAAGTCACGCCGCAGTCGCAGGTTGGCAAACCGCAGCCGGCCGCAAGCGACAGCGACGGTGACAAAGAGCATGTTGCACAAGCGCGCGGCGAGGTTCCGGCGAAAGGCCATCAGATCGATACAGACGGGCCGAGC
>JBGQLL010000130.1:0-8701 GCA_041500065.1 Pseudolabrys sp.
CCATGATGAAGCACGGCGAAGCGAATTCGGACGTTCTGGAAGCCGCGCTCATTCTGGTCGTGCTGATCAGCATTGCTTCGGTCGGCCCAGCCTCCTGGTCGAACAGCACAGATCTCATGCGCGAGCACACGTTCCAGCTTCTGTTTACCGCCTTCGCAGCCGGCCTTTGCATTTTTGAGCGCCGCAATGCGCGGGGTGTCGAAAGCGCCGAGGTCAAGCCCGCGACTGCTACGGCAACGACACAGTCGGACGCACGCATCGACGTCTAAAGCGAGGTCGGCCATGGGGCGAAAAAATGGCCCGGCGGATCGCGACATTTCTGCTTTGGGGCATGCGTTTTGGTCTCGCGTGGTTCATCGCGTATGAGTATTTGAGCGTCGTTTCCGAAAAGCTAAACGCAATTTCTCGCGTGCTCGGCACGACTTAGCTTCGCTGCCTCTGGCCTGGCCTGTTATTTCGGGCGCGCTTCGTGCAGACCGCGATCCGGCGGCTCCAGTTTGCCCGAACGCCGATCTTTGACCGCCTGCACCAGCGCGCGCGCGGCATTGCGTACGTCATCTTGAAAGTCCGTGTCGCGATCGAGGTCGTCATGGCTGGTGGCGTAGGGGGTGAGATATCCGACATAGCGATCGATCAGCGCCAGATGGCCTGACGGGATCATTCCGATATCGCTCATCCAGTCGGTGAGGATGCGTCGCAAGTTCTCGGTACCCGCCGCGTCGCCATGGACGACGACCGAGAACACGCGCCCAGCGAGATGGCGCGGGTAGGGCCAGCCCTTGAGCTCGAGCTCTTTGGCCTTGGCGGCGTTCTTGCCGTGGGTCGAGGTCGGATCCGGATTGCCGCCATCGGCGCAAACCAGGCGGTCAATCATCAACTTGAGCGAAGAGGGCGATTGATACCAGTTCACCGGACACACAATCATTACGCCGTGCGCTTCGACCCATTTTGGGTAAATCTCGGCCATCCAGTCGCCGGTCTGTCCGAGTGCATGATTGGGATAACAACTGCAGGGCCAGTGGCAGAGTGGCTGCGCCGTTGAGACGCAAGCTTTGCACGGGTAGATAACGCGACCGTATTCGGATGTCAGGCGGGAGAGATCGAGGACATCAGCCTCAAAGCCGCGTGTCTTCTCAATCACCTCCTTGGCCATCGTGACCAGCCGATAAGTCTTCGACATTTCGCCGGGACAGGTCTGGTCGCTGCGCGATGAGCCATTGACGATCAGGATGCGCGAGGGGGACTTACGGTTTTTCTGCCGACGCTCGGCGGTCCGAATATCGGCGCGTGTGGCGAGCCACTCGACGGAGATTTCATAGTTCGGATCGGCGAAGCCGGGCCCGGCTTTCGTGACACGCGGGGACTTGCGGTACTCGTCATAGGTGACCCAAGCAGTCTCAGCGATCTTGTCGATCTCGCCCTTGAGCGGTTCAAAATTAGGGTCGTAAAATCTGGCAAGAAATCGTCGTGTGAACTCAGCCTTGTCGAGCTGAACGCTCGGCATTCCCTTGCGCACGCGGATCTTGGCCATGAAGCGTCCCCATCTATCGGGCCACGGCTAGCATTGAAGCCTTTTCAACTTGAAATGACGAGAGCGTCAGCGGCCCGTGATGGCTATTTGGCCTTACCAACTTCAGAGATCACTTCAGCAGCTTCCTTGAACGCGTGGTTGGCGGCCGGGACGCCGCAATAGATTGCCTGCTGCAATATGATTTCCTTGATGTCGTCTGGCGTGAACCCACCCTCGCCAAGAGCTGCGCGCACATGCATCCGGAACTCTTCCCATTTGTCGAGAGCGAGCATGGTGCCGATCACCAGAATGCGTCGCGTGCGCTCGTCATAATGCGGGCGTGTCCAGACCTCGCCCCGGGCAGTGCGAGTGATGAAATCCTGGAATTCCTCGTTGAACGGCGTCTTCTTCGCATTGGCGCGGTCGACCCATGCATTGCCAAGGACCTTGCGGCGCTTGGCCATGCCGCGTTCGTAGCGTTCCTTGTCGTCCATCGGAATTGCCCCTAAGCGCGTAGGAAATTGAGCACGGTCTCCGTGTAAAGCTTCGGCTGCTCCATATTCGCGATATGCGCGGCGTCGAGCGCGGCAACCTTGGCGCCTTTGATCTGCTTTGCAATGGCTTCGCCGGCTGCCGGCGGTGTTGCGGGATCCTGGTTGCCCACGATCACCAAAGTCGGCGCACTGATGCGCGGATTGGAGGCGGTGAAATCCATGTCACGTATTGCTTCGCAACTGGCGATGTAGCCGGCCGGATTGGTCTTAAGGAATATCTCTTTCATGCGCGTGATCACTTGCGGTGAGCGATCACGGAACCCCTTGGTGAACCAGCGCTCCATATTCGGATCGACAAGTTCGCCAAGACCTTTTTCCTGCACAAACTTGATGCGGTCGGACCATGGTGTCTTGTCGGCATAGTTGAAATTCGTATTCGAAAGGACGAGCTTCTCGACCCGGTCCGGTGCATGTGCTCCCAACCATTGGCCGACCATGCCGCCCATCGACAATCCACACCAGTTTGTCGTCTTGATCTTGAGGACGTCGAGCACCGAAAGCACGTCGCGCCCAAAGCGTTCCATGGAATAGGGGCCTTTCGGTACGCCCGATTGGCCATGACCGCGGCGGTCGTAACGCACCAGCCGGAAGTGCTTTGCGAATTCCGGCGCCTGATCGTCCCACATATGCAGATTGGTGCCGAGAGAGTTCGACAGCATCAGCACAGGCGCCCCGTCTCGGCCCTCAACCTCCACATAGATCGGGCAGCCGTCGTCGGCAGTGATCATCGGCATGAAAGTCCTCCCTAGACATGTTCTGATTGTTGGACGTGGCGTGGCCGACACCCATAATGCGCCAAACTCCCCCTGCAAAGCCCTTTTCAGGTCGGGCGCGAGGGATTAAGCCGAGTTGGCCAATATTGAAGGAGGTGCCGGATGGCGATGACAATGACTGGAGAGGTTCAGCTTCCGGCAAGCCGCGAGGTGGTGTGGGCGAAACTCAACGACCCGGAGGTATTGAAGGCCTGCATCCCCGGCTGCGAAGAGCTCAACAAGACTTCGGACACCGAATTTCAGGCGGTCGCCACCACCAAGATTGGTCCGGTGAAGGCACGCTTCAAAGGCAAAGTCCACCTGACCGATCTCAATCCGCCCAACGGTTACAAGATTTCCGGCGAAGGGGATGGCGGAGTCGCTGGCTTCGCAAAAGGCGGGGCGACCGTCGCGCTGACCGAAAAGGATGGTGGCACGCTGCTCACCTACAACGTAGAGGCGCAGATCGGCGGCAAGCTCGCCCAGCTTGGCCAGCGTCTGGTCAATGGCGCCGCCAAGAAGGTCGCCGATGATTTTTTTCGGAATTTTGCCGCGACCGTCGCAGCCCCGGAGGGGCCTGTCATTGCAGGTTGAGCTGATTTTCGCCTTTTGAATCCCTTGACCGAGCCCACAGTCGGGGTTCAGACTTATTCAGGTTCCATATGAAATCGGCCAAAAATCGGCCCGATTTTGCGGACGAACAGCCGCCGTCCGAGTGGACGGGGGCGAAAAGAGGGCCTTTGGCCCCAAATTGGGAGGAAGGACATGCCTGCCGTGTCCATGACGGTGAACGGCAAAGCCGTCACCGGTGACGTCGAAGCTCGCACGTTGCTGGTGCAATTCCTGCGCGAAAATCTACGGCTGACCGGTACCCACGTCGGTTGCGATACGTCGCAGTGCGGCGCCTGTGTCGTTCATATCGACGGCATTGCGGCCAAGTCATGCACCACGCTCGCGTTACAGTGCGAGGGTGCCAAAGTCACCACCATCGAGGGGTTGGCCGAACCGAATGGCCCGCTGCATCCGATGCAGGAGGCGTTCCGCGAAAATCACGGCCTGCAATGCGGCTTCTGCACACCGGGAATGATCATGGCGGCGCTCGATATCGTGCGCCGACGCGGCAACGATCTCGACGAGCACACCATTCGCGAGCAGCTCGACGGCAATATCTGCCGCTGCACCGGCTACCACAATATCGTCAAAGCCATTGCAGCAGGAGCGAAGGCCATGGCCAAGGGTGGCGCGCGTCAAGCCGCCGAATAACGTCAAAAAATTCAAGGAAGGAGACCGCCATGAGCGCGACGGGTATCGGCGCGGCGGTGCGCCGAAAAGAAGATCTCCGTTTCATTACGGGCAAGGGCAAATACACCGATGACGTTGTTCGACCGGGCGAGACCCGCGCGGTGTTCGTCCGCTCGCCGCACGCTCACGCAAAAATCAACAGCATCGATGTTTCCACCGCCAGGAAAATGCCGGGAGTGGTCGATGTGCTCACGGGCAAAGAGCTCGCCACGGACAAGATCGGGAATCTGATCTGCGGCTGGATGATCCATTCCAAGGACGGCACGCCGATGAAGATGGCGCCGCATCCGGCACTGGCCGCCGATAAAGTGTGCCACGTGGGCGATGCAGTCGCCGTCGTGATCGCCGAGACCCAGGCGCAAGCGCGCGATGCCGCTGAGAAAGTGAAGGTCGACTATCAGGTGCTGCCGGCAGTCGTTGACCCCGGCAAGGCGAAATCGGGCCCGCAAATTCACGATGTTGCGCCGAAGAATACGATCTACGAGTGGTCGCTCGGCGACGCCAAGGCGGTGGACGCAGCCTTTGCCGCCGCCAAACACGTCACCAAGCTCGACATCGTCAACAACCGCCTGGTGCCGAATGCGATCGAGCCTCGCGTCGCGCTCGCTGAATACGATGCCGGAACGGATCAACTCACGCTTTGGAATACTACGCAAAATCCACACGTTTCGCGGCTGGTGATTGCCGCATTCGTCGGCATGGCGCCGGAACACAAATTACGCGTCATTGCTCCCGACGTCGGCGGCGGTTTCGGCTCAAAGATTTTCATTTATCCGGAGGAAGTTGTCTGCCTATGGGCGGCGCGCAAGGTGGGCCGGCCGGTGAAATGGACGGCCGACCGCTCGGAATCATTCGTTACCGACGCGCATGGCCGCGACCATGTCACGCACGCGGAGCTTGCGCTCGATGCCAACGGCAAGATGTTGGCGATGCGCGTCAAGACGATTGCCAATCTTGGCGCCTATATGTCGACCTTCTCCTCGTCGGTGCCGACCTATCTCTACGCCACGCTGCTGTCGGGCCAATACGACATCCCTCAGATTTATTGCGAGGTTGATGCGGTTTATACGAACACCGTGCCGGTCGACGCCTATCGCGGCGCGGGGCGACCGGAAGCAACCTTCGTGGTCGAACGGCTGGTCGAGGTGGCGGCCCGGCAAATGGACATCGATCCTGCCGATCTGCGCAAACGGAATTTCATCAAATCATTCCCGCATCAGACGCCAGTGATCATGGCCTACGATGCGGGCGACTATAACGCCTCCCTCAAAAAGGCGCTGGAGCTAGCCGACGTTAAGGGCTTCAACAAACGCAAGCGCGACGCGGCGCGTGACGGCAAATTACGCGGGCTCGGCTATTCAACCTACATCGAGGCATGCGGGATCGCGCCTTCTCAGGCGGTCGGATCGCTTGGATGCGGCGTAGGACTTTGGGAGAGCGCCGAAGTGCGCGTCAACCCGACCGGCAGCGTGGAAGTGCTGACCGGCACACATGCCCATGGGCAAGGACACGAGACGACCTTCGCTCAGCTTGTTTCGGAGCGGCTTGGCATACCGTTCGAGAACGTTTCGATCGTCCATGGCGATACCGACAAAGTGCAGTTCGGCATGGGTACTTACGGCTCACGGTCGGGCGCGGTCGGAATGTCCGCGATCGTCAAAGCGCTCGACAAGATCGAGGCCAAGGCGAAGAAAGTCGCCGCGCATATGCTGGAAGCAGCAGAAGGCGACATTGTATTCAAGGACGGAAAATTCACAGTCGCCGGCACCGACAAGTCGGCCGCTTGGGGCGATGTGTCGCTCAATGCATATATCGCGCACAAATTTGCCGGCCAGGAGCTTGAGCCTGGATTGAAGGAGACGAGCTTCTACGATCCAACCAATTTCACGTTCCCGGCCGGCTGTCACATTTGCGAGGTCGAAGTCGACCGCGACACCGGCAAAACCGAGATCGTCAATTGGACCGCGGTCGACGACTTCGGCACAATTGTCAATCCTATGATCGTCGAAGGGCAGGTGCACGGCGGTATCGCGCAAGGCATTGGCCAGGCGCTGCTGGAAGGCGCGGTTTATGACAACGAGGGCCAGCTCGTGACCGGCTCGCTGATGGATTACTCCATGCCGCACGCGCATGACCTGCCATCGTTTCAGGTCGGCCTGACCGAAACCAAAGCGCCGTCAAATCCGCTCGGCATCAAGGGCTGTGGTGAGGCTGGCGCGATCGCTGCCCCCGCGGCGGTGATCAATGCCATCACCGATGCGATCGGTAATGAAGACCTAGGGATGCCCGCCACTGCTCAAACGGTTTGGGCCGCGCTCAAGCGCGCGCAACCGCGTCAGGCCGCATAATCACGGGAGATGTCGATGTACAATTTCACCTTCCATCGTCCGACCACGGTCCGCCAGGCGGCTGGCCTGCTGGCACGCAATCCAGAAGCCAAGCTATTGGCCGGGGGACACTCACTGCTGCCGGTTATGAAACTGCGGCTTGCGAATCCTTCGGCGCTCATCGACCTGTCGCTGGTTGAGGGTCTGAGCGGCGTCGAACAGAAGGGACGCTCGATCGTGATCGGAGCCATGACGCGTCACGCCGATGCGGCCAATTCGCCGGTGCTTCAACAGGTACTGCCGGGGCTAGCTTCGGTACCGGCCGCGGTTGGTGATCCGCAGGTTCGTAACCGTGGCACGATCGGCGGTTCGATTGCTAACAACGATCCAAATGCCGACTATCCTGCGGCATGCCTCGGTCTCGGCGCAACCATCATCACCAATAAGCGCCGTATTGCAGCGGATGATTTTTTCACTGGCATGTTTTCGACGGCGCTCGAAGAGGGCGAGATCATTACCAAGGTAAGCTTCCCGATCGCCAAGAAAGCGGCCTACGAGAAATTCAAGCATCCCGCCTCAGGCTTTGCGTTGGTGGGTGTCTTCGTGTCGAAGCGCGGCTCTGACATCCGCGTAGCAGTAACCGGTGCCGGCGCCAGCGGCGTATTCCGGGTCAAATCCTTCGAAGAGGCGCTCAAGAAGCGCTTCGCCGCCAAATCACTTGAAGGCATGACCATCCCGGCGACCGGGATGAACAGCGATATTCACGCGAGTGCCGAATACCGTGCCCATCTCGTCGGCGTTCTGGCACGGCGTGCACTGGCAAAAGCGACGGCATAATTTCAGTTAGGCGGGGAACTATCGGGGCGGCAGCCGCGTTTTCGAGCGAAGGTTTCACCCGCTCGGAAGGTTGCCGTGCAGCAAATTTTGCCACTTCTCATTGTCGTACTGATCGCGGCGTCTTTGGCGTATGTACGCCTGACCATTTAGTCGGTCAGGGGCACGCCTAAGGATGTCCGACATATTCCGAATGAATCAGGCGACCGGTTCGCGATCGAGCTCTGCAAGGAGGTCATGCAGATCGAGCGGGTGGGTGAACATCTGTAAAGAGCCGTCCGGCTTCTTGGGCCATTTCTCCTTCGGGCGATCCCAATAGAGCTCGACGCCGTTGTCGTCCGGATCGCGCAAATAAAGCGCCTCGGAGACGCCATGGTCGCTGGCACCTTCGAGCGGAATCTTGGCGACGATCAGCCGGCGCAGGGCGTCGGCCAACAGCCGCCGGGTCGGGTAAAGAATAGCAGTATGGTAAAGACCGGTGGTGCCAGGGGCGGGAGGTGAGCCGCCGCGACTTTCCCAGGTGTTCAAGCCCAGATGGTGATGATAGCCGCCTGCCGAGATGAAGGCCGCGCCCGGCCGGCTGGTGGTGAGTGTAAAACCCAGCACGCCGCAATAGAAATCGAGCGCCCTTTGCAGGTCTGCTACCTTCAGGTGGACATGGCCGATACGCACCCCCGGATCGATCGTCGGCATCCGGAGGGCATCTTTCTCAAGGGTTTCGGGCTTCGTCATGGGGTCATCCTGGCTGTCGGGGCCTTCTATCCCCACATGTAAGACACGCGCGTAGTAGGATAAAGTGCCCACATGGCAGACAAGACCCTTCCGAATTCGATCGATTCAACCCTCGATCTGCTGGCCAAGGCCGATTACATCGCCGATCGCTCCCTGGCGACGGTGCTTTATCTCGCGTTGCGCATGGGCCGGCCGCTATTCGTGGAGGGCGAGGCGGGGGTTGGCAAAACCGAGATCGCAAAGGTGCTTGCCACCACGCTTGGACGCCGCCTGATCAGGTTGCAATGCTACGAGGGGCTCGACGTTTCCGCCGCGGTTTACGAGTGGAACTACGGCGCCCAAATGATTGCCATTCGTCTTGCGGAAGCCGAAGGCGAGGGCGACCGAGCGCGGATTGAGCACGACGTGTTCTCCGAACGCTTCCTGATCAAGCGACCGCTGCTGCAGGCGCTCGAGCCCGATCCATCCGGCCCGCCGGTGCTGCTGATCGACGAAATAGACCGCACCGACGAAGCGTTCGAGGCGTTTCTTCTGGAGGTGCTCGCCGACTTCCAGGTCACCGTGCCGGAGCTAGGCACCGTTAAAGCGTCGCATCCGCCGATCGTTGTCGTCACGTCCAATCGCACCCGCGAAGTGCATGATGCACTCAAGCGGCGATGCCTCTACCACTGGGTCGGCTATCCGAATGCC
>JBGQLL010000131.1:0-8656 GCA_041500065.1 Pseudolabrys sp.
CGACTAGCCTTATTATGAGTGGCCGGGGCAAGATGAGCCATCGATTTTTCGTACTCGGCCGAACAGCAGGCAATCCGAGCGGCAATCGAGAAGATCTGCGCTCGTTTTCCCGACGACTACTGGCTCGCCAAGGATCGCGAAGGTGGCTTCCCGCAGGATTTCCACCGCACCTTCGCTGAGCAAGGTTGGCTTGGCATCGCGATCCCGCAGGTATACGGCGGCTCTGGCCTCGGCGTAACCGAGGCCGCTGTCATGATGCAGACCGTCGCCGAATCTGGCGCTGGCCTCTCGGGCGCCTCGGCACTGCATATGAATATTTTCGGGCTCAATCCGGTGGTGATGTTCGGTAGTGACGAGCAGAAAAATCGCATGCTGCCGCCCCTGATCGCGGGGGACGACAAAGCATGTTTCGCCGTCACCGAACCGGATGCCGGCCTCGACACGCTCAATCTGAAGACCAAAGCCGTACGGCATGGCGATCGCTATCTGCTCTCCGGCCAGAAGATCTGGATTTCAACTGCGCAGGTGGCGAGCAAAATGCTGATCCTGGCGCGCACCACGCCGCTCGAAAACGTCAAGCGGAAAACGGAAGGCTTGAGCCTGTTCTACACCACGCTCGACCGTAACCACGTCAACGTGCGCGAAATCGCCAAGATGGGACGGAGTGCCGTCGACTCGAACGAGCTATTTATTGAGGCACTGCCTGTGCCGGCGGCCGATCGCATCGGGGAGGAGGGCCGCGGCTTTGAATATATCCTGCACGGCATGAACGCCGAGCGCATTCTGATCGCGGCGGAAGCGGTGGGTCTTGGCCGTGCCGCGCTGCGCAAGGCAGCGTCTTATGCTCGCGAGCGCATCGTATTTGGCCGCCCCATCGGCCAAAACCAGGCAATCCAGCACCCGCTGGCGGCGAGTTGGATGCAGCTCGAAGCCGCGAACCTGATGGCGTTCAAGGCCGCTTCGCTCTACGACAGCGGCGCGCTCTGCGCGGCCGAAGCAAATGCGGCAAAATATCTCGGCGCCGAGGCGGCGTTCTCGGCATGTGAGGCGGCTGTGATGACGCACGGTGGGATGGGTTATGCCAAGGAATTTCACGTCGAGCGCTATTTGCGCGAAGTCATGATCGCCCGGCTTGCGCCGGTCAGCCCGCAGCTGATCCTCTGCTTCATCGCGGAAAAAGTGCTCGGCCTGCCGAGATCGTATTGAGATGCTAAAGATATTGCGGCGTTTCTTCAGGCTGCGGATTTTTCTGCGCCTTTTCGATGATAGCGGCAAGCGCGCGTAACACCTCCTGCACGCCTTCGTGCGACTGCGCGGATACGACCAGAGGCGTTTTCTTGCAGGCTTTTTTCAGTTTCGCGCTTTGCACCTTGATCGCGTCCATCGTCATCGCATCGGCCTTCGACAGCGCAACGATTTCCGGTTTTTCAGTCAAGCCGTGGCCATACGCCTCCAATTCCGTCCGCACAGTCCTGTAGGCTTCGCCGGCGTCTTCGCCCGTGCCATCGACGAGATGCAACAGTACGCGGCAGCGTTCGGTGTGACCGAGAAAACGGTCGCCCAATCCCGTTCCCTCATGCGCGCCTTCGATCAGCCCGGGTAAATCGGCGAGCACAAATTCGCGTCCGTCGACTTCGACCACTCCGAGCTGCGGATGCAGCGTGGTAAAGGGGTAATCGGCGATCTTCGGTTTTGCTGCGCTGACCGCTGCAAGGAATGTGGACTTCCCTGCATTGGGCAGGCCGATCAGCCCAGCGTCGGCGATCAGCTTCAGACGCAGCCGGATGGTGCGCTCTTCGCCCGGCTGTCCGGGATTGGCATGGCGGGGTGCACGATTGGTGGACGACTTGAAATGCGTATTGCCGAATCCGCCATTGCCGCCCTTGGAGATCGTCACGCTCTCGCCGACGTGAGTTAGGTCGGCAATCAAAGCCTCACCATCCTCCTCATATATTTGCGTGCCGACGGGCACTTTCAGAACAACGTCCTTGCCGTTGGCGCCGGCGCGGTCCTTGCCCATGCCATTGCCGCCGCGTTGCGCCTTGAAATGCTGCTGATAGCGATAGTCGATCAGGGTGTTGAGACCGGTGACCGCTTCCACCACCACATTGCCGCCCTTGCCGCCGTCGCCGCCGTTTGGGCCGCCAAACTCGATGAATTTCTCGCGCCGGAACGACACGCAGCCGTTTCCGCCCGCGCCGGACGCAATATAAACCTTGGCTTCATCGAGAAATTTCATGGCGTCAGGGTATATCGCATCGCGCGGCCATTCGCGAAAGGGCGTTTGGCACATACTCAGGCGGGAGTTTTTTATCGGTCTTTCTGGATGGTCGCGATCAGCCGGCGGCGAGCACGGGCGAGACGTGACATCACGGTTCCGATCGGCACTTCGGTTGCTTCCGCGATTTCGCGATAGTCGAGCCCCTCGATATCGCGGAGCACGAGGGTCTCACGGAATGGCGCAGGCAGTGCGGCGATGGCTGCGCGGAGCTGCTCGGCATCAGCTTTGGCGATCAGTGCCGCTTCCGGCGTCTTGTCATTCGGCTCGCCTGGTTTGACGTTCTCAAGCTCGACCGCCTCGAGATCCTCGACCGTGAAAATCGTCGCTGGACGATTCTTGCGGAGCCACGAATAGGCGGTGTTGCGCACAATGCTCAGCAACCAGGAACGCGGACTGCCGCCAGCGAATTCACGAATGGCGCGGAATGCCCGTAACGAGGCATCCTGCACCACGTCCTCAGCGTCCGTGCGATTGCCGGTGAGCCAGTGCGCGAGGCGATAGGCCTCGTCGATATGCGGCATCACGACGGTTCTGAAGCGCGCGTTATCGTCCAGGCCGCTCAAGGACTCTTGCACGCCTGAGGCAACCAACTTCATTGTTGGCCTTTCAGATCTCGTTGGCTCGGTCCTGGCCTTCAGTAAAGTGATCGACATCGCCCACGCCCCGAACGGCTACAGTACGGTCTGGCTGGTGCGGAATAGTTGGGCGAAATCCTCCAACTCTTTGGCTTCGAGATCGGAGATTGCCCAGTAGCTCACGCCGTTCTCGACCCAGTGAACGACGTTGTAGCCGTTGACGCTGCGCGGGCTCCTGTCGAGTTCGTACTGGCTCTCCGCTGGCACGGCGGTGAGGCTGATCAAATGCTTGGCACGCCGATAAACCAAAGTCGAGACAGGTGTCTGGCCGACAACATCGATGCGGCCGCCAACGAGCGGGAAATCCTCCTTGCCAAGATCGACGACCCGCGGCGAGCTTGGAATGCGGCCATTGAACCATGGTTTGACCGTGTGGCGGTCGGAGGAAACGACGTCGACCGGCTCCGGCGCCATTAATGCGCGGATGTGGTCGGAGACGAGCGCATCCGCGACCATCATTGGCTGCTGTTGAGACCCGATCACGAACCAGGTCGAGCCGCTGGTAACCATGGCGGTCAAGGCGATCGATGCTGCAAGCGCGCGCCACGATGGCCGTGCGCGGTCTCGTGTTAAGCCGCCGACCGAAGTCTGAATGCGGGCGTGCAGCCCGGGCGGTGCCGCCTCTCGCGGCAGCTGTTCATGGATCGCTTGCTGCAAAGCCTTGACGCGTTCGGCCTCGGTGGCGAGCGCCGGTGTCTCGGCCATCTGTTGCGTGATGCCCAGCGCGTTGGCGGGATCGAGTTCGCCGTCAACATAGGCATGCACCAGCAGTACTGAGTTATCGTCAGACTTTGAACGGGTCATAGTTGCTTCTTCCAATAGGCGCCGACCGCACCGATCACTATTTCCTTGCTACGCCAATATGATAGCTCGAGATCTCTCCTGGGCGCAGTAATCACATTTAGGAGACTCTGATGGCCCCGGTTTCATTCCCAGTCGAGCAAAATTATTTAGGTCGGAAAACAGGGCGGGCCAAAACCCGCCCTGTTTTTTCGTAGGCTCAGAAGTTACGAAGCATTTCATTGTAGCCGAGACTTCCGCCGCCCGTGGCGGCAGGACTGTTCGGACTGGAAGCCGAGCGGGTGCTTGGAACCATGGCGAAAGTGTCTAGCCCCCTCTGACCGGTTGCAATGTTCTGAGTGGGAAGAGTGATCGGATTGTGCGTGAACGTCAGCACGTTGCCGGTGCCGTCACATGTGCAGAACGACTGGGCGAATGCCGGCGTTGCGACGGCGGTAAGCACAGCCAGGGTGGTCAAAAACGTCTTCATGTCGGGTCTCCTGTGATTGTGATTCAAAAATCGTCGGGGTTAGCGAAGCCATTCGGCGTCAAACGGGTGGCGGCGAATGGCACGGTCGCTGTGACCATGCACGGGAGGAGACTGCAAAACGGTTTGAATATTCCTCGCGGCGCGGAGCTAACGCTTCGTTTCAGATAACTTTTTTATGAAACAAGATTGAGAAGGACGTCCGGGAATAAATCGTCGTCGCGGTCAGTCTCGTCCCCGTAAACGCAAACTCGTTATGGGAGATTCGACGATGACAGAGCGCGATGATGGCTTAAATCGCCGCAAGGTACTCGAATGCATGACTTGGGCAGGCACTGGCGTGCTTTGGACCATTGCCGGCGGAGTCCCAACCTCACTTGGTATTATCGACGAAGCGGTTGCCGCGCAGCAGAAGGGCTTTACCTTTCTGCAGATCAGCGACAGTCACATGGGCTTCGACAAGCCGGCAAATCCCAATGCGAAGGGGACGCTGGAAGAAGCGATCGCGCGTGTGCGGGCGCTACCGGTGAAGCCCTCCTTTATGATTCACACCGGTGATATTTCGCATTTATCCAAGCCGTCCGAATTTAACGATGCTGAACGCATCATCTCACAGGCGGGGCTCGACGTTCATTACGTTCCGGGCGAGCATGATCTGATCGACGAGGATCAGGGCAAGCTTTATCGCGACCGGTACGGGCGCGGCACCAAGGGTGCAGGTTGGTACAGTTTTGACGCCGATGGCGTGCATTTCATCGGCTTGGTCAATGTCGTCGATCTAAAGGCCGGCGGCCTTGGCAATCTCGGCGACGAGCAGCTCGAGTGGCTGGAAGATGATGTGAAAGGCCGTGCGTCGTCGCAGCCCATTGTCGTGTTCGCGCATATCCCGCTCTGGACTGTCTATCCGGACTGGGGTTGGGGCACGCAAGACGGCGCGCGCGCTCTCGGTTACCTCAAAAAATTCGGCTCGGTCACCGTGCTCAACGGCCATATCCATCAGGTCATGCAGAAGGTCGAAGGCAACGTCACGTTCCACACGGCGCGCTCGACTGCTTTCCCGCAGCCGGCGCCCGGTTCGGCGCCGTCTCCGGGGCCGATGAAGGTGCCGGAAGACAAGCTGCGCACGATGCTCGGCATCGCGAGCGTGACGTTCAAGCAGAACGAGCAACGTCTCGCCATCATCGATACACCACTGCAGAGTTGAGTACGAACATGTCCAAAACGAAATCGCTGATGAATGCTGTTATTGCAGGCGTCGCGGCCTTCCTTCTCCTGGCCGCGACGCCGGCGCTGGCAGAGGATGTCGCGGTGAAGATCGGCAACTTCACCTTCGGTCCGCAGGAGCTGAAAGTGAAGGCGGGAACGACGGTCACTTGGACAAATGAGGACGATATCCCGCACACGGTTGTGTCGCCCAACAACTTCCGTTCCAAGGTGCTCGATACCGATGGCACTTACACGTTCACCTTCACGACTCCGGGAACATACAAGTACTTCTGTTCCTTGCATCCGCACATGACGGGAACAATTGTCGTTGAGACGGCAACCGGGAGCGCCGCACCGCCATGACAGCTCAAGGCACGTACCTGTTAGCGGGCGGACATGAAATGGGTGGTGCCGTCCTGTTTGATGCGCTCCAGCAGGTCCACTTCCCAGGAGAGATACGCATTCATCGCCGCTTCTGTATCGCTCGGTCGCTCATAAGGCTTGAGCCAGACATCGACCGGCTCGTCGGCCATTTTGGGGCTGGTGGAAAGCGGGAAGCCCGCAGCCGTCCAGGCGCCGTTGCCACCCTTAAGCCAATTGACCGGACGATCAGTCAAAGCCTGAGCTTCGGCTACCACAAGGCTCGCCAGCGCGCCGTCCTCGCTGGTCAGGATCACGTCGCCTTTGGGTGCGATCTTTCGCATGGCGCGATCGAGCCGCGAGCGGATTGCGAACCAGGCGCCGGGAATATGACCGCGCCGGTATTCGGGGCTACGCGAGAGATCGATCACGCTCACGTCGTCGCTCACGATCACGTCTGAGGGTTCGACCGCACGGTTCGCCACTGGCGTGCCGAGGATGACTCTTTCAGGCGTGCCGGTTTCATTGCCCGCTTGCGCCAGTACGCACACGTCTTTCCAGCCCATTTGAGCGAGCCATGACGCGGTCATCAACGCGCGCACGTCCTTGTCGTCGCTCAGCACGATGCGGGCGCCAAGCGTACCAACGTACATGTCAGTGGCCTGCACCAGCTGGCCACCGGGCGCGGAAATTGCTCCCGGAAAATGCCCGGCCATGTATTCGCCCGGATCGCGAACATCGAAAACGTAAGTGGTGCGCGTGGCGTCGGCCAGAAATTTCTCTAGCATGGCGCGGTCGATGCGCTTGATGCCAAACTTGCGCGCGACTTTGTCCGCCGCCGATTTCGCCCAACTCAGCCCGGCGGTTGATACGGCCGGGGTGCGCGTGGCCTTGCCACTGTCGCAGGTAAGGCCTGCCAGATGCCAGCCCATGGTGCCGTTGCGCAGCGCCACCACCTTGTTCGGCACACCAGCATTGATGAGCGATTGCGCGCCGATGATGCTTCGGGTGCGACCGGCGCAATTGACGACGATGGTGGTTGAGGGCGAGGGCGCGATGTCGTGCACGCGCAACACCAGCTCGGCGCCCGGCACGTTGAGGCCGGTCGGAATTGAAATGCGCGAATATTCGTCGAACGGGCGGCTGTCGAGCACCTTGAGGTCGGTGCCGTCTCGCATAAGGGCATCGAGCTCGCTCGCGCTTACGCTCGGGGTACCGCTATCGTGCTCGACGAATTCGCCGAACGCTTTGCTCGGCACGTGAACTCCGGAAAACAGGACGAAACCGGCCTCGGTCCATGCGGCAATGCCGCCGTCCAGATAAAAGATGTCCGTGTAACCGGCGCTGGCGAGAATATTTGCTGCACGTTCGACAAAGCCATCGGTGTCGTCGCACAGAACAATGCGCGTGGTGAGGCGAGGGACGAGCTGCGCGAACCCCAATTCGAGCCGGCTCAACGGCACCGAGCGTGCCCACAGCAAGTGATTTTGCGAGAAGATGAGCTCTTCGCGCACGTCGATCAGCGCCAACTCTGCGCCGTCGTCGAGCATGGCCTTGACGGCGGCGGCGCTGACTGGACGCAGCGTCGCCTTTGCGGCGGGAGAATGCAGGTTCACGTCGCCTGCTGCGCAGTCATCTGCTCGACCTCGCCAGTCTTCAGGTCGATGCGGATACGATCGATCTTGTCCAAATTGGTACCGGTCACGCGGATGAAGCGCGCGTAGTCGGGATAGTCGATCGAGTGAATGGCCCCATTCTGGTAGATGCCGGCCTTGCCGGGCGTAAGCCGGTATTTCTTCACCGGCTTGAGTTTGGCATGCTTGGGGTCTTTTCCGTCGTCCTCGCGCGCCCATTCAATCATGTCGGTGTATTTCGTCGCCTGGCCATAGATCGCCCAGGAGTCGCCGTGATCATGCGGCGGCGATACACGCGCCTTGTCATTGATATGAGCGAGTATCTGGAAGCCGAGCTTCGGGTCTTCGTAGAGCACCTTTAGCCCGCGCGGCGCGTCGTCGCCGCAATATTCGCGTACGAAATCGGGATTGCCGAGCAACCGCTCGAGATTGGCGCGCACCTGCTCGCGACCGGCAGGGCCGGGATCGCGCGAAAGGATCGAGCGGCAATCGGCAATATACTGGTCAAGGTCGTAGGCCATGGAGTCCTCCCGGGCATACCGAGCAACGGACGCAAGTCTTACGCAAGTCGGAACCGAATGCCAGCCGGCCCTCCCTCGAACGAGGGAGGGCACGTATGTGCTTATGAAACGCGCTTCACCCGGCCCCACGTTTTGAGTGCCGACCAGATGCGCCTCTCAAGCCGGAATCGATCAATCGGTGCGGACGATTTGATCGAGTTGATGCGGTAGAGGCCGACGCCGGTCCACTGGAATCCGCACTTCTCCAATACGCGGCGTGAAGCCGGGTTGGTGACACGCGCTCCAGCCTGCAACGTCTCATGCGTGAGGTCGGTGAAGGCGTAGTCGATCAGCGCGTGCAGTGCCTCCGTGGCATAGCCTTGATTCCAATACGGTACGCCGAGCCAATATCCGAGTTCCGGCGTCTCGTCATAGTGGAACATGATTCCACAGGCGCCGATAATGGTCTTATTACGCAGCGTGATCAGGAACGCTGCCTCGCCGTCTTTATTCGCCCCACCGATAAATTTTTCGGCATCCGCCACTTTGTAGGGATGCGGGATGCGCGCGGTGTTTTCCGCGATGC
Organism: Pseudolabrys sp.; assembly: GCA_041500065.1. Classification (GTDB taxonomy): domain Bacteria; phylum Pseudomonadota; class Alphaproteobacteria; order Rhizobiales; family Xanthobacteraceae; genus Pseudolabrys. Next base: position 8,470 of record JBGQLL010000131.1, read on the forward strand.
GGCGATCGTTAGCGAGCGCTGCTACCGCTTTAGCGTCCTCGAGGCGCGCTGCGCGCAAGGCAAGCCGCTTGGTCTCGAGGACGGGAATACTTCCTTCTCGGTAAGCCTCTCTTGGTATTTCTTCCAGCAGTGTCATGGCACGGGCTCCAGGTTAAAAAGCGAAGAGGGGGAGCCGGTCACCCGTCTC
>JBGQLL010000132.1:0-8637 GCA_041500065.1 Pseudolabrys sp.
ACGACAGCGTAAGTATCGCGAAAGAGACCTCCACCCCGCCAACCACAACCATAGACGACCGCAGTGCGCCATCATATGACCGCACCGCAACATTCGATAGAATTGCGCAGAACCTTAGTCTTTGGCGCGGGAGTGCTGCCTTAAAACCACAGGTTCTTGAACTGCCGGGGGCCAAAAAAACTAGTCGCGAATGCGGCGGAAGCGGCCTCCGCCGCAATGGTTGCCCAGCACTTGCGGCTGGAGGCCGCCCCGATAGTTCCCCTTTTTTTGTCGTGAAGAGAGGAACTCCAATGCGCAAACTGGAATGGCGGCGCGCCAGTTCCAGTTGGAGCTACGGTTAAATGGCGATGTCAAAATCACCGATGCGTGTGTAACGGAACGTCGTCCATAGTTCCTTGTTGGCCTCATAAGACCCCGTTTAAGAGGAGGTCATCATGCGACGGGAGGACGAATATATGCAGTTAGCCGACAGCGCTCGCAGGCGCGGAGGCGAGGAACAAAACGCCCAATTGAAAGCTCAATGGGAAATTTTGGCCGCCACTTACGTGCAACTTGCCGATCAATCGAAGAAAATCGATGATACCGGCACTTATTACGATCCAATAGATCGCACGCGGTAATCCGAAAATTCTCATCCGGCGATGATTTCAATTCTGGCCGGTAGAATTCCCTGTTCTCCCGCCAAGTTTTCCCTGTTCTGCCAAAATAATTCCCTGTTCTGTTGAGTAGGGAATTCGCTTCGAAAGGCCTATAACGGCGCCATTATTTGCAGTCTCTGACTCTATTTGAGCCGCAATTTTGCAAAATTCCCTGTTCTTTTCCCTGTTAGCAGGGAATTTGGCGAGGAGACGGGTTCGACTGCGACTGCGTCCGCCACCATTTTTCCTTCACGCGACGATTGCCTGATATACAAGCGTGCGCATGAGATAGCGGTAGTGGAGCCGCTGCATCGGCGCCTGCATCATCAGGATGGCGATCAACTGCTGCTTCGGATCGATCCAGAAGTAGGTGCCGGTCACGCCGCTCCAGGAAAAATCACCGACGGAGCCCGGCAGTGGATTGCCTCCGGCGTGCGTGCGCACCGCGAAGCCGAGGCCGAAGCCAATCCCAAGTTCCGACATCGGCGCCAGTGCGCCGAACAAAGTTGGCGTTGACGGGCTGCGGCGGGTTTCCGGAGTCAAATGATCGGACGTCATTAGCGCGACAGTTGATGGTGAGAGCAGACGCATGCCGCCGAGCTCGCCGCCGTTGAGCAGCATCTGGCAGAAGTGCACGTAGTCACCCGCCGTCGATAGCAACGAACTGCCGCCAGAGATCCAGGTCTGTCGGATGGCGGTGTCGCGCATTGGCGGTCGCTTGCCGGAGGCGGGATCGATCTGCGGCTGTGCGACGCGAGCCGCATCGATTGGGCCGAACATTGTATGGGCGAGGCCGAGCGGCTTGCAGATGCGCTCGACGATAAAGCGATCAAGGCCCATGCCGCTGGCGACTTCGACCACGCGGCCGAGGACGTCGGTCGACATGCCATATTGCCAGGTGCTGCCCGGCTGGTAGGCGAGGGGCAGTTTGCCGAGCTTTGCGGCCATCTCGGCATTGCTTTGCTTTTCATCAGCAAGGTTGGCGGCCTCGTAGGCCTTCTTAAGCAAAGGGCCGGTCAGGTGCGCGTAGGTAAGACCCGAGGTATGCCGCAGCAGATCCTGCACGGTCATCTGGCGCCGCACCGGCTCCTTTGCGAGTTTTTTGGCCGAAGCACTGTCGGAGTCCACGGCGACCTTGAGATCGGCAAATTCCGGCAGATAGCGCGCCACCGGATCGGCGATCAGCAGCTTGCCTTCTTCAGCCAGCATCATCGTGGCGACCGAGGTGAACGGTTTCGTCATCGACGCGATGCGGAAAATCGTGTCTGGCGCCATTGCCGCGCCGGCCTCGCGGTCGCGGTAGCCGAGCGCTTCAAGACAGGCGATCTGTCCATGCCGCGCGACCAGGACCACCGCGCCGGGCACGGTGCCCTTGTCGATGTCCGTCTTCAGCGTGCCGGTCAGTCGCTTCAGGCGCTCGGACGAGAGACCGACGTCTTCAGGCCGTTTTGCCCGCGGCATGTCGAATGCCATTGCAATGTCCTTATTTCCAGAATTGCCGGGAGGCGAGGGCGGCGCCTTCCGCCATGGCCTTGAATTTGGCGAAGACCACGTCGGGATCGACCGCCGCTTGCCCGACCCAGGTGCCGTAACCGCAATCGCTTCCCGCGATCACGTTTTCGCGCCCGACCAGCTTTGCATAGCGGGCGATGCGCTGAGCGATCAGTTCAGGGTGCTCGATGAAATTCGATTTCGATTCGATCACGCCGGGAATCAAGACCTTGCCGTCCGGCAGCTTCACGCTCTCGAAAACCATCCATTCATGGGCGTGCCGCGGGTTTGCAGCTTCAAGTGAGATTGCAACCGGTTTTGCCATCAACACGATGTCAATGATGTCGGCGAGCGGCACATCGCGATGATGCGGGCCTTCGTAATTGCCCCAACAAAGATGCATGCGCAGCTGCTCTGTCGGAATATTCGCGACCGCATGATTGAGAGCCTCAACGTGAAGCTGCGCGCGCTTGCGAAATTCCGGCAAGCTTAGATCGGCATATTGAATGTGCCGCCCCATAGCGAGGTCGGGGCAATCGATTTGCAGGACGAAACCGGCCTTGGCGACGGTCTCATATTCGTGCCGCATGGCATCTGCGATGGCATAAATGTAACTCTCGAAATCCTTGTAGTGGTCGTTGCGGAAGAACAGCGACACCACGCCAGGCGATGCGGCACTCATGAACCCACCGGCAGCGTTCACCTCTTTGAGAGCGGCCTTGAGATTGTCGGCGTCGGTCTGAGGCGCTTGCTTGTCTCGTACGCTGATGGCGGCATTGCAGGCCGGCGTCTTGCGACGCGAGCGCCCAGGATCGCCAAACACGCGTTTTTCCAGCCGCGGAAAGTCGGAGAGATCTTGATAAACAAAGGTGTTGCCGGTGCCGCCGAAGCCATTGAGCCGATCCTTTATGTAGGTGGCGTAGCTCGGTTTCGACATTTCGCCGTCGTTGATGAGATCGACGCCCGCGTCCGCCTGTTTTCTCACGACCTCCGCCACCGCCGCGCGCACGCGTGCCGCGAGCGCGTTTGCGTCGACCGGCACGCCATCTTCCTTGGCGTACATCATGCGGATGAGGTCATCCGGCCGCGGCAGGCTGCCGGTATGGGTGGTCAGAAAACGGTCGCGGCTACGCTGCAATGCTTGGGCTCCCAAATGGACTGTAATGCACACCGATGCCGGTAACTACCGGTGGGCCGTTTGCGTTGACAGCCTTGAGTGGGCTGCGTATGTACCCGGCAAACACAGCATTCGAGATTGTCATGAAAGTCCGTAACTCCCTGAAATCCCTGCGCGGCCGGCACCGCAACAACCGCCTGGTGCGCCGTAAGGGCCGGGTCTACATCATCAACAAGACCAATCGCCGCTTCAAAGCCCGTCAGGGCTGATTCCGGCGCTTTGGCACCTATTCGATCGCCGCATATTGGCCAAGAAAGGCGGACACATTACACTCCGCCCATGCGCGCTCGATTCCTTATCGCGTTTTTGACCGCCGCCCTGGTTGCTGCCAGTGTCGCGCCGGTCGCCGCGCAATCGGGCAAGCGGAGTGAGCCATCGGTCAAATTGCCGCCGGTACCGCGCGTTGATCGTACCCGCAATCTCGATTTTCTCTTCGGAGCACTGAAGGTCGCGCCCGACAATGTGACCGCGAAGGCCATCGAGGAACGGATCTGGGCGCTCTGGACGGCGTCGCAAAGTGACACCGCAAATTTGTTGATGACGCGGGTCAAGACGGCGATCGAGGCCAAGGATCTAGACCTTGCCGTCAAACTGCTCGACGCGATCGTCAAGGTGAAGCCTGACTATGTGGAAGCCTGGAACCGGCGCGCGACCATCTATTACATGAAGAAGGACTATGGCCACGCGCTTGCCGATATCCGCCAGGTGCTCAAGCGCGAGCCGCGTCATTTCGGTGCGCTGGCGGGCTTCGGGCTGATCCTTCAGGACATCGGTGACGATAGACAGGCGCTGGAAGTCTATCGCCGCGCGCTGGCGCTCTATCCGCGCATGGAGCGGATTCCTGATCTGGTGAAAACGCTTCAGGAAAAAGTCGAAGGCCGCGACATCTAGTGTTCGCCCGGCGGACTTACCATCAATCGCCAACGGTATCCGCGCCAACATAGGCAATGCGCAGCATGTTGGTTGCGCCCGGCGTTCCGAGGGGCACGCCGGCCACCACGATGACGCGTTGACCGGGCTTGGCGAAACCTTCCTTGAAGGCGATGCGGCACGCGCGGTCGACCATGTCGTCCTGATCGTGCGCATCCTCTGTGACAACACAATGCACGCCCCACACCACCGCCAGTCGCCGTCCGGTCGCGATGTTGGGCGACAGGGCGACGATCGGAGGCCGCGGCCGTTCGCGCGCCACCCGCAAGCCAGTTGAGCCTGAGGATGTCCAGCAGATGACCGCGGCCAGGTCGAGCGTATCGGCAATGTGTCGTGCGGCGTCTGCAATCGCGTCGGCGCCGGTTGCTTCTGGTTCGGCGCGTTGGGCGGTGATGATATTTCGATAAAGCGGGTCACCCTCGACCTCTTCGGCGATGCGGTTCATCGTCGCCACCGCCTGCACGGGAAACTGTCCAGCCGCTGATTCCGCCGACAGCATCACGGCGTCGGCACCTTCGAAAATCGCGGTTGCAACGTCGGAGACCTCCGCGCGTGTTGGCACCGGAGAGGTGATCATCGATTCCAGCATTTGCGTCGCCACCACCACCGGCTTGCCCGCAACGCGGCTCGCGCGCGTCATTTGTTTCTGCACGCCAGGGACTTTCTCCAGCGGCATTTCCACGCCAAGGTCGCCGCGCGCCACCATCAGCGCGTCCGCCAAATCAATGATTTCGGCCAGACGGTTTACCGCTTGCGGTTTCTCGATTTTGGCCATCACCGCCGCGCGGCCGCGCGTAATTTTCTTGGCTTCGGCGATATCCTCGGGACGTTGGATAAATGACAAAGCGACCCAATCGATACCTGTTTCGAGCGCAGCCTCGAGATCGGAACGGTCTTTGTCGGCCAAAGCTGAAAATGGAATCGTCGTATCGGGCAGGCTTACACCCTTGCGGTCAGAAAGCTTACCGCCAACCACGACTCGCGTGACAATGTGACTGGAGTCCGCCTTGGTAACGATCAGCTTGACCTTGCCGTCGTCGATCAACAGGGCATGGCCGGGTTTGATCGTGGCAAAAATTTCCCTGTGCGGGAGGTAGGCGCGCGTTGTATCGCCGGGCGCTGCATCGCTATCGAGCACGAAGCTGTCGCCATTTTTCACTGTGACAGACCCGCCCGTAAACGTGCCGAGCCGGAGTTTGGGACCCTGTAAATCCACCAGCACGCCGATCGGCCGGCCGGTATCGCGCTCCACCGAGCGGATCATACTGACCAGCTCGCGCATGCGGTCCTGGCTGGTGTGGCTCATATTGATGCGGAAGACGTCGGCGCCGGCCTTGAAAAGGCGGGCGATCATATCGGAAGTGGATGAGGCAGGTCCGAGGGTAGCGACGATTTTGGCGCGCCGAAGACGTCTCACGGTTTGGCGCCTCCGGCTGGAGGCGGCGATAGTGTTGTCGGCGGACGCGAGGGGCCGAGCGGTGCGCGCGGCGCAAGCGGACGGTCAGGCGCCTGCTCGGCGGCATCCGTCAATTGAACCGTCCAGGAGCGTTGCTCGCCGGTATCGACCTCGAAGAAGCCGGTGCGGTCATAGCCGCGCGCCAGACAGTTATCGGTTCCGCGAATGGTGAATTCTTTCTCGCGTGAACACATGTAGGCCTTGCCGGACCACTCGCCGCCGCGGTCATAGTCGACGGCGTAGATGTAATAGTAACGCGCAACCAGTGCGCCGCGCAGCAACGTTTCGCAAGAACGCGATGAAACATTCCACCAGCCTTCGGTGGTCCAGCCTTCGTTGTCCTTGTAGCCAACTGAGACGCCAACCCGGCTGCCGGTGTTGTTACACAGCCGGAAATCGGCTTTGGCCGGATACGCCGACACAGCCAGCAATAGCACGGCAGGGACCGCGGTGCGGGCGAGAATGTCAGACAGGCTGCGCCTGGCGGCCATGAGTGGCAATGCGATCACGACTGTCTTCGGTTCCGAACAATGCGCGGTTTTGGCGTGATCCGTCACGTACTGTCAACGATGATGGCACGGAAGTCGTTTACGTTGGTGAAAGTCGGCCCCGGCACAAGCAGGTCGCCCAAAGACTCAAAGAAATCGCCCGAATTGTTGTCGGCGAGAAAGGCGGCGGGATCGAGGCCATGGGCTTTGGCACGTGTCACCGATTCGCCATCAACCAGCGCTCCGGCGGGATCGGTAGCCGCGCCGCTGCCACCGTCGGTGCCGTCAGTGTCGCCCGCGAGGGCCGCGACTGCCGGCATCCCCGCGAGCGCGATCGCAAGCGCAAGCGCGTATTCCTGATTGGGGCCGCCGCGGCCCTTGCCGCGAATCGTCACTGTTAATTCCCCGCCGGAGAGGATCACCGCGCGCTTTCCCTGCGCGCGCAGTTTGCGTACGAGCTCAGCGTGCGCGGCTGCAACCTCACGGGCTTCGCCTTCGACCCGGTCGCCAAGCGAAATACAATCGTAGCCCGCCGCACGAACCGCCACTTCGGCAGCGCGCATCGCGTCCGCTGGCCGCGCAGCCAGCGTGACCTGGTTACCCGTAAAGATATGATTACCCGGCTTGGGTGTTTCATTTTTGGGTTCGTTGAGCGCCCGCGTGATGCTATCGGGGAGATCGAGATTGTATTTGGCAACAATCGCACGCGCGTCATGCAGGGTGGTGGGGTCGGGTATTGTCGGCCCCGAACCGATTGCTGAAAGATCGTCGCCCGGCACATCAGAAATCGCGATGGTCACGAGCTTCGCTGGATGCGCGTGCACCGCGAGGCGTCCGCCCTTGATCCGTGAAAGATGCTTGCGCACGGTGTTGATCTCACCGATGACTGCACCCGAGCGCAGCAGCGCGCGCGTCACTGCTTTCTTGTCCTCGAACGGAATGCCGTCGGCCGGCGCGATCCAGTTTGCCGAGGCACCTCCAGATATCAGAACAAGCACGAGATCTTTCACATCCGCGCCGTCCGCGAGTTTCAGTGCGCGGTCGGCGCCCTCCAGTCCTGCCGCATCCGGAACGGGGTGGCCTGCTTCGATCATGCGCACGCGCTTGAGGTGTCGCCCGTAACCATGGCGCGCGACCGCAACGCCGCTCAGGCGCTCGGCCGCGATCTGGAGGCGGTCGAGGTAATAGGCTTCCGCCACCTCGGTCATCGCCCCCGCGGCTTTGCCTGCCGCAAGTAAAATGAGCCGGCCAGAAGGCGGCGGTGGAAGCAGCGGAGGAAGGCAAGTCGCCGGATGTGCCGCGGCTACCGCAGTGCGATACAACTCTGCGAGAAAAGAGCGCAGGCTAGCGTTCGAACGTCCCATCTCTGCCCACTGTCAAAAAAACCTGCTTATATAGTCCGATCGATCGGCCGACATGAGCTTGCCGATCAAAGTGAGCGTTGAACAGGCGGGTCATCGATCCGGTCAAGTCGGATTATTCGGGTGCGAAGCACAAACTGCAAGCATCCGCTGGCTTTGGTCGCTGTGATCGGATGGTTTGGTCTCCAACGGTTTGGCCTGCTTGGACGCGATTTGATGTGTCGGGTTGAATAATCGGCCGCAAAAGACGCCGTGGACAATGGCGGAGAAACACAAGAGGAGGGCGACTGTGATGCGAAGGAAACAATCGGCCGCTTTCGGAACGCTGGTCGCGGCGGCCGCGACGGCGTGGGCTCTGTGCGGCCCAACGCAGGCTCAGGAATCGATCAAGATCGGTTGGGCTATTTCCAAGACTGGACCGTTCGCGGCGGGCGCGGGCGTCACAACGCTGCCGAACTATCAAGTCTGGGTGAAAGACGTGAACGACGCCGGCGGCATCAAAGTCGGCGACAAGAAATTGAAAGTCGAGGTCATCGAATACGACGACCGCAGCAACTCCGAAGAGATGATCAAAGCGGTCGAGCGGCTCGCTACCCAGGATAAAGTTGACTTCATTCTGCCGCCTTGGAGCACCGGCATGAATCTCGCCGCGGCACCCATCTTCAACAAACTCGGCTACCCGCAACTCGCGGTGACGGCCAACACCAATCAGGCGCCCGAACTAACCAAGCGTTGGCCGAATTTGACGTTCTGGCTCGGCCTACCGTCGGAAATCGTCGATGGCATCGTCGAAACCTTAACCAAGCTTCAGAAGGACGGCAAAATCAACAATAAGGTCGCAATGATCGCCGTCGGCGACCAGTTCGGCATCGAGCTTTCGACCGCGACACGCGCGGGTTTGAAGAAGGCTGGCTTCGATCTCGTCTACGACAAATCCTATCCGTTCGGCACGCAAGATATGCAGCCGGTGCTGAAAGATGCGCAGGCGGCAAATCCGGACGTGCTGCTCGCGTTCAGCTATCCGCCCGACACGTTCGCTATCACCGACACGTCGAAAGTAATCGGATTCAATCCGAAGGTGTTTTTCGTCGGCGTC
>JBGQLL010000133.1:0-8624 GCA_041500065.1 Pseudolabrys sp.
CATGGCTTACGCCAGCCACCTCTTGCGCCGGCGATAGTGCTTGCCTACTCGGAAAGATTTGCGCCGGCCCTCGGAAATGCCGAGGTAGAATTCCTTGACGTCCTCGTTCTCGGCAAGCGCCTTGGCTTCGCCATCCATCACCACGCGGCCGTTCTCAAGGATGTAGCCATAACGCGCAAAACGGAGAGCCATGTGGGTGTTCTGCTCGGCCAGAAGGAAAGAGACACCTTCCTTGTCGTTGAGATCCTTCACGATGACAAAAATCTCCTCAACGATTTGTGGTGCGAGGCCCATCGACGGCTCATCGAGCAGTATCATCTTCGGGCGCGACATCAGAGCCCGCCCAATGGCGCACATCTGTTGCTCGCCGCCCGATGTATAGCCGGCAAGAGAATCTTTCCGTTCGCTGAGTTTGGGGAAATAAGAATACACCAGATCCAGGTCGCGCTTGATTGCGGCCTTACCGTCACGCCGCGTGAAAGCGCCGGTGAGCAGATTCTCTTCGATGGTGAGATGACCGAAGCAGTGACGGCCTTCCATCACCTGGATGCAACCGCGCCGCACCAGCTCGTTGGGCGAAAGATCCTGCACCTCGGCGCCTTCAAAAACGATTGAGCCCTTGGTGACATCGCCGCGCTCTGCGTGCAGCAAATTGGAAATGGCCTTCAATGTTGTTGTTTTGCCAGCACCGTTGGCGCCGAGCAGCGCGACGATCCCGCCCTTCGGTACATCGAGTGAGACGCCTTTGAGCACAAGGATGACATGATCGTAGATCACCTCGATATTGTTGACCGAGAGGATGTGCTCATTTTGCACGGCAGTCGCCGGATTCTGCTCAACGGCGGACATCGACCATCACTCCACAAAAGGAAGGCCTCTCCCCGCAAACGGGGAGAGGCTTATTTGTCAGTGCTGTCGGCTCATGACGACTTGTCGCAAGCTTCGGTGCGCTTCGGCCAGCCAGTATTCTTCTCGACATATTCCTTGGCTGCCTCATCAAGCATCGGACGCACCTTTTCCTTCATGGGTTGGATCCAATCAGAGATCTTGACCCACTTGGCGCCGTCCCACTGCTGCATGTAGGCAGGCGCGTGGCCGTTATGATCTGTGCAGTTCACGCCCGAGATTGGAGCGGCAAAGTTCGGGAAGCCGAGCTCCTTCCAATGCGCCTCAGAGATATTGAGCGTTTCGAGGCCACGGCGGACATCTTCACCGGTCACGACCTTCTTACCCGACAATTTCTGGGCGTTGCGGATCGCTTCGGCGACCAGCACTGAATTGTAGACGCCGCGGTTGTAGAAATTTTCCGCGAACTTGTCTTTCTCGACCTGGCTCTTACCCTTGTCCACGACATATTTCTTGATGTCCTGGATGGCGGGATAGTTGGAGCCGAGGCCGTTGAAGTTCAGCGAGAGATAGCCTTTGGCCGTCTGACCGCCACCGCGGCCATCGTCATCCGACCCCGACCACCACACGCCGATGAAGTGGTCCATCGGGTAGCCGTTCTCGGCCGCGCGCTTGACCGCGGTCGGATTCATGGCACCCCAGCCCCACATGATCATCCAATCCGGACGATCGCGACGAACGGCGAGCCATTGTGCCGATTGGTCCTGCATTTCCTTGCCGGCGACAGAGTACTCCTTCACCGTGAAGCCGTAGTCTTTGGAAAATTGTTGCAGCAGCGGAAGCGGCTCACGGCCATAGGGGCTTTCCAGGAAAATGAAGCCGACAGTCTTGCCCTTGAGCTTGTCGAGACCACCTTCCTTGCCGCCGATGTAGCGCATGACCATCGACAGGCCGTCCCAATAGGTCGCAGGCGGGTTGAACACCCACGGGAATTTATCGCCCACAGCCGAAGCGGACAGGCCGTAGGCCATCGACAAGATCGGAATCTTGTCGACTGCAGCCTTCGGAATGATCTGCAAAGTGATGCCGGTCGAATAGGGATTCACCACCGCCGGATTCTTGCCCTTGATCGATTCCCAGCACTCGACACCTTTCTTGGTGTCGTAGCCGGTCTCGCATTCCTCGATGTTGAGCTTCACACCGCCGATGCCACCGTCTCGCTCGTTCAGCATGGCCAGGTAATCATGCATGCCGTTAGCGATTGGAGTGCCTGAACCTGAGTAGGGTCCGGTCCGATAGGTTAGCAGCGGTACGTAGATCGAATCCTGCGTTTGCGCTTTGCTGGCGAGCACGGCGGCTCCCAGCAAACTCGCGCAGGTCATTCCAACCAGGATATCTCTTGCCTTCATCGCGTTCCTCCCTTGGTTCGCGCCAGACGGCGCGCCTCTGGTTTCTGCATTTCGCCCTGCCGACTTGGTCGGAAGGCGATTTCGGAACATGGCCACAACCATGGCCGGAAACTGTCTCTATCTTGCACCATCAATAAGGAAACGGCCACACCCTCAGTTTTTGCTTGCCGATCTGCCACAATCGAGCGAGTCCTGCCGGTTCGGCGATTAGAAAGAACACGATCAGGGCACCCGTGATCATAAATGTCATATGTTCGACCGTCGCCGCATGCAGCGGCAGGCCGAGTTGGGGCGGCACGAAGCGCAGGATGATCGGCAGGATGTAGATCAGCGCGGCGCCCAGGAAGGAACCGAGCAGGCTGCCGAGACCGCCGATAATGATCATGAACAGAATCGTAAAGCTCTCATTGATCGAGAACACAGTCGATTCCGCGCCGCCATACCAGAGAAACACCAGCATCGCCCCAGCGACACCGCAGTAGAATGATGACACCGCGAAAGCGAGCAGTTTGGTGGGCAGCAGGCGAATACCCATGAGTTCGGCAGCAATATCCATATCGCGGATTGCCATCCACATGCGACCGATGCGCCCATGGACGATGTTCGACGCCATCCACGTCATTGCCACGACGATCGTGAGTACGATTAGGTAGCGCGTCTGCGCGCTGGCGCGCGGGCCGGTAATGATGATGCCGAACAGCTCGCGCTGCGGGACCTCGATTGCCGCCGACACATTGTAATTGTAAAGCCATGGGATCCGGATAAAGCACCATTCTAGGAAGAACTGCGCGGCGAGCGTCGCGATCGCGAGATAAAAGCCCTTGATACGCAAAGAAGGCAGGCCGAACACGGCGCCGACGGCTGCAGAGAAGAAGCCGGATACAATCACCCAGATGATGATGTTCACATCCGGGAAGACTGTTGTCAGCTTGTAGCAGGCATAGGCTCCGACCCCCATGAAGGCGCCAGTGCCAAGGGACAGCAGACCAGTATAACCGGTGAGCAGGTTTAGCCCGATCGCCGCAAGCGAGAAGATCAGGAACGGGATCATCACCGCGTTGATCAGAAAGTCGTTTCCGGTCACAGGAATCCCGATGAATGCAATGACAAGGATTATTAAAATGCCGACGCGGTCTTGCAGAATCGGGAAAACTGCCTGGTCGCTGGCGTAACTAGTCTTAAACTGGCCGGCCTCACGGTAGAGCATTGCTTCCTCACACCCGCTCGATGATGCGTTCGCCGAACAGCCCCTGCGGACGGAACAGCAGGAACACCAGCGCGATCACATAGGCGAACCAGGCATCGGTGCCTCCACCAATCAGCGGCCCCCAATAGAACTCACCGAGCTTCTCGCCGATGCCGATGATCAGGCCACCGACGATGGCGCCCGGGATCGAGGTGAAACCGCCGAGGATAAGGACGGGCAGCGCCTTCAATGCGATCACGTCGAGCGCGAAGGACACGTCCGAGCGCGCGCCCCAGAAGATGCCGGTGACCAGCGCCACTAGGCCGGCAGCGAACCAGACGATGACCCAGATCTGTTCGAGGGAGATGCCGACCGAGAGGGCCGCCGAATGGCTATCGGCCACCGCCCGCAACGCCCGACCAATGCGGGTCTTGGAAAAGAACACCGCCAGGCCCGCTACCATGATCGAGGCGATGATCGCGGCGGCGATGTCGAGCTTCTGCAACGACACAACTCCGCCCAGTGCCTTGTAGGTGATGGTACCTTTCGGCAGGTAAAGCTGGTCAGTGATCATCACCTTCGGGTCGCCGCCGAATACGAATTCGCCGAAGCCGATAAGGAAATAGGTGATCCCGAAGGTGGCCATGAACAGTATTATGTCGGGCTGGTTCACCAAGGGCCGCAACACCACCCGCTCCACCGTGAAGGCCAACACGAACATCACCGCGATGCTGAGGCCAAGCGCCAGAAAGGCTGGCACACCGACATTGTATAAGCCGACCAGCGTGAGCGCGGCGAACACCACCATGATGCCCTGAGCGAAATTGAACACGCCCGAAGCCTTGAAGATCAGGACGAAGCCGAGCGCGATCAGGGCATAAAGCATGCCGCCGACCAGACCCTCCCATAATGTCTGCACGAGCAAGTCGGGCGCCGCGCCCATCTGCACGAAAGGATCGATGAATATTTTGTAGAGGAGATCCATGTGCCCTCAATGCGCCACGCCGAGATAGGCGTCGATGACCGCCTGATTGCGCTTGACATCGTCGGGCGTTCCGTCGGCGATCTTGATGCCATGATCGAGCACCACCACACGGTCGGATAGGTCCATCACGACCCCCATGTCGTGCTCAATCAGCGCGATAGTGGTGCCATAGTAGTCGTTCACATCGAGCACGAAGCGCGACATATCCTCCTTTTCTTCGAGGTTCATTCCGGCCATCGGCTCGTCGAGCAAGAGCAACTCAGGCTCCATGGCGAGCGCACGACCCAGCTCCACACGTTTTTGCAAACCGTAGGGAAGGCGGCCCACCGGCACACGCCGGATCTCCTGGATCTTGAGAAAATCGATGATTTCCTCGACATAGCGGCGATGTTCGACTTCTTCGCGCATGGCCGGGCCGTAGCGGAGGAGTTGCCAGAATAAGTTGCTGTGCATCTTCAGCGTTCGGCCGGCCATGATGTTGTCGAGCGCGGTCATGCCGCGAAACAACGCCACGTTCTGGAACGTGCGCGCGATGCCGCCATACGCTGCTTCGTGCGGGCGCATTTTCGATCGCGTCTCGCCCTTGAAGGTGATACGGCCATGCTGCGGGTGGTAGAAGCCGTTGATGACATTGAGCATCGACGTCTTGCCGGCGCCGTTCGGGCCGATGATTGCGCGGATCTCACCCTTGCGGATATCGAAAGAGACCTGGCTCACCGCCTTCACACCGCCGAATGACAGCGACACGTCTTCTACCGACAACAAAACATCGCCGACCGCGACCTCGGGTCCGCCCGGCGCCCTCATGCCGCCTTCCCCATGACGGGAGCGGGCTCGGTCTTCATATCGCGGATTTTCACGCGGGCGCTAATCGTGCCCTTGCGTCCGTCTTCGAAGGTGACCTCGGTCGATATGTCCGCCTCCTTCGAGCCGTCATAAAGCGCCCTGATCAGCGGGGCATATCGCTCGGCGATGAAACTGCGGCGCACTTTCTGGGTACGCGTAAGCTCGCCGTCGTCGGCATCGAGCTCTTTATGCAGGATCAGGAACCGCTTGATCTGCGCGCCGGCCATCACCTTGTCCTCGGCGAGCGAGCGGTTCACCTCCGCAACATGTTTCTCCACTATGTCGTAAACGAGCGGATGGCCGGCAAGCTCCTGATATGAGCCGTAGACAACGTTGTTGCGCTCCGCCCAACTGCCAACAGCGGTGAGATCAATATTGAGCATGACCGTGACAAAATCGCGCTTGTCGCCGAGCGCTACCGCTTCGCGGATATTGGGATAGAACTTGAGCTTGTTCTCGATATATTTTGGCGGGAACATCGTTCCGTCGTTGAGCCTGCCGACGTCTTTGGTGCGGTCGATGATTTTCAGGTGGCCGGTCTTCTTGTCAAAGAAGCCTGCGTCGCCGGTCTTCACATAACCGTCCGGCGTCATCACCTCGGCGGTCTTTGCATCGTCCTTGAAGTAGCCGGAGAACATGCCCGGCGACTTGAATTGAACCTCCCCGCTCTCGGAAATGCGAATATCGACGTTGGGACAAGCGGGTCCGACCGTATCGGAATAAATCTCACCGTCCGGCTGTGCCGTTACGTAAAGAAAGGCTTCGGTTTGCCCGTAGAGCTGCTTCAGATTCAAGCCGATCGAACGGTAAAAACTGAAAAGATCCGGTCCGACCGCCTCGCCCGCAGTGTATGCGACGCGCACGCGCGAGAAGCCGAGCACATTCTTGAGAGGCCCATAAACCAGGAGATTGCCGACACCGTAGAGCAGCCGCCCCGTGAGTGGCACCGGCTGGCCATTGAGGATGCGCTCGCCGTAGCGTCGCGCCACGCCGACGAAATAGTGAAACAGCTTGCGCTTGATGAAACCGGCATCTTCCATGCGGATCATCACGCGCGTGAGCAATAACTCGAGCGTGCGCGGCGGCGCGAAATAAAAGCTCGGACCGATTTCCCGAAGATCGGCCACGGCCGTGTCCGGACTTTCGGGACAGGCGGTGCAAAATCCGGAAACCATGCCTTGAGCGTAATTCAGATAGTGGTCGCCCACCCAGGCCAGCGGCAAATAGGCAAGCGCGACGTCGTTTTCAGTCAGCTTGTCGAAGGCGACCGTATCGGACGCGGCTCGGATTGAACGCTCGTTGGTGAGTATGACGCCTTTGGAGGCACCGGTGGTGCCCGACGTATAAAGAATGATTGACGGATCGGAGCCCTTGCTGGCGGCAATCTCTTTATCGAGCCAATCGGCTACCGCGCTATCCGCGAGCGCCTTGCGTCCTTCCTCGATGACGTCGTCCATCGAACGCAGCCGGCTGTGATCGTAGTCGCGAAGCCCTCGCGTCTCGTCGTAGAACATCATCTCCAGTTTCGGGACGCGTTGCATGACCGACAGAATCTTGTCGACCTGTTCCTGGTCCTCGACTGCGGCGAAGCGTACGTCGGCGTGCGCAAGGACGTAGGCAAGTTCGTCGGCTACCGCATCGGCGTAAACCGGCACCGGAATTGCGCCGAGCATCTGTGCCGCCATCACAGACCAATAAAGCTTCGGTCGGTTGCCGCCGACAATGGCTATTGTCTCACCGCGTTTGACACCCAAGCGGTGCAGGCCGGCGGCATAGGCGCGCACGAGGTCGAGGACCTGGCTCCAGGTCCAGGTCTGCCAAATGCCGAGATCCTTGTGCCGCATGGCCGGCCGCGACCCGTACAAATGGGCGTTCCGCACAAGCAGCTTCGGAAATGTCTCAGCCAGCCCGGCGACGTTCGGCGCCACAGCGTATTCCTCCCGTGCGGCCACGCTTACAGGCGCGGCTCTCAACCCCTCGCCGTCTCTTACGGACGATCTTGTTGTCTCGATATGAAAACACCGCCGGAAGGCGGTCAAGTATCAGATGGATGTAAATTGGTTGTAGTGGGCGGCGAAGCTATTCCGCCGCTCGAAGGAGGGTTGTCGCACCCGTGCGGAATTGCTCCAGAAGTGCGGCCTCTTCCCCCTTGGCCGCGGCCAGATGCCGCTGTTTGACCGGACCGAAGCCTCGGATTTTCTCGGGAATCATCGCAAGCCCAACCGCGAAACGATGGTTGTTCAATGTCAGACGCTCGCAGATCTCCTCAAGCAGGTGCTCATACTCAGTGACCAGCCGGCGTTCCACTCGACGCTCTGCCGTGTAACCGAAGGGATCGAGCGCGGTACCCCGCAAGAATTTGAATTTCGCCAGCACCGCGAAAACTTTCAGCATCCAGGGGCCGAACGATATCTTCTTTGGCTCCCCGGTTTCCGGATCGCGCCGCGCCAGCAAAGGCGGCGCCAGATGAAATTCGAAATGGAGCTTGTCGCCGGCGAATGTCGATTTCACGCGATCGAGAAACGACGTTTCGCTATAAAGCCGCGCGACTTCGTACTCGTCTTTGTAGGCCATCAGCTTGAATAGATAGCGGGCCACTGCTTCCGCGAGTCCGCACTGGCCTGGTGTTTTTTCTGCCTCCACCGTGCGCACCTTCTCCACCCAATTTCGATAGCGCCGTGCATAGGACGCGTTCTGATAGGCGGTCAGAAATGCGACGCGACGGTCCACTGTCTCGGCGAATGATTGCGACAACTTAAGCGAATCATTCTGTTCCTGCGGACGCGGCTCGATCAGCGCCTCGACCGCTTTGGGATCGACGGCTGCGCGGCGCCCATAGCGAAACGCCGAAACATTCATTGCCACCGCCTCACCGTTCATCTCGATCGCGTGTTCGATCGATTCGGCCGATAGCGGCAGTGCACCCAGCTGGTAGGCGTAGCCAAGCATGAACATATTGGAGCCGATGGAGTTGCCGAGCAGCGCGGTTGCAAGCCGGCCGGCATCGACGAAATGCGTCCGTTCGCGACCAGCGTGACCAATAATGGCGCGCTTTAGTCGCTCGGTCGGCAGAGAAAACTCCGCATTGCGCGTGAAGTCGCCCGGCAGAAATTCGGCCGTATTGACGATGACGCGCGTGCTGTGCGCTTTCATCGCGCCAAGCACTTTCTTGGCGCCAACCACGACGATGTCACCGCCCAGCACCAGGTCGGCACCGCCTGCGGCGACGCGGATGGCGTGAATGTCGTCGGGAGTATTGGCAATGCGGATATGGCTGGACACCGCACCGCCCTTCTGGGCCAGTCCCGCCATATCGATAATCCCGACACCCTTGCCTTCCAGGTGCGCCGCC
>JBGQLL010000134.1:0-8610 GCA_041500065.1 Pseudolabrys sp.
CCATGGATGCTGCCAAATCTTTTGCTTCTTCGGCAGCCGAATATGCCGGCGAGGGACATCGAGGGACATAAAGGCCTATCAACGTCATGTCCGCTTTACTCCCGAAAGCGGACATTGACTGGCGCTGGCTGGGATGTCCGCTTTGTGCCAAAAACGGACGTGTCATGCCAGAGTGCCCGCTGAGGCGGTGATCGCATGAGGCGCTAGCTTCCTTGGATTGTGCGGCGCCCTTTTCAGCGATTTCGCGGAAAGGCCTGGATGAACATCCGGGCCCTTCCAGCCATCCATTCGCTTACCTCTTCTGCGCGTTGAGATCCTGACGAAATCGCTCGTACGCTTCGAAAACAATATCTTTGCCGTACTTTCGTTCAAGTCGTCGGACGGTAAAATGGCCGCGCGCGACAGACTGGAAGTGGTCAATAAAAGCATAGTTGATTGCAGCGCCTCCGAGCGCACCTATCACAGGAATAGTTTGCGCAGCGGCCTTTTGTGAAACGGCGAACCCGAAGCGGGATGCGATCTGAGCAATCAAACGCACGAGCACAGGGCTACCTTCCTCGACGATGCCACGTTCAGCAATGAAGCGGACAGCTTCCGTTACGGATGTTGCAAATACCCCACGCGCAACAAAATAGCCCCCCTCCGCAGCATCATCGGCTTCAGTCCGACCACCTAATCCAAAAACCTCAACGCATGACAGGCTAGATTCCGGATCAGCTAGATTCTCACCTTCACTTCGCGCGATGTCGAGAATTGATCGCAAGATGATGATGGTCGAGACAGGAAGCTCTAAAGGCAGCGACACAATTCCAAACGCTCCTCCAGCGGCACCCGAGGCAACCGCTAAAGCTCTGTGCAGCATCTGGGAGCTTGCTTGAGATCCACCTCGAACTGTGAGGAGCGCAACCTTGACGGCAGCTTCAAGGCTTTTCGTTGTGGCTGTGGCGATAGCTTGCGAAGCGCCAGCAGGTAGTGCCCGACCCAATAATTCAACAGGCTTACCAATCATGTTGGCAAGGCGCGCGGCTAGGCTGGCATGTTCGAGCAACTGAACAGCATTGCGCAGTGCATCGGCATCGCTTTTGTCCATCGTCATGGACGCGCAATCTTCATGAATTGGCATTGGGCATTAGCGTACATCGGAATTGCTTCCGATAATCCAGTTTATCGGAACCAAAACCTATAGGTCGTTCAGCCCGTCGGGTTCACAGTGAAGCCGGCCGGCAGGCCAAACGCCCTCTGTGCCGTCGCAAAACCAGCGACCGTGAACTCGCCTAGCGGCTCCAGCTCGACCCGGGACTGTTGCGCGAAATCGGCGGACAGAATGATCGTTCGCCCAAGGCCAGCTGCCAGCTTTTCAAGCCGCGCCGCGAGGTTCACGGCCGGGCCGATGCATGTGAAATCGAGCCGATTACCGCTGCCAATATTGCCGTAGAGCACTTCGCCGATATGAAGCGCCAAACCAAAGCGTACTCCATGCGTATTGGTAAACGTGTCGATGGCATCAATGTTGACCTCGGCTTCGCGCGCGGCGGCGAGCGCGCGGAGGCAGGTCTCGCGTGTACCCGCCCTGCCTTCAGCGAAGGGGAAGATCGCCAGCAGCCCGTCGCCAATGAATTTGAGGACCTCACCGCCGTGCCTGAGAATCGCTGGAACCTGACAATCGAAGTAACGGTTAAGCAGATCGACTAACTTCTGTGGCGGCAGCCGGTCCGCCATAGATGTAAAGCCGCGCATATCCGAGAGCCAGATCACCGAATGGATCGTTTCGGTATGGCCTCGCCTGATGCGCCCGGCCAGAATGCGCTCGCCGGCATCATGGCCGACATAGGTATCGAGCAGGTTGCTAGCAGTTCGTTGCAATGCCCGTATCTCAGCAACACGCGCGAGCGGCCTTACGATCGTCTCAATGCCCGCAATTTGCGCGTCAGTGAACCCGCCCACCTGCCGTGTGGACCAAGTTGCCACGTGAACAGAGTCGTTAGTGAAAATCAGCGGGGTGGCGAGATAGTCTGTCGCGCCCTCCGCACGCAGCTCGCGGAATATTGAAAACTCCTCGGGATTGTCCTGGTCTGCCAGCTGGCGCCTAATGGTTCGGCCGGACTTCATAACGGCGACAAACGGGCTGTTCTGGAATCGCTCAGTTTCCAGGAGGTCAAATAATCCTTCGTTGATCGTGACACCGACGTCCGGCTGCCAGATGAAGCGACGCCCCATGATTTCCGGATGCAAGGTTCGCACGAACACCGCGACGCGCCACAGCGGAATGCCAGCATGGACAAGCTGGTCACACATTTCCGCAAGCACTGTCTCCGGACGTGGCGCCGAGCGCGCACCGTCGATTAGCCAATCGACGATAGATTTTGTATCGCAAGGGGTCATTCAGGGCATCCGCAGGCCCACCCGCGGGTCATGGCGACCGCAAATTCTAACTCAGTTTCCTGCTGATTTGCGCCACTCTTTGATCGCCTAACCCGGGTTCTACCCGTAGCTCTGCGCGAGCAAATGCCTCGATAACTCTTGTTATCGGAGGTCCGCGTTGGATCAAAAGCAGACATGATCTGATTCGGCGTCACTCGAATGTCCGCTTTGTGCCAAAAGCAGATATCGGCACGGCTTGCGCCTCACAACCACTGCTCGAAGCGGCGCGTTTAAAGCGTTCGGCCCCGATCTTCGAGGTCGACTTGTTCCACGTCTAGGAAAGCAGGCAGATCGCCAACCGCGAGAGACAGCGGCTGGGCGGGGCCGATAAGGACCCCGCCGGACACGCTTTTAACGCTGTTGAAACTCTCCGGGCCGGCACACTACTACTGGGGGACAAGGTTTTCCAAAACAAAATAGTGGGTAATAGATGTACGGCCATCCACCATGGATCTGGCATTGGCAGACCTGATATGTGAGATCAGGTTTCCTTGGACAGATGTCGACGATTCGACGACGCCGAGCTGCGCTGAAGTCAGAATTTACTGCTTGAGTACACGTGGCTTGTGCACCAAGTGTACACGCACTACTCGCAGCAACTGCTGATAACGGAAACGATAAACAGAAAGCTGCCGCGACAGCTAAGATTACACGCATGACACACCTCCCATTGTCGCTGTGGATTATCAGTCCAACTCTGTTTGAGATTCCTTCGCTTGAGACGGAGAGCGTTGCATCTCTCCAAACAGCTTCGGATCAAAGTACGTACTTAGCGGGCCGGTAAATGCCTCTGCGCGCTCGAAACTATTTCGACGAAAAGTTTCACTCGGGGGCTTCGCCATTTCACGACCCCAGCCCAAAGCCAATGCACGCTATAGTCGCATGAGAGCGAGTTCCCGAAGCGGTATGACGCTACTTGCGAGCCAATTTCGATGTGAACCGGAATAGCAGCGAGAGCAATATTGAATTCATTGCATCTCAGATATTCCGACTACGCACACATGTCCGCTTTGTGTCATTAGCGGACCTCATTCGATGTCTAAGGCATGTCCGCCTGCTTTTCCTCGGAAAGGCGTCTTTTTATAAACGCACGCTCGAGGTCCGTAAGTTTGGTCCTTAACAACCTCTCGTAGCGCCCAATGTTTTGCCGACAAAAAAATTTTGACAGTGCAACCCTGTCGTCCATGTTGCTTTTCACCTTTTTCTCACCATCAAGCGGAACTGCCATTAAAAAATCGGCCCCGATCGAGGGCTTGTGGGACGAAGATCGATCGGGGCTGCGCTCGGGGATCAGAGCGTTGCACAAGCTTATCGTGACCGCCGATCTCAACAAGGTAAGCTTCTTCACTAATTCGCGAATTGGCATTGCACAGAATATTTGCAGTCGACGTGTAAGTGTGTGATTGCGTTTTGCAAAATTCTCTTCACGTCAATTTGAAAATCTAACGCTGCGTCAAAACGCGCTGCGTCAAAAAGCGTCGGCTCAAAACGCTAGCGCAAATGACACGCCACCATCTGCCCCGGCTTCACCTCGCGCAAGACTGGCGATTCAACCCGGCACCGCCCAACAGCATAGGGGCAGCGGGTATGGAAATGGCAGCCCGGAGGCGGATTAATCGGACTCGGTACGTCGCCTTGCAGGACGCGCTTTTGCCGCTTGACGCGCGGATCAGGTACCGGCACCGCCAGCAGAAGCTGTTCGGTGTAGGGATGCAGGGGCTGCGTGAACAGCGTGCGCTTGTCGGTGTATTCGACGATGCGGCCGAGATACATGACCGCAATATGGTGGCTGATGTGCTCGACCACAGCGAGATTGTGGGAGATGAACAAATAGGCGAGCCCGAGGTCGCGCTGCAAATCCATCATCAAGTTGAGTACCTGCGCTTGGATTGAGACGTCGAGCGCAGAAACCGGCTCGTCGCCGATGATTAATTTTGGCTGTAGCGCGAGCGCGCGCGCGATCCCGATGCGCTGGCGCTGACCGCCGGAGAACTGGTGCGGGTAACTGTTCATCTGCGCCTTGCGCAGGCCGACTCGCTCGAACAGCGCGGCGACTTGCTCCCTCACCGCTGCGCCGCTCGCCACCTTGTGCACGCGCAGTGGCTCGGCCACGATATCGCCCGCGGACATGCGCGGATCGAGCGAGGAAAACGGATCCTGGAAGATGATCTGCATCTGCCGGCGATATGGCCGCAGTTCGGCCTTGCTCAAGTGGGTGATGTCGCTGCCGTTAACCCGGATCGAGCCTGCGGTCGGTTCGATCAGCCGCAAAATGGTGCGGCCGACGGTCGATTTGCCGCAGCCGGACTCGCCGACTAGCCCAAGCGTCTCGCCCGCTCGGATCGTGAAGCTCACGCCGTCGACCGCGAACACAGTACCGCCTGCGTACTGCAATAGGCCCTTCCGGATCGGAAAATGCTTCTTGAGATCGCGGACCTCGAGCGCCACCTCAGCCATCGCGGCCTCCGAACAATTCGGCGGAACGCCAGCAAGCGGCCCAATGGCGCGGTCGTTTCTCTTCATAGGCCGGATAAGTCTGGCGGCAGCGGTCCTCGGCAAAAGCACAGCGCGGAGCGAAGACGCAGCCCTCCGGTAGGTCGGTCAGAGCCGGCACCATGCCGGGGATTTCCTGCAGACGCCCGGCGCGGTCCTCTTGCTCGCCGCGCATTAAGGCTAACCGTGGGATCGAGGCCATTAGCCCATGCGTATAAGGATGTTGCGGCCGGGCGAACAATTCCTCTACTAGCGCTTCTTCCACCTTGCGCCCCGCATACATCACGATAACGCGCTGCGCGGTCTCCGCCACCACGCCGAGATCGTGGGTGATTAGGATCACCGCGGTACCGAGCTTGTGCTGTAAGTCGAGGATAATGTCGATGATCTGTGCCTGAATGGTGACGTCGAGCGCGGTGGTCGGCTCGTCTGCGATCAGCACTTTGGGATTACAGGCGAGCGCCATGGCGATCATAGCGCGCTGGCGCATGCCGCCGGACAGTTGATGCGGATATTCCTTGGCGCGTTGCTCCGGCTCCGGAATCCGCACTAGCTGCAGCATGTCAATCGATTTGTCCCAGGCCTGCCGCCGGCTGAGTGGTTCGTGTAGCAGCAGCACTTCCGCGATCTGACTGCCGATCGTGAGCACCGGATTGAGCGAGGTCATCGGCTCCTGGAAGATCATTGCGATGTCCTTGCCGCGCACGCCGCGCATTGCCTCTTCGCTGAGTGCGAGCAGGTCGACACCGTCGAGCCTAACCGTTCCGCCGGCGATACGACCGGGTGGATCGGGAACGAGACGCATTAGCGACAATGCGGTGATGCTTTTGCCGCAGCCGGATTCGCCGACGATCGCCAATGTCTCGCGCGGCGCCAGCGAAAAACTCACGCCGTCCACGGCCTTCACCACGCCGTGGCGCAAGTCGAAATATGTGCGCAATCCGTCGACCGTCAGCAACGGTGGTCTGTTCGAAATGTCGGCAGGCGCCGGTTGGTCCGTCTCACGCTCGCTGGCGGTCATGGTCATAGCAGGCGGCAGGTCCGTTAGTTGCGCAGGCGCGGGTCGAGAATGTCGCGCAGCGCGTCGCCGAAGAGATTGGTGCCGAACACCGCGAGGCTGATGGCGGCCCCCGGGAAAATCACCAGCCAGGGTGCGGTGCGCATATATTCGGCGGCTGATTCCGACAGCATGCGGCCCCAGGACGGATGCGGCTCGGGCACGCCAAGCCCCAAGAACGAGAGCGAAGCTTCGGTGAGGATCGCCGCACCAAGTTGCGCGGTCGCGATCACGATCAGCGGTGCGAGCGTATTGGGCAGCACGTGGCGGACCGCGATACGGAACTCGCTCATGCCGACAGCGCGTGCCGCCTCCACGAACGGCTGTTCGCGCAAGCTGAGTGTGTTGGACCGGATCACGCGTGCGGTATAGGGGATCAGTGGGATCGCAATGGCGACGATAGTATTGTCGAGCGCGGGACCGAGCGCCGCCGCCATTACTAGCGCCAACACCAAGAGTGGAATCGCCTGCAGCACATCCACGATGCGCTGGATCATCAAATCGACCCAGCCACCGATATAGCCCGAGGTCAGGCCCAGCACGACGCCCAGTGCGCAGCCGAGGGAGGTCGAGCCAAGCCCGACCGCCAGCGAGATGCGCGCGCCGTAGATGATGCGGCTATAGATGTCGCGGCCCATCTGATCAGCGCCCAGCCAATGCGCTCCGCTTGGCGCCGCCAGCGACACGAGCGAATTGGTCTTGATAGGATCGTAACTGGTAATGAAATCCGCAAAGATCGCGGCGAAGACAAACACCAGCATGATCGCGGCGCCGACGACGCCGAGCGGGTGCGTCATGGCGTGATCGCGGATCTTCGACCAAACACCGTCGGCGCGGACGGTATCGGTGGGTCCCGGGACGATGTCGATACTTGCCATCCCCGCCTTCCTTCAAGAGTATTTGATGCGTGGATCGAGCGCTGCGTACAGCAGATCGACCAGGAAGTTGATCAACACCGCCACCACGGCAATAAACATCACCAGGTTCTGCACGATCGGATAGTCGCGCCAGCGGATCGCCTCGACTAGAAAGCGCGCGACGCCCGGAATATTGAACACGGTCTCGGTCACGATCAGCCCGCCCATTAGGAACGCGGCCTCGATGCCGATTACGGTCACGACCGGCAGCATCGCGTTGCGCAGCGCGTGACGGTAATTGACGTTGAGCTCGGAGGCGCCTTTCGCCCGTGCGGTGCGGATGTAATCCTGGCGCAGCACTTCCAGCATCGAGGAGCGTGTCAACCGCATAACCAGCGCCGAGCTGCGAAAGCCCACCGCCGCAGCCGGCACGCTGTAAAGCCACAAGGTCGCCCAAAACCCCGACGGCGGATTGGTATAGATCGGAATCGTGCCGAGATATTTCACAAAGGCCATAAGAATCAGCAATCCCAGCCAGAAAGCCGGTATCGACAGCCCGCTGAGACTGATGACGCGCAGTATGTAATCGAGGCCGGAGTTCTGCTTGACCGCGCTGAGGACCCCGAGCGGAACGCCGAACAGGATCGCAAAGGCTAGCGCGAGACCGGCAAGCTTGGCGGTGATCGGGATGCGCGGCGCGATTTCCTGGATCGCCGGCTTCTCTGAGACGAAGGAATAGCCAAGGTCGCCGTGGACGAGGCCGCTCACCCACTGCACGTATTGCACGGCGATCGGTTGATCGAGACCGAGCTCTTTTTCGAGCTTGGCCTTCTCGGCCACGTCGATCATTCCGGCCGCGTTGAACACGATGTCGGCGATATTGCCGGGCACGATTCGCAACAGCGTGAAGATGAGTACGGAAATCCCGAACAGTGTCAGGAGCATCAAAAAAAAGCGCCTGATCAGATAGCTCCCCACCATCGCCTCCCTCGTGTGCGGAGAAATGCGCGCTCAGGCCGCCCCACCCAGCCGAGCGCACCACCTCGTTTTATTTATCCAGCCACAGGTCCTCGTAGCGGTAGCCGTTGTAGGCGCTATTGTTCATGATCGTCATGTTCTTGACGTATGGCTTCCAGCAGGTGCCCGAACGCGCGTGCATGAGGATCGGGCGCGCCACGTCTTCTTGCAGCTTCTTGTCGATCTCCCACACCATCTTCTTCCGCTTTTCGACGTTGGTTTCCACCGACTGCTTGTCAAACAACGCTTCCAGATCCTTGTTGCAGTAGTGCGTGTAGTTGCGCTCCGAGCCGCAGCCGTAATTCTCGTAAAAGGCTTGGTCAGGATCGTCGATGCCGTTGCCGGTCAGATTGAGACCGACGGAATAATCGTTGCGCGCGACTTTCGCGAACCATTGACTCGATTCGACGGGATCGAGCTCGGCGTCGATGTAGATGGTCTTGAGCTGGTCGATCAGGACCACCGCCGGGTCGCGATAGGTCGCGAGATTGCGCGTGGAGACCTTGATCTTGAGCGGCTTATCCGGTCCATAGCCGAACTTCTTCATGATCTCGCGAGCCTGCTCGCGATCCTTGTTCACGTCGCCATAGCCGGAAATGTTCCTGAGCATGTCGGGCGGCATGCCCCAAACGCCTTCCGGCGGCGGCAGCAGCGAGCCGCCCTGGTCGCCCTGCCCCTGCAAGATGATGTCGATGAGCGACTTGCGGTCGAGCGACAGCGCCATGGCCTTGCGCAATTCCAGATTGTTGAAGGGCTCATTCTCAC
>JBGQLL010000135.1:0-8592 GCA_041500065.1 Pseudolabrys sp.
GCGTGACTTGATCCTTGAGACACTCAAGCACTGCCTCGGAAACCGGACACATGCGGCAAACATTCTCGGCATCTCAATTCGGACGCTGCGCAACAAGCTCAACGAGTACGCCGCCGATGGGTCGCCAATTCCGCCGCCACACGGCGGCTCGGAATTCAGGGGTGCCGCTTAAGCTCGCTCCGTGGTGACGGTCCTTTGCAAAATTTGCCCTGCCCCGCTGTGGAGGGAAGCCGAACGCGCCGGCGTATTTCGTGGATCGCCGGTGGATCGCCGTGACGGGTTCATCCATTTTTCAACGGACGCGCAGGTCGCCGAAACCGCCGCAAAACATTTCGCCGGACAAAGCGATCTGCTGCTGGTGAGCGTTGAGGCAAGGCGGCTCGACAATCGTTTGAAATGGGAGCCGTCGCGCGGCGGCGCGCTATTTCCCCACCTTTACGGCGACCTCGATGTTGCCGCGGTGACGCGTGTTGAACCGTTGCCGCTTGGGCCCGACGGCCGTCACGTATTTCCGCCTCTCGCCGATTGAAACCGTAATTGTCGCTATCCCGCCAAAGCCCTAGAGTTCGTCCGGAACACCATAGAACATACGCCGCTAGCGATGGACCTGAATGCCAACCGCAGCTTGATCGCCGCCGCGCTCGCCCGGATTCCGAGCGGCGACCGCACGGCACTGCAAACAGTGTATCGCCTCACCTCGGCGAAGCTTTTTGGGGTTTGCCTTCGTATCTTGGGTGAGCGCGGCGAGGCGGAGGACGTGCTGCAGGAGGTCTACGTGACGGTATGGCGCAAGGCCGCCGACTTCGACGTCAGCCGGGCAAGCCCGATGACCTGGCTGATCGCAATCGCCCGCAACCGTGCGATCGATCGGCTGCGTGCGACCCGGCAGAGCCGCAATATGGACCCAATCGACACGGCCACCGAAATTGCCGATACGACGGCCGGTGCTGACAGTGCAATTGAAAGTGTGCAGGAGCATGCGCGCCTGCACGGTTGCCTTGAAGGTCTCGCTTCACACGAGCGCGCGGCGCTGCGCGGCGCGTTCTTCGACGGCAATACCTACGAGGATCTGGCTGCGCGCATGACGGTGCCCCTCGGCACCATGAAAAGCTGGATCCGTCGCGCGATGATCAAACTGAAAGCATGCCTGGAGCAATGACCGACACGTTCGACCATAGCTTGCCCGAGGACGAGTTGCTCGCCGCCGAGTATGCACTTGGTGTGCTCGCCGATACAGACCGTGCGGCGATTGAACTGCGCGCGGTGCGCGAGCCCGCGTTTGCGAGCCTCGTTGCAGCGTGGGAGCAGCGTCTCGCGCCATGGGCCGCCGAAATTGACGAAGTCGCGCCGTCGCCACAGCTCTGGAATCGCATTGCTGCCGCCCTCCCGACGCAAGCACAAAGCCCTGGACTGTGGCACAGCCTGACCTTCTGGCGCGGGTTTGGTGTTGCGGCTGGCGCCCTCGCGGCAGCCTGTCTGGTAGCGTTGATCTACCTGGGCACATTGACGCAGCAGCAGCCGCTGGTAGCGACCATTGAAGGCGGCGGCCATCGCCATTTCGTCGCCACCCTTGATACCGGGCGCGGCACGGTTGCGGTCGTGCCGGCGGCTTTCAGTCCTGATGCAACGCGTGTCCCCGAATTGTGGCTCATTCCGCCGGACGGAAAACCACGTCCCGTTGGTTTGTTGCGAGCCGACCAGACCGTGACACTCACCTTGCCCGCCGATCTGGCGGCGCTCGCCAGGAAAGACGCTGTACTGGCGGTGTCGCTTGAACCCCCGGGCGGCTCGACGACTGGCCTGCCGACCGGGCCGGTCATCGCCAGCGGCAAGCTCACGTCTCTCTGAGGATGCATCCCTGAGCGCAACGCCTCCGTAGCTTCGATGTCTCCGGCATGGGGACGTCATACAGAGCAACGGAGTTACAGCCATGAAACGCATCATCAAGCTAGCCCTGGCCGGTGTTGCCGCAGGGGCGCTCACAGTCAGCTTGGGTGGGATGGACCCGGCTTTCGCGCAAATGAAGGAGAAGGAAAAGACCGTCAACGTAGGCGGTGCGCCGATGTATCCGTCTAAGAACATCGTGCAGAATGCGGTGAATTCGAAAGACCACACGACGTTGGTCGCCGCCGTGAAGGCCGCCGGCCTCGTCGATACGCTGCAATCTCCCGGCCCATTCACGGTGTTTGCGCCGACCAACGACGCCTTCGCAAAGTTGCCAGCAGGCACAGTCGACACTCTTCTGAAGCCAGAAAACAAAAAGACACTCGCCAACGTGCTCACCTATCACGTTGTGCCCGGCCGTCTGACGGCCAAGGACCTGATGGAGAAGATCAAGGCCGGCAACGGCAAAGCAATGCTCAAAACCGTTGAGGGTGCCGATCTCACCTTCGCCGAGAAGGATGGCAAGCTCTGGATTTGGGACGCCAAAGGCGATTCCGCTCAAGTCACCATTCGCAACGTTATGCAGTCGAACGGCGTCATCCACGTGATCGACACCGTGCTTTTGCCGGGCTGATCGTTGTCTGAAGTTCGGCAAACGGCGCTGGGTCAGCGCCTCCGAGGTCCTCTCCCTCTCCCCGGGGAGAGGACTGCTTTTTTGGGCAGCGGAGGTACGTTAACCCCGCGCTAACCATAAAATGGGCAAATATTGCCGGGGGAAGGGGTAATGGCCCACCGCGGCTCTCTACTCAGACACCGCCAATGGTGTCCGCTTCCGGTTTGATCACCTTCGTATTGTCTTCGCGTCCGCACCGCCCGGGGAACGGCGGTCTGTTGCGAGCATGAGCGACATCACCGCCGCCCCGGCAAATGCCGTCAGCGGCATCAAGCTGCCCGGCCTCGGCGACATCGGCGCATTCTTCAAGCGCGGCGACCTCGCGCTCGCCATCGGCGTGCTCACCATCCTGGTGGTGCTGATTCTGCCGCTGCCGCCGCTGCTGCTGGATTTCTCACTGGCAATCTCGATCATTTTTTCCGTTCTGATCCTGATGACGGCGTTGTTCATCCACACGCCGCTTGAATTTTCCGCGTTCCCGACCGTGCTTCTGATCGCGACAATGATGCGGCTCGCACTCAATCTCGCTTCCACACGCCTGATCCTTGCGCACGGGCACGAGGGCACCGATGCTGCCGGTCATGTGATCGAGGCGTTCGGCAATTTCGTGATGAGTGGAAATTTCGTGATCGGCATTATCGTGTTCACGATACTGATCATCGTGAATTTCGTGGTCATCACGAAAGGTTCGGGGCGCATCGCGGAGGTGGCGGCTCGCTTCCACCTGGATGCCATGCCGGGCAAGCAAATGGCGATCGACGCCGATTTGTCGGCCGGACTCATCGACGAGAAGGAGGCGCGGCGGCGCCGACAGAAGCTTGAAGACGAAGGCGGCTTCTTCGGCGCCATGGACGGCGCATCGAAGTTTGTGCGCGGCGACGCTATCGCGGGTCTACTGGTCGTATTCATCAACGTCATCGGCGGTATGATCATCGGCATCGCTCAACAAGGCCTGTCGTTCGCCGACGCGGCTCATTCGTACACAATCCTCACCGTCGGCGACGGCCTGGTAACGCAGGTGCCGGCGCTCATCGTCTCCACCGCCGCTGGTCTCCTCGTTTCAAAAGCCGGCGTTTCCGGCGCCGCCGACAAGGCGCTGCTCAAGCAGCTCTCCGGCTATCCCAAGGCTCTTGGCATGTCCGGCGCGGTGATGCTGGTGATGGCGCTCCTGCCCGGCATCCCCATGATCCCGTTTCTGGCGCTCGGCAGCGGCGCGAGCGCGCTCGCTTTCATCTTCGACAGGCGCACGAAGCTCACCGCCGCAGCGGACGCCAAGACTACCGAAACGGCAGCCAAGACCGCCGCCGCGGACGAGCCAATCGCCACCGCCCTCAAGATCGACGACCTGAAAGTCGAGCTCGGTTACGCGCTGCTGCCGCTGGTCAACGCGCCCGATGGATCCGACCGCCTCACCGAACAGATCAAGGCCCTGCGGCGCTCGCTCGCAGTCGAAATGGGCTTCGTAATGCCGGCCGTCCGCATTCTCGACAACGTCCAACTCGACGCCAACGCCTATGTCATCAAGGTCAAGGAGGTCGAGGCTGGCAGCGGCAAGGTTTGGGCCGGCCAGTACATGGTCATGGACCCCGCCGGCGGCCAGGTGAAGCTGCCTGGCACCCATACCACCGAGCCGACTTTCGGATTGCCGGCAACCTGGATCGACGGCGTTCTCAAAGAAGAAGCGTCGATGAAAGGCTACACGGTTGTCGACGCCGCCACTGTACTGTCCACGCATTTGACCGAGTTGCTCAAGAGCAACATGGCGGAACTGCTCTCGTACGGCGAGGTGCAGAAGCTTCTCAAAGAATTGCCAAAAGAACAGGCCGACCTGGTCAAAGATTTGGTGCCAAATCTGATCACCGTTTCCGGAATCCAGCGCGTCCTGCAGATCCTGCTGGGCGAACGCGTTTCGATCCGCGACCTCGCGACCATCCTCGAAGGCATTGCCGACGGAATCGCCGGTTCGCGCAATCCAGTAACGCTCACCGAACATGTGCGCGCGCGGTTGTCGCGCCAACTCTGCGCCCAGTACACCAGTCCTGGTGGCTATCTGCCTTTGATTGCGCTTTCGGCCAAATGGGAGCAGGCATTCGCCGAGTCACTAATCGGGCAAGGCGACGAACGACAGCTGGCCATGCAGCCGTCGCGCCTGTCGGAATTTATCTCCTTGGTTCGCGAACGCTTCGAGGAGGCCGCCCGCGAAGGCGAGGCACCGGTCCTGGTCACCTCGTCGAATGTCCGCCCGTTCGTTCGCGGCATTGTCGAGCGCTTCCGGGCGCAGACGCCCGTCCTGTCGCAGGGGGAAATTCACCCGCGCGCACGTCTTAAGACCGTCAGCAGCATTTAGTCCGGCGGAATTGTCAGCTTTAGCCTCTGCCGGGGCGGCCGAGGGCCATATCCGGGCCGTTTGCCCCTGAAACTGCAGTTTTCCCCGATTTCAACGTTCCGTGATGCATCTTTGGGAACCGTGGGAGCGCACCTACGTTAGAGCCTCGAGTGAACCACTTGTCGGGACCGGGCGACCAATGTGCAAAGAGCCCCGGAGGACGTCATGAACTGGTCAATGTACACCGCAGACCGTACCACCCACCTCAAGATCGTGGTGATCGGTCTTGCCGCCGCACTGATGATTGCCGTGATCGGCATCTCGGCGCGCGAACTCAATCTCGGCACGGATATTATGACCGCACAAACCCCGACCATTATCAAAGCTGGCGGCCCGGTGGTTTTTACCGACCGCAGCGGTCCGACCGTCCGTTAGGCCATTCGTAGGATTGGGCTCCCCTGACGCGCCGCATTTGCGGCGCGTTTTTTTTGTGAAGTGGTCGAATCAAGGGAAATGGCCGACAACAGCCGGACATGAAGCATCCTTCGCTCCATTCGGCGCTGCCTTGCCTGCTTGCCGCCGGGCTGCTGATGGCCGCGCCATCCGTGCGCGCTCAAGGCGTGCCGTCCAGCGCACCGATTGCCGACTATCAGGCAAGGCTGGCGCAATATCAGGCGGCGCACGGCGCCTATGAGACTGAAGCCTCCGTCTATTGGGATGCGGTGGCCGAGAAACGGCGCGCGCGCAACACAAAACGCCGCGACCATCTGCCGATCGAGCTCGACGACTACGTCCTCACCCAACCGCCGGTGTACACAGGCCCACCGCGTCCCGTCGATCCGCAGGCGCCGACTCCGCCACCACCGGAGCGCCCGGAAATCCCTGTCCTTGCGGATTTCCTCCACAACGCCGCCCAGCAATTCGGCTTTGTGCCGGATCGTCCGGCGAGCGATCGGGATTTCAAGCGTGCCTATGCCAAGGCAGCACTCGCTGCCGGACTCACGCGCGATCAGATCGTCGGCGTCTATGCCTTCGAAACCGGCGGCAATGGCACGTATGACTCACAAGCCGGGCTCGTCCCTTACCGGCCCGGGGCACGCGCGATTTCGCCGGCTGTCGGGTACAACCAGTTGCTCAGCACCAACACGGTCTCGCTTCTTGCCGAAGACGGCAACCGCTATCTCCTCGCGCTTCGGCAGAAAGCGAAAGCGCTGACTGGCCCGGCGAAGGTATCAATGGAGCGCAAGATCGAAGGTCTCAAGCGTATGATCGCTTACAGCCGTTCGGTCCCAAACCGTTGGAGCGAGCGTGACCGTCTGGCGAAGACCACATTAGGCGGATTCGGTATCCACGCGGCCGTTCTGGATATCGATCTTGGCCCGCTATTACAGGTGCAGAAACTGACAGATTCGATCCGCTTCGCTCGCACCAAGGGTTACTTGGCGCCGCTCACCGCCGCCGAACTTGAATTGATGAATCTGACCGGCGATGGCAACGGCTTCGACATGGTGACGATGCCGCAAGCATTGCGCTCGCGCATACCAACTGCCAATTTTTTCCAGCAGCAAGGCTACGAACGCAACCCGGTGGCACGACGCACCGGCGTGGTGGCCAATCTCATTGCCGACATCGAAAGTAAAATGAACCGCGGCGCGCAGGCACAGGGCGCGCGTGAGCTGGCGGCAGCGTTTTAGGATTGCGATGTCCAGCTGGAGGTAACGGTTACCGCTGCTCTCCGGCGATCTCCTCGACCAGATCGACCACCCGACGCCGCAGCCTTGAGTCTTTGATGTTCGTGAAAGCCTTCGTCAGCGCGAGACCATCGGAACTCGACAGGAAATCGGAGACGTAATCGGCGACCGGCGCTTTTGATGACCCGTCCTCATTCTGCTTGGAGTTTCCCGAGACTCCGTCGAAAAAGAACGACACCGGGACCTTCAGAATTTGCGAGATATGCTGGAGACGACTGGCGCCGATCCGGTTCGTCCCCTTTTCATATTTCTGCACCTGCTGGAAGGTGAGCCCCAGCTTTTCGCCGAGTTTTTCCTGACTCATACTGAGCATCAGCCGGCGCATGCGCACACGCGAACCGACATACTTGTCGGTGGGGTTCGGAGATTTTTTTGCCATCATCTGGATGAATCGCAACGTAAGGTTGGAGGAGAAGCGTCCCGGTCAGAAATGGCGAAACAAGGAGAAGTTGCGCCAAGGCAAAGTACATCGCAGCGCCGTAGGCCTGTCATTAAAGCGGAGGCGCTGTTTTGTTAGATGGTATCTAACAATAAACTCGCCTTTGCCCGCGATCGCGGCGTCTTCACAAAGGCTTTTACCCGCACGGGTAGTCGCCAAACTGCGCCGCCATGACGATAGAGTGGCTGCGTTCGGCTAGACGGAATAAGCGCTGATGGATCACACAATAGGCGTACTGATCGCGCTCGTGTCGAGCTGCCTGGGCGGATCGGCGGCCGCCGTTACGCGCTACCTGGTCGGAAATGCCGATCCGCTGACGCTCGCGCTCCTGCGGTGGGGCATCGGATTTCTTGTCGTACTGCCCATCACGCTGCTGCGGTCAAAAATGCCGCCGCGCGCCGATTGGCTTGCCGTCTCGGCTCTT
Source organism: Pseudolabrys sp. (assembly GCA_041500065.1). Lineage (GTDB taxonomy): Bacteria > Pseudomonadota > Alphaproteobacteria > Rhizobiales > Xanthobacteraceae > Pseudolabrys. The sequence goes on from JBGQLL010000135.1 coordinate 7,498, forward strand.
GGCATCTGCTTTTTCGGGCTGTTTTTCGTCTTCTACAACATAGCTGTCGCCTACACGACCGCTGCGCGCGCAAGTCTCGCGCTTTCGACATTGCCGCTGCAAACCATGGTGGTCGCCGCATTGCTGGGCGTTGAACAACTGACGGTGCGCAAGTCGCTCGGTGTCGCCATTGCGATGCTCGGCGTATTTGCGGCGCTGGCGTCGGGTCTTGGTGCGGCGCCCGAAGGCGCCTGGCGCGGCGAGTTGATCATGACCGGCGCGGTTCTATGCATGGCATTTTACAATGTGTGGTCGCGACGATTTATCCAACGTTCAAGCGCGCTGGGATTTCTGTGCGTCGGTATGGGTGCTGGGGCGGCAGTGCTTTTCGCAGTCGATACCTTGACCGGCCGTGTGGCCGTGCTCGCGAGTTTCGGCGCGGCCGAATGGATTGCCGGAATCTATCTCGGCGTTTGCGGGGGCGCGCTGGCCTTCATCCTGTGGGTGTTGGCGTTACAGCGCACGACACCAACGCTGGTCGCAAATACGATGACCGTCAACCCGATCGCCGCTGGATTGTTGGCAAAGCAGTTGGTCGGGGAGCCGATAACGCTCAATTTGGTGGGCGGACTGATCGCGGTTTTCGCCGGTATCTGGATCGCAACGATGGGCCCTTCACAAGGGAAAGCGGCGCCGTCACCGGCGCCGCAATAGTCGCGAAAAACATGACGTCAGGCTGGTGCGCCGCCAGTGGTGAACCGTAGGGCGGCGATGCGGTCGAGTTCTGTTTGCTCGCGCGCATTCTCCTCGGCCTTCTCACGCTGCTGGTCGCGTTCGTCCAACATCTCGACCTTCTTGAGCTCCTCGAAGGCCTCGCCCAGGGCTGCCTTGGCGTCCTCGAGCTGTACGCGCAGCTCGTCGGTCGAATGCTTGAGGTTCTCACGGCGCGAGGTCGCGGCCTTGGCATAGGTCGGGTAGGCGAAGTGAGCTGGATCGTGGATGCCCGCGCGGTCTTGCTCGACCTTGATTTCGCGCTCGAGCTCCCCGGCAATGCGATCGAACTCGGCGATCATCGCCTCGATTTGGGCGACCTTCCGCCGTTTCTCGTCGACCTGA
>JBGQLL010000136.1:0-8586 GCA_041500065.1 Pseudolabrys sp.
GGTTGATCGCCGACCTTCAGGCGACGCAGCCATTTCACCCAGACATTGCCTTCCCAGCCGGGTACCACCAGCCGCACCGGATACCCCTGTTCGGGGCGAAGCATCTCGCCATTCATGCGATAGGCGACGATACAATCGTCGAGCGCTTTGCCGAGCGGAATCGATCGGTTCATCGCGGCCGCATCACCGCCTTCGGCCATGATCCACTTTGCGTTCGGCTTGAGACCCGCCTGCTCCAGTAAAACTTTCAGGGTCACGCCTGTATATTGCACGCAGTGAACCATGCCGTGGGTGTACTGACAGCCGTTGAGCTGTGCGCCGCGCCATTCCATGCCCGAATTGGCAGCGCATTCGAGAAAATGGATCCTGTTGACACGCGGCAGACGCTTGAGCTCGTCGAGGGTAAAAATCAGCGGCTTTTCGACCAGTCCATGCAGCATCAGTCGGTAGTCATTTGGATCGATTTCGGCGATGCCGCCATGATGGCGTTCGAAACACAATCCGTTCGGCGTAATGATGCCGTCCAGCTGATGCAGCGGCGTAAAACTGACGGAGGATTCAGGCGTGGCTGTCAGCCAGGAAACGGTCCGGCGAATGACGTGCTTTTCGTATTTGGATGGATTGCCGTAAGCGCGCACGCCGACACCCTCGCCGAGTTGGCGCGTCCAATCGGCGACGTTGGGTGGCAGGTTCTTGGCGTTATCGGCACGCGCAGCACTCGTGCCCGCAACTGCTAGCCCGGTGGCGCCAGCAAGAAAGCGACGGCGCGTCGTGCGCTTCGTATCGGTCGGCTGTGTCATCGGCACCTCCCGGCGGGGCTTGCGGGTAGGCTCATATCACATTCTATTTTATGAATGTAATAGGACTTGCCGCTAAATCCCGGAAATTTTAACGCTGCTGTTGGGCACCACTCGCACGGTTTTCGCCGCGGCAATATAGCGCTCGACCAAATCCCAAACCGGCGGACCTTCAGTGCCTTCGTTCACGCTCGCCCACCCCGCGACCACGTATTCTCTCTTGGGCTCAATGGCCTTGGCGGATTTCAGGTGCGTCATTGCGGAGATGCGCTGACCGACCGGTTTGGAGATGTCGATTGCGTAACCAAGGCCTCCGCAGCGGACCATATCGCCGCCCTGCTGGTAGTAGGGATCGGGATTGAACAAGTTGTCGGCAACGTCCTCCAGCACCTCCTTCAAGCGCTCGCCCGTCATCGACGTGCGGTAGACCTGCGGATAGGTGATCGCCGTGGCGTTGTGAATGTCTTCGATGGTGATGGGCTGGCCGGGCAGCACGCTGGTGCCCCAACGGAAGCCGGGCGATAGCGCAATTTCGGCGTCGCGCTCCTTCAGGAGCGCCGCACAAATCAGATCGTCAAACGTGCCATTGAAGTTGCCGCGCCGGTAGAGCAGCGAGTCGGCGCGCCCAACTTCACGCCCAAGGTCTTTCGCATAGGGCGCACGCGCCTTGGCAATTGCCGCCGCCATCTCCGCGTCCGGTCTGATCGCGTCCGCGAATAACGGGATCAGCTTGTAACGGAAACCTTTCACCGCGCCGTTCTGCACGTCGAGATCAAGCCGTGACACAAATTTTCCATGACACCCGGACGCAACCAACAGCGTGCTGCCCACTTTGACCACTTCAGGCAACGCATCATGCGTATGGCTGGTGAGGATCACATCAATGCCCGGGACGCGCGAGGCAAGCTTGCGGTCCACGTCAAATCCATTGTGCGAGAGGAGCACGATGAGCTGCGCGCCACCTTTGCGCGCTTTCTCCACGTTAGAGCGGACGTCCTCCTCCCGGATACCGAACGACCATTTTGGCATCATCCAGCGCGGATTGGCGACTGGGGTATAGGGAAAGGCCTGGCCAAGCACGGCGATTTTGACGCCGCCCTTCTCGAACATCTTCATCGGCTCGAATGCGGGTTCATTCCATTCTGTGTCGCGAATGTTGAGGGCCAGAAACGCAAAGCCAAGGCTCTTGATGAGCTCTTTCACCCGCGCCTCACCGTAGGTGAATTCCCAATGGCCGGTCATGGCGTCTGGCTTGAGCAGCGCCATGCAGTCGACCATATCCTGGCCTTTGCTGCGGTTCGAACCGAGCGAGCCCTGCCAGGTATCCCCACCATCGAGGAACAGCACCTTGTCTTCGCCGCGTTCGGCGCGGACTCGCTTGACCACCGTAGCAAGCCGATCAAGCCCACCGATGCGGCCATAGGATTTCGCCAGCGCAGCGAAATCCTGATCGGTCAGGGCATAGGCCGAGGCCGATTTTTCAGCAATACCGAAGCGTTTGAGGAAATCCCTGCCCGTAATATGCGGCGGTTGGCCTCTCGCCTCGCCAACGCCAAGATTGACCGACGGCTCGCGGAAATAGACCGGCACCAGCTGGCCATGAATATCGGCCACGTGGAGCAGCGAGACATTGCCGAGCGTGTCAAACTTCAATAGTTCGGTTTCGGTCAAGCGCTGTTGCGCAAGAGCACGCCTGAACGTGCCATCGCCCGCCGCGAGTGCCGCAGTGGCGACGCCGACGTAAAGGATTTCGCGGCGAGTAATCATCGAGTTTCCACGAATAATCCGTCATCCACGAGCAACTCTCGAAGGACGACGACCACAGCAGCCGGCAGCCTCAGTGCCTGATGCCCGGTACGCTGAGCTTTTGCCCGTCGTTCTGGGCGGCGAGATACAACTCGAGATCGCCGTATTCCTTGGCATCGGGCGGCAGCTCGTCGGCGCGGATATTTACTTGGCACCACTGGAAGCGCTGCCGGATATCCCAGATTGCCAATAGGCTGGTGCGCCACGTCGGGAAGTGATCGTACTGCCCTTTCGGCTCGCCCAACCATTGGCCGCGGATCCAGTGGTTTGCGGATTTGCCATGGCAATCGGTACAGGCGAAATTCAGTTCGCCGACTTTGCGATTGGAAAGCTCCTTGCCGCGCTCGATCGCCGCCTTCGACTCAGCGCTCGTGGTATCGATCTGGATTGGCGTGCCGTTGGCAAGAAAGTGCAGATAGACCGACATGGCGCGGTTATCGTCGGTCTCCATAAGCCAGTCGGCCCCAGTGGTGGCTCTGGCATGGCGAGTCACGAACTCTTCCACGCCCAGAACCTTGTTGAGCCGCGGCTCCCACTTCGGCATCGACGCCGCCCAGGTCTTGAATTCGGCCTTGGCGTCACTGTGGCAGCTCTGGCACGCCTTGCCAGCCGCGCCGGTCTGCTTCCAGAGATCCTGCGCTTTATCGACCGCCCACATGCCGGGATTCTCAATCGGATCGAGGTTTTCGCGCTTCTCGACCGGGGCCGGCCGTTTTTCCGGATCATCCAGTTCGGTCTTGAATGCTGGTGGAGACTTCAGCGTCTTCAGGAACGCGACCATGTCGCTGATTTCCTGGTCGTTAAACACACCATGCCCACCCCAAGGCGGCATCACGGTCTCCGGATTATAAACGCGCGGATCGTAGATATAGTTGAACAAATACTCGTCCTCGCGGCCCGCACTTCCAATTTGCGAAAGATCAGGTCCGACATTTCCGGGAAGATTGGCACCTCCGGCTGGACCCATGACATGGCACGCGAGGCAGGAGCCCCCGCGATTCCGATCGGCGACCAGCTCGGCGCCTTTGGCGGCGTCACCCGTATTCGGACCAGCGAGCTTGCGCGGTGTCTTCGGCGTCGACGGTGACGCCAGCTGCGCAAGCGTGTTCCACTTGGACTCATCACGTGCCGGCCATCCAGCGTACCGCTTCCAGGGCCGCACTGACGCATCGCCAGTGGTATCGAGTGGGGCTTCTTTTTTCTTGTCTTGCGCGCGGGCACCCGACCCCACTGCGATGACGAAGGAACCTGCCACGAGCAAGACGGCGGCCGTGCCGATCGCCAGAATCCCACCACGCCTCATCGGATCCTCCCGACATATTCTTGTTGTGCCGTGCAACGCACTCTGCACGCAGCATTGTCAGCTCACGGCGATACTCTCTTCAGCCGTCGTGATCGTGCCGTCGTCGTCAGTCCAGGTAAATTTAAACGTGCCGCTCTCTTCCACCTTGGCATGGAATTGCATGTAGGGATTGGCTGCGACGGCGGGTTCGAGATCTGCCGTAAACACCGGCTTGCCGTTGAATTCGCAAACAAACTTGTTGATGATCTTGCGTGGAATCGCCTTGCCATCCTTGTCCTTGCGCTGGCCGGACTCCATAACGTGCGGCAACAACGTCTTGATCTCGATGACTTCGCCTTTCTTGGCTTCCTTCGGAAGCTTGAGCCGTGGCTTCTCTGCCATGATTCTCTCCTGATTGCTGTCAGATCAGCCGCCGCAGCCACCGATGGTGACTTTCACCAGCTTCTGATTGGTGAAGAACTCACCCTTGCTGGTCTTGGCAACTGCAATGATGTTCTGGGTCGCGGCAAGACGGATTCGCGTGGACGCCTCTGCCTTGCCCGAGAGCGGCGAGAAGTGGAACGTAGCCACGCCCGGATTGGGATTACCGTCGGCGACGACTAAAATTTCACTGACGAAATTGTCGCCCGCCATGGGAGCATCGACCGAAACAGATAACGGCACCGTATTGCCGTTTTCGGCGATCTCAGGCAGTTCAATCGAGACCTTGCCCTTTTCCGCCGTCCTGCCGCCGGTGAATTTGGCGATTTGATCGGCGGCCTCCTTGGCTGCCGCCGACGCGCGATCGGGCAAGCCGATAAACGTAACCGCCGCGCCCGAGGCGCCAAGCGCCAAGGCAGCGCGACGCGATAGTTGCCGCATCGATATTTCCTCCCGGCTGATCATCTTGGAGCGGAACCAAGCCCCGTCCAGTCCAACATAGCGGTGGTCGGGGGCTTGTTCAAATCATATTCACAAAAAAGAATATTCGTTCGGCCGACCCAATAAAAACTGTCAGCTGGGCATCGCGTTCAGATAGTCGCGGAAGCTTTTACTCTCGTAAGCTTTTTCTCGCACGTAGCGGAACATGGCGAGGAAATCATCAGGGAGCATATAACCGGGGGAACGCGCCACTTCGCGTTTGGCCGGCGGCAAGGTTTTCAGCGTGACAGCTCTTTCTCCGAAGAATTGAAACGTGGGTGTGAACCGCACACCGTATTTCGCGGCCAATTCTTTTTCGGAGAGTTCAGTTCCGTCAAAATCGGTAACCTTGCGCGACCCGATAATATTGAGCTGCAGCACTTCGAAATTCGTCTTCACATAATCCGCGATTCGCGGCTGGGCGAAATTGACGAAATGGGTTTCCTTGCAATAAGGGCAGCCCTTGAGCTCCCACATAATCACAAAGCGCTTGCCTTCCTTGCCGGCACCTTCAAGATCATCGGCAAGATCAAGAAAGCTTTCCAGAAACCAGGACTGCTTGAAGAGCCCGTCGTCTGTCAAAATCGGTTGTTCCGCACGCGCACGCGAAGCGACAAGCGCGGCAAAAGAGGCAGCACCAACAATCAGATTTCGCCGTCCAATCATGATCAGCTCTTATAAACCACGCGGCCAAGTTGACCTCGTCGGTCGCCGCAGCGGTGCATATATTCGCAAATATATAGATTTGCACATCAATATTGGATGAACGCCGATGCTGCCCTGGGTCGCCCGCGTCGCATGCCTGATCTTAGCGCTGCTGGGCAGCATTTGGTTGGCTTTTGCCGATGATCTTGCCGATTTTAACGCGGCAGTCGAAACGGCGAGCGCCCATAACCGGGTTGCAATCGGCTACTTGCGGACCGGTAACGCCGATCTCGCATCACGCGAGATCGACCGGCTGCGTGATGCCTGGGCCAGATTCACCGAGCGCTTTTCCGGACAACGGCCAGGCGTGTTCGCGGACAACGCGCTCTACGGCAAACTGTTCACGGTTGTCAGCGCGCGACTCGTCGGCGCCGACCTCATGCTCAAAACTGGGCGCCTCGACGCCGCCAGCGAGTCACTCAACGCCATTCGGGGAGACCTCTATAACTTGCGCAAGGCAAGCGGCGTTGCCGTGCTTGCTGATTGCGTGCGCGACGCCAACATTACGATGGACGCGCTCATGGTCTACAACGATCGGGCGCTCGATTGGGACAGGCCTGAAATACGCTCCGGAGTCGCCACAAGAGCCTCAAGCTATGGCGCCGAACTCGACCGCTGCGACGGGATGGCAAGCGGGGCGGTGCGCACGGCATCCGAATTTCGCCGGCTGGTCGACGGTGCCAAGGCGAGCTTGGCCCTGATACCGAAAGCAATCGCTGCCCGCGACACTGATCTCCTCCACCGCGTTCTGATCGAGCTACGCTCGTTCGATAATTTGCTGGCGTTTCGATACGGTTGAGCGCCGGTCGAATAAAGGTCGCAGTTCGCCCGCCCGGTCCCTGCGACACTCTTTGTTTTGTGGTATATTCCGTACGATTCAATATCTTCAGTTATCCTACGTTCGGGTGAGGAATGAAGTTGGTGCGCATAACCCAAATATGGAAATTTTTTTCTCGCAGCACGCCTGTTGCCGCCATGTTTTTTATCTCGGCATTCGCAAACGGACGCGCGGCGGAACTTGTAATGTTTGAACAAGCGGGCTGTACGTGGTGCGAAGCATTTGATCGTGAAATTGCTCCGATTTACGCCAGGACAGCGGAAGGTCAGCGCGCGCCTTTACGCCGGGTCAATATCGATCGTCCGTTGCCACCAGATCTGGCTTTCATCGACGTCGAACGGCTCTCTCCACTGTTTGTGTTAGTCGATAAAGGTCAGGAAATCGGGCGCATTCGCGGCTATCCTGGCGAGGAACATTTCTGGGGACTGCTTGGCGTGCTGATGAAAAAACTGGACTCCGTCGGAGTGAGTGGAGAACGAGCGCTCTTGTTCGAAAAATCGTTGCGCGCAGCCGGTTGATCGTCTGTATTCAGCCGACGCCGAAACACGATTGTTGGTGTACGTATGGAATTGCATCACTTGGAAGGCCGCGCTCGTTCAAACGAACTCGACCGGATGGTCGACAATGCCAAACGCGCGAGTGATTTTCTAAAAGCGCTGGCGCATGAAAGCCGGCTGATGATCTTGTGCATACTCGCCGAAGGCGAGAAATCTGTAAGCGAACTGGAGGACCTGCTCAGCTTGCGACAACCGACAGTATCACAGCAGCTTGCTCGTCTCAGAGCCGATGGCCTCGTGTCGACGCGCCGCGACGGCAAGGCGATTTACTACAAGCTGGCGAGCGAAGAGGCGCGGATTGTTATTGGCGCGATCTACGACGTATTCTGTCGGAAGCTGCGCAAGCGATAGTGGCTTATGGCGCTGGCAGAAATTCGCCGGTCCTGCCCGTCAACCAATAGACCAGCAGGCCGAGCCATTCAGACCCGGCGGAATCGAATTGCCCCAATCCTTCGGAAATAGTCCTGGGCACCGTCAAGTTCCATTGCCGTTCACTCCGCCAGCCAACCGGGTAAGCCTCGACCGGGAATCCTACGGCCCGGAAACAGCCGATCGCGCGCGGCATATGCTGCGCTGACGTTACGAGAAGCCATCGCTCGCCTGATTTGGGCTTCACGAGATCCCTCGTAAAAGCAGCATTTTCGGCCGTATTGCGGGAATGCGGTTCCAACAACGTGCGCTCGCGACCCACGCCGAAGCCGTCGAGCAGCGGGTAAACGAAATCTGCTTCCGCTGGCTGATTGCCGAGCAGACTTCCGTCGCCGCCTGAATAAACGATACGCGCGTCAGGATAAGCGCGTGCGAGTTTCCCCATGGCGATGATCCGTCCGCTGTCGCCGCTGATGATCGGTTCGCCGTGGTCGCGAGATAGTTTCGACGAAATTGCTCCTCCCAGGATGATGATTCCCGCCGGCGCACCCCGGCTCGTATCCCATGGCGGGAAGCGGTTTTCGAGCGGTCGAAGAAGGAGAGTCCCGACCGGGAGGAACCCTGCGGCGACGAGCAAAATAATGCTCGCCACCGCCACGCGCACCCCGGCACGCCTCCAGCGTGTCGCCATCAGAAGCACGCCGGCAAGCCCGAATGCGATCAGAAAATTAGACGGCAACAACAGAAGAGCGACGGTCTTCGAGAGGATGAAGAACATCAGCGCGTCTTCTTCCAATCCTCGTACCGTTTCTTGTTTTCTTCATTCGGCGGGTAAAGGCCGGGCAGCTTTGCCCCCTTTTCTACCTCCTGTACCAGCCAGCTTTCAAGAAGCTCGTGCTCCGCTCCCTCGTTGGCAACGAAATCTGCCAAATCCTTCGGGATCACCACAGCGCCGTCGTCGTCCGCGACAACAATATCGTCAGGAAAAACCGCACAGCCGCCACACCCGATCGGTTCATTCCAACCCACAAACGTCAGCTGGTTGACAGAGGCCGGTGCAGCAACGCCCGCGCACCATACGGGCAGACCGGTTGCCAATACGCCGTGATTATCGCGCATCACCCCGTCCGTGATCAACGCAGTGACGCCGCGCTTGACCATGCGCATGCACAAAATGTCGCCGAATATTCCCGCGCCTGTCACGCCCATGGCATCCGCGACCACCACGCAATTCTCCGGCATGGCTTCAATGGCGCCGCGCGTTGAAATTGGCTTCGACCAGCTCTCTGGAGTCGCAAGGTCCTCACGAAC
>JBGQLL010000137.1:0-8526 GCA_041500065.1 Pseudolabrys sp.
CTCCGATCATTTCGTCGATCGAGGCCGGGTCGGATACGTCGGTCGTGACTGCCAGCGCCTGACCGCCGGCTGCCGCGATTTCCTCGAAAACTGCAGTCGCCTTCCTCCCGTTCAGTTCGGCGATGACGGAGCGCGCGCCGGCCATCGCGAATGATTTCGCGAACACGCGGCCGATGCCTTGCCCGGCGCCAGTGATGATGACGACGCGATCCTTGAGGCCGGGAAAGACGATGTTCTGCAAGCCGGCACTCATGCCGCGCCCCGCTCCAGCTGCGGCAACTGTTCAAGCGCTGCGCGCGCATCCCATTGTGTCCACCACGGTTTCAGACCGAGATCGTTGGCGATGATGCCGGCACTGATGTAACCCGCACCTCCCGAAATTGCGCCGCCGGGATGGCCGGCAGAGCCTGCGCTGTATAAATTGGGAATCGGCGAGCGATAACCGAAGTGATTGTACATCACCTGCTCGGCGTTGAAGGCGCCCATGAAGATGTCGCCGCCGCGCATATTGATCATTTCCTGTACATACTCGCGGCCGGTGTAGACATAACGCCCGAGGATATTTTTGCTCGTCATGTTCGGGCAGTAGCGCGCGAAGCATTCGACGATCTTGTCGGAGAATTCCTCTTTGAAGCTCTCGTAACTTTGCTGGCCCAAGTCGGGATCAAGCGGCATCACGTGCCAGCAATAGGTCGTGTGTTTGCCGGGTGGCGCCTGCGTCGGGTCGAGCAGGCTCAATGGCCCCGAGCCAAACTGTACCAGCTTTGGCACGCGGCCCGCCTGCACATCCTGATGTGCCGAGAACAGATCCTCCATGGTCTCGGCGCCGATGCTCCACTTCAGCGAACGGTTGATATTAGGATCGAATTTTTCCGCCTTGAACCGTGGGCTCTCGTTGAGCGCCAGGTGCAGGCCGAACAGGCTCCAGGCGGTGTACTGGAAGCCGTCAAGCTTTTTCAAAAAGGCGGCGGGCAGCTGCTCGCGCCCGACGAGCGTCTCGAATGTCTGATGCACATCCAGCGTGGATGCCACGAATTGCCTTGCGCGCACGGCGCGGCCATCGGCCAGTTCAATGCCGGTAGCCCGGCCGTTCTCAATGACGATGCGGTCGATATTGACCTGCGGCTGGAAGGTGCCGCCGGCTGCGATGAACGTTTCCATCAGCCCGCGGGCCAAGTTGAACGAACCGCCTTGGCAAAGCTGGTAACCGCTGTCCAGATCAAAGGCCCGGATCACCGAGCCCATCGGTGAGGTTTTCGACAGCGTGTCCACGAGCCAGGTGCCGAACAACGACACCTTGAACAGAAACAACAGCTGCACGTGTTCGTTCTCGAACAATTCGCGCACTACATCGATCGGCTGCCGGTTGGAGACGTCCAGGAATTCGCGGCCCAGCGCCGTCTGGGACAAGAACGCCTCACGCTCTTCCTTCGGCAGCGGCTCGGCGTAGCGCTCCGGCAGGAAAATCTGCGCGGTGATCTTTTCGGCCTTGCGATTCCACTCGCGGAAAGTCGCGGCATCTTTCTTGGAGAAACGCGCGATATTGGCAACTGACTCTTCCAGATCGCGGCCCAACACAAGGGCAGACCCGTCGTGATGCGCCTGACCGAATTCGTAGCGGGGTGTGATGTAGCTGACGCGCTCGTCCAGATTCAAATCCTTGAACCAGGGCGTCTCGCTGATGTGGAAATGATTGATCGAATGCAGGTTGTGGTAGAAGCCCGGCAGCGTCACTTCACGTGTGCACAGACCGCCACCATAGGTCAGCCGTCGCTCCACCAAGAGGATGTCGAGACCGGCGCGGGCGAGATAGCTGCCGAGGATCAACCCGTGATGGCCGGCGCCGATGATGATGCCGTCATAGGTTTTTTCGAGCGCTTTGGACAAAAGTCGAATTCCCGGCGATGGCCGCAATCGGGCCGATACACTAAGACTGCCGGTGCCGTGGCGCGCCGGTCAATGGCCGGCGCTGCATGGCCGGAAAGCCGGAAAATACCAGCGAAATCGAATGCAGGGCCGAGCCGAAATATAGTTCGCGCGGCCGCATGTGGACCTTTTGACGCCTGTGCCGGTACATTAGACTGCCGTAAGGAATAGGCCGAATGGCCTTTGGGGAGGATCATATGCGTAAGGCACTCTTGGCCGCGAGCGCCGCTCTGCTGCTCGCAGCGAGTCCGGCCGTGGCTCAGCAAAAAACAATCAAGATCGGCTTCATCAGCACCTTCAGCGGCCCCGTCGCCGTCATCGGCGAGGACATGCGCAATTCATTCGAACTCGCGCTCGATCACATGGGACGCAAAATGGGTGGATTGCCGGTCGAGGTGATCTACGAAGACGATGGCTTCAAGCCGGAAGTCGGGAAGCAGAAGACTGAGAAGTTGATCGAATCCGACAAGGTCGACTTCATCGCCGGCTACATCTGGTCGAACGTGCTGCTGGCTTCACTCAAGCCAGTCGTCGACTCAAAAACGTTCCTCGTCATCGCCAACGCCGGGCCGTCGCAGATCGCCGGCGAACTGTGCTCGCCGACGGTGTTCTCGACGTCGTGGCAGAACGACCAGACGCCGCAAGCGGTCGGTCTGTACATGAACCAGAAGGGCGTGAAGTCGGTATTTCTGATCGGCCCGAACTACGCAGCCGGAAAAGACATGCTTGCGGGCGTCGCCGCCACCTTCAAGGGTAAAGTGGTCGGGCAAGAGCTCACCACCTGGCCGGCACAGCTCGACTTCTCTGCCGAGCTTGCCAAAGCAAAAGCCGCCAACCCTGATGCGATCTTCGTCTTCTATCCCGGCAGAGCGGGCGTGCAATTCCTTACCCAGTACGCGCAGGCGGGGCTGAAGGACAAGATCCCGCTCTATACCGCCTTCACCATCGACGAGCTGTCCCTCCCGCTACAGAAGGAACTGGCGCTCGGTATCCCCGGCGCGCAGGAGTGGGTGAATGACTTGCCGAACGAGGCCAACAAGAAGTTCGTCGCCGACTACATCAAGAAGTATCCCGGCAAAAAGCCGTCATTCTACGGTGCGCAGTCCTACGATGCAGCCAATCTGATCGCATCCGCAGTGGCTGCGACCAAGGGTAACATGTCCGACAAGGTCGCCGTGCAGAAAGCACTGGAAAAGGCCAACTTCAAATCGGTGCGCGGCAATTTCAGATTCGGCAACAACCACGTCCCGATCCAGAATTTTTATCTGCAGGACGTGGTGAAGAAGGGCGACGACTACGTGCTCAAGACCGTCGCCACCATCGTCAAGGATGACCAGGACCGATTCCACGACAAGTGCCCGATGAAGTGATTGGGCGGCAATCCATGACGGCGGCGGCGCACCCGCGCTGCCGCCGTTTGCTTGCCGGGAAATTGCAGGATTTCACGATCGGCGCGCTATGACGCTTTTCATCGAGCAATGCCTGAACGGATTGCAGTTCGGACTGCTGCTGTTCCTGCTGGCGGCGGGGCTGACGCTGGTCTTTGGCATCATGGATTTGGTGAACCTGGCGCACGGCTCGCTCTACATGCTCGGCGCCTATTTTGCCGCGACATTCGCAGCCTGGACGGGCAGCTTTGTATTCGGTGTCGTGCTGGCGCTCGGTGCGACTCTCATGGTCGGTATGGTGGTCGAGGTCGTTGCCATGCGCAGGCTCTATGGCCGCGACCACCTCGATCACGTGCTCGGCACCTTCGGTCTCATCCTGTTTTTCGACGAACTGGTGCGGCTGGTCTGGGGGCCGGAAGGTCTCACTTTGCCGCTGCCTTCATGGCTCAATACGTCAGTGCCGATCCTTCCGGGCGTTGACTACTCTGCCTACAAATTGTCGATCATCGTCGTGACGCTCGCAGTCGCCGCATTTCTTTACGTGCTTGTGATGCGTACGCGAATAGGCATGCTGATCCGCGCGGGCGCGAGTAACCGCGAAATGGTCGGCGCGCTCGGGGTCAACATCAAACTGCTCTATACGCTGGTGTTTGGACTGGGGGCTGCCCTTGCAGGCCTCGCCGGGTTGATGCAGGCGCCGATCCTGACCGTGCAGATCGGCATGGGCGAGAACATCCTCATCCTTGCCTTCGTCATCACCGTGATCGGCGGCATCGGCTCGATCCGCGGCGCGCTGGTGGCCGCAATTTTGGTGGGCTTCATCGACACGCTTGGCCGCGCCTTCTTTCCCGATTTGCTGCGCATGGTATTGAGCCCGGCTGCCGCCTCGACCGCCGCGCCTGCGCTTTCGTCCATGCTGATCTACCTGCTGATGGCGGTCGTGCTCGTGGTCAAGCCGGAAGGCCTGTTTTCGGCGAGCGGCAAATGAGCGGCTGGCTGTCGGTCCGCACGATTACGATCGTGGCCCTGCTGCTCGCTTTGGTGCTGCTGCCCGTCTATGTCGAGCTTGGCGGCAGCCGATTCCTGCTCACCTTATTCACGCGCATTATCATCCTGGCGCTTGCAGCAGTGAGCCTCAATTTGATCCTCGGCTATGGTGGCATGATGAGCTTCGGTCATGCCGCCTATCTCGGCATCGGTGGCTACGCGGTCGGCATTCTCGCGCATGAAGGCGTCTTTACGGGCTTCATCCAATGGCCGGTAGCGCTGGCGGCGTCCGCGCTGTTCGCGCTGGTCATCGGCGCGCTTAGCCTGCGCACGCGCGGCGTCTATTTTATCATGATTACGTTGGCCTTTGCGCAGATGGCCTACTACGTCGTTGCCGGGCTCGCGCGCTACGGCGGTGATGACGGCCTCACTATCTACAAGCGCAGCCAGTTCATCGCGCCAATCGACCTCTCGAACAAGGTGCAGTTCTACTACATCTGCCTCGCGCTGCTGTTTGGGTCGATGTATCTGGTCTGGCGTATCGTCAATTCGCGCTTCGGACTGGCGATCCAGGGTGCGCGCTCGAACGAAACACGCATGCGCGCGATCGGCTTTCCGACCTATCGCTACAAGCTGACATGTTTCGTCATTGCAGGCATGCTGTGCGGGCTCTCAGGCGCGCTGATCGCCAACCACACCGATTTCGTCAGCCCCGCGATGATGTATTGGACGCGCTCGGGCGACCTCATCATCATGGTCGTGCTTGGCGGGATGGGCTCCACATTCGGCCCGTTAGTCGGTGCAGTGGCTCTCCTTGTTCTGGAGGAGGTGCTGTCCGGCATCACCGAATATTGGCAGATCATACTCGGGCCATTGCTGTTGCTGGTGGTGCTGTTTGCGCGCGGCGGCATCGACGGTCTGCTCGCCAAGGTGCGCCATGGCTGATTTGCTGCGGGTTGAGAATCTTGCCAAACGCTTCGGCGGCATCGTCGCCACCGACGATCTCGTTTTGAATATTCCCGAGGGCGAATTGCATGCAGTGATCGGTCCGAATGGTGCCGGCAAAACCACGCTGATCGCCCAGCTAAGCGGACAGCTGACGCCGGATTCAGGCCGCATCCATTTCGCCGGCAGCGATATTACTAGCGAGCCCATGTATGCCCGCAGCGCCCTCGGGCTGGCGCGCTCGTTTCAGATCACGTCGCTCTTCCTCGATCTGAGCGTGCTCGACAATGTGGCGTTGGCTGTGCAGGCCCGTGCCGGCCATTCGTTCCATTTTTGGCGCAATGCGCGTCGAGAGCCTGAGCTGCGCAATCCCGCCCGTGCGGCGCTTGCGCGTGCCGGTTTGAGCGCACGCGCGGATTTGCCGGTCTCCGCGCTGAGCCATGGAGAACATCGCCAACTCGAGCTCGCGATGGCACTCGCCTCCAAGCCGCGCATGCTGCTGCTCGACGAGCCGATGGCAGGCCTCGGACCGGAGGAATCTGCGCGCATGGTGACAATGCTGCGCGACCTGAAAAAGGAGTTGACGATCCTGCTGGTCGAACACGACATGGAAGCGGTGTTCGCGCTCGCCGATCGCATCACCGTTTTGGTCTATGGACGCGTTATCGCTTTCGGCAAGCCCGAAGACATTCGCAACAATACGCAAGTGCGCGACGCCTATCTTGGCGAGCAGGAGGCGGTCCATGCCTGAACCGCTGCTCGCACTCGATGGCGTAGAAACCTGTTACGGCCTCAGTCAGGTTTTGTTTGGCGTCTCGTTCGCTATCGCACCGGGTGAGATGGTGACGCTGATGGGACGCAACGGTATGGGCAAAACCACCACCGTGCGCTCGATCATGGGATTGACGCCTGCGCGCGGTGGGGCAATTCGCTTCATGGGCGAGGAAATCCGCAACCTGCCGTCATATAAGGTGGCGCAGCGCGGCATTGGCCTGGTGCCGGAAGGACGGCAGATTTTCCCGAACCTGTCTGTGCGCGAGAATCTCCTGGCAACTGCAGTCAAACGCAACGGTGAGTCCTGGACGATCGACAAGGTCTATGGACTGTTCCCGCGCCTGGCCGAACGTAAAGACAGCATGGGCAACCAGCTTTCGGGCGGCGAACAACAGATGTTGGCGATCGGCCGGGCGCTGATGACAAACCCGATGCTCCTGATCCTCGACGAGGCGACCGAAGGCCTGGCGCCGTTGATCCGCACCGAAATCTGGCGCTGCCTCGCCAGGTTGAAGGAGTCGGGCCTTTCGATTCTGGTGATCGACAAGAATGTCGGTGCACTCTTGCGCGCTGCCGACCGGCATTTCCTGATCGAGCGTGGGCGCGTGGTGTGGAAGGGCTCGTCACAAGAGCTCGCCGCGGCGTCTGACGTGCAGCACCGATATTTGGGAGTTTAGCGCGCGGGAAGCGCGTGCCAAACACTCAGCGTCATGCGCGGGCTTGACGCGCGCGTCCGAGAATCAGTGCGGGGTATCTCACTCCGCGGGTTGCAACGGCGGGCCGCGGCGGCGGACGAAGCTAAAGTTCGTGCCGCCAAGTCGCCGGTGCAACCGGTCGAGCAGCAGGTAAATGACCGGCGTTGTGTAGAGGGTCAGCACCTGCGACACCAAAAGTCCGCCAATAATGGTGATGCCGAGTGGCCGCCGAAGTTCCGAACCCGGACCTATGGCGATTACCAGCGGAAGTGCACCCAGCATGGCGGCGAGTGTCGTCATCAGGATCGGCCGGAATCGTTCGAGACAGGCGTCGTGAATGGCACGCTGGGGCGACAGCCCCAGCCGTCGCTCCCCGTCGAGCGCAAAATCCACCATCATGATGCCGTTCTTTTTCACGATGCCGATCAGCAGGATGATGCCGATGAAGGCAATCACCGACAGTTCGGTGCCCGAGATCTGCAAGGCAAGCAATGCACCCAGCCCCGCCGATGGCAGTGTCGAGATGATTGTCAGCGGATGCGCCAGGCTCTCGTACAACACGCCGAGCACGATATAGACCGCGATCAATGCCGCCAGCAGCAGCAGCGGCTGAGCGCCAACCGCTTGCTTGAAGGCCTGCACATCGCCGGCGAAATCCGCATGAATGGCGTCGGGAATATGCATTTCGGCGACGGCCTGCTCGATTGTCGCAGTGGCGTCTTCGATCGAGGTGTTGGGCGCCAGGTTGTAGGTAATGGTCACCGAGGGAAACTGCCCTTGATGGTTCACGACAAGCGGCGCGATGCCGCGTTCGATCGTCGTGACCGCCGATAGCGGGACCTGCGCATCGTTGTTGCCGGGAACGTAGACACGGGTGAGGTCGGTCGGGTCTCTTTGATAGGAATTGTCGACTTCCAGTATCACGCGATACTGGTTGCGCGGGCCGTAGATGGTCGAGATCTGTCGCTGCGAAAAAGCATTGTTGAGCGCATTGTCGATGTCCTGCACGCGCACACCAAAACGCGAGGCCGCTGCCCGATCGATGGCAACATTAGCTTGCAGGCCGCCCTGCTCGCGATCGCTGGTGACGTCTACAATGCCCGGCAATTGCTTCACGCGGTCGATGACGCGCGGCACCCATTTTTGCAGCTCATCGATGTCGGCGCTCCATAGCGTGAACTGATATTGCGAATCGCTCTGCCGGCCGCCGGCCCGCAGATCCTGCGCCGGGAACATGAAGACGCGGATGCCGGGAATCTGGTTGAGCTTGTTACGCAGGCGGCCAACCACTTGCAGGGTGGTGACATTGCCCCGCTCATTGAGCGGCTTGAGGCTGATATATAAACGCCCGCGATTCACCGAGGCATTGAACGGATTGGCGCCGACCGAGGAGCCGAGGCCCGCGATGGCTGGATCGGCAAGCACAACATCCATTGCCTTCTGCTGGAGCTGCTTCATCGCCTCGAAGGATATGTCGGTCGACGCTTCGGTGCCGCCGAAGATCAGGCCGGTATCGTCCTGCGGGAAGTAGCCTTTGGGCACCTTGATATAGAGCCCGATGGTGAGCGCGATCGTCGCGGCAAACACGACCAGCATCAGGGCACGGTGGTCGAGAGCGAATGACAGCGTGCGGTCGTAGAAACGGATCATGCGCGATAGCAGCCCTTCGACCTGGCGGTCGAGCCAGGTGGCATCCCGGCTCGGCGGCTGGCGCACGAAATAGGCGCATATCATCGGCGTTACCGAGAGCGACACCACGGTGGAGATGGCGATCGCAAAGGCGAGCGTCACTGAAAACTCACGGAATAGTC
>JBGQLL010000138.1:0-8292 GCA_041500065.1 Pseudolabrys sp.
AAAGCTGGTCGCGCGCGTGACCGACGTGCTCGGCCGGGCCTTTGCCGAATACAACCCCGACCTGACTGTCGTGGCCTGTAACACTGCCTCAACGCTTGCACTCGCCCAATTGCGAACACGCTTTTCAGTGCCGTTTGTCGGCACCGTGCCCGCGATCAAACCGGCTTGTGCGCAGTCGGTGTCGAAGCTCGTATCGGTCCTTGGCACGCAAGCGACCGTCGGACGCGAATATACCCGCGCGCTGATCCGTGAATTTGCGTCCGGTTGCGAGGTGCATCTCGTTGGCTCGCCAAGACTTGCCGGCTATGCGGAGGCCGAACTCGCAGGCCCCCCACCCGCCGAGAATACAATCGCGGCGGAGATTGCCGACTGTTTCGTCGAAAAGGATGGACGGCGCACAGATACGATCGTGTTGGCGTGCACGCACTATCCGCTTTTGCTTGAGCGCTTCCGGGCTAGCGCGCCCTGGCCTGTCACCTGGCTTGATCCGGCGCCTGCAATTGCGCGCCGTGTCGCCGATCTGTTGCGCGAGCGCGGATCGGGTGATCCGGGCCCACCACCGGAAATCGCTTTCACGTCTGGACGCGAATTGTCGCCCAGACTAGCCGCAGCGCTGGCGCAATATGGTTTCTAACCGAACAAATGTGGCTGCACTTCCCAGTAGCCGCGCCAGATCATGTCGAGTGCGACATAGAGAATGATCGCGAGGCCGACATAGGCAATCCAGCGATGGCGGTTGAGCAACTTGGCGATGAAACCGGCGGCAACGCCCATCAGCACGATTGAAAGTGCCAGTCCGAACACCAGTGCCGCAGGATGATCGCGGGCGGCGCCCGCCACCGCGAGCACGTTATCAAGCGACATCGAGATATCGGCCACCACGATCTGCCAGGCGGCCTGCGCGAAAGTTTTGCGCGGGACGTGCGCTTCACCTTTGGTCAGCGCCGCTTCGGTGTCTTCTGCGCTGGGACCGCGCAGTTCCCTCCACATTTTCCAGCACACCCACAGCAGCAATATGCCGCCGGCAAGCAATAAGCCGACGATCTCCAGCAATTCGACGGCAACCGCCGCAAACACCAGGCGGAGCACGGTGGCAGCGGCAATGCCGACCAGAATTGCCCGCCCCCTGCGCTCGGGCGGCAAACCGGCGGCGGCAAGTCCGATAATCACCGCATTGTCGCCCGCGAGCACCAGGTCGATCATGATCACCTGGAGCAGCGCGGCCATTGCGTCATAGGACAAGACGAACAGGTCGCTCATCGGCGTCGCTCCGGCGCAAAGACGGAGACAAGCCGCTGACGACGGCACGTTTCAACGGGGTCGGTTTGGATTGTTCGGCTCATTGGGGCCCGATGCGATCTTTGATCAGTCCGACATCACAGCCATTTGGCTGCCAGAGGGGCCCGGCCTGAAACCCTAAAATGGTGTTCCCGTCGCATTTCGGCAAGACGGGCCCATGCGGCCAACGACCTCAACCCTAACTTGTTATAGTTGCATCGGATTTGACACCCACTCGGTTCACCCCTAAAACCCGCGCGCCCGGCGGATTTCAAGGTTCGCCGGGCGTTTCGCGACCCGCGGCAAGGCCTTGCGCTTACGAGGCTCTGCCTGTCGGTTCCGGCCCTGCCGGGACAGAGGAGGGCGCGATCCTCAGCAACAGCAACGACAATCGAGGACGCGAATGACCAAGCGCATGGAATCCAAATACAAGATCGACCGCCGGATGGGTGAAAACATCTGGGGCCGGCCGAAAAGCCCGGTGAACCGGCGCGAATACGGCCCTGGTCAGCATGGCCAACGGCGAAAAAGCAAGCTGTCGGACTACGGTGTTCAGCTCAAAGCCAAGCAAAAGTTGCGCGGCTATTACGGCAATATCTCCGAGCGTCAATTCCGCGGCATTTACCAGGAAGCCCGTCGCCTGAAGGGCGACAGCGGCGCCCATATGATCGGCCTGTTGGAGCGGCGACTGGACGCGCTCATCTTCCGCGCCAAGTTTGTGCCCACCGTATTCGCCGCGCGGCAGTTCATCAACCACGGTCATATCCGCGTGAATGGCAAGCGCGTGACCATCCCGAGCTATCGCGTCAAAGTCGGCGACGTTGTCGAGGTCAAGGAAAAGTCGAAGCAGCTGGCGCTGGTGATGGAAGCTCAGGCTTTGGCCGAACGCGACGTGCCGGACTATATCGATGTCGACACGTCGAAGCTGACTGCCAAGCTGACGCGCATTCCCGTCATTACGGACGTGCCTTATGCGGTTCGCATGGAACCGCATCTGGTTGTGGAATATTACTCGCGCTGACGCGGGGCAAGCGCTTCACGGATCACCCACCTTGGTCGGCACAGTTGCGCCGGCCGTTGGGGGCGGAAGGCCGAAAAACCCAGAATTCGTTTGGTTTGGCCTGTGCCAAGTTCGGCACGTTTAACAAGTTATCCCCGACTAAAAGGGTAGTGCACAGCTTATTTTGTGTCACCGTTGCGACAATTCTCTACATTTAGTAGGCGAAAAGCGCTAATAACAAACGCAGTCCTCGAATCAGGGGGACGTGCCTAGGGAGACTCCGCAATGAAAGGGATCGATACTCTCAAAGAGTGGATCGGGGCGTTGACGGAATTAGCTCTGATGCTGTTGGCATTGGCGATCGTGCTCTCGCTGTTGGTCGGCGCCAACCTGCCATTCTTCGGCACGGTGACAGCAAACATCATGGGCTGGGTGAAAGATATGGGCGGGAACGGTCTCGTCGGTCTGATCACTCTCGGGATCGTCCTCTGGCTGTTCTCGAACCGGAAAATGGCCTGACGCCCGCGTGCGGCTAGCCTGATCAGTTTTGCTGACGCAATCAGGATGGGGGGCTTCGCCCCCCATCCATAAGCCGTGTGTCATCAAGAGGTTCTGCCATGCGCAAATTCATGGCCAACATGGCCATCGCAAAACAGATCCTGTGGGAATGCGTCGAGCTTGGCTTCGTCGCTATCCTCACGATCATGTTGATCTACCTCATCCTGGGACAAGGCTCCGGGGTGTTCGTGACATCGGTGGCCGACAACGTCACAAAGTTCGCGAGTGGGGTACCGACGCAAAGCCTGATCGGACTGGCGCTGGTTCTTGGCGTCATCTACCTGATCATGAACCGCCTGAACCACACGCGCTAATCGAAGACGTTGGCGACATACGACGCACCTGTAGGTAGCGGCGCGCGCGCCGTTGGCGTAGAAGGCATTAAGCCTTTGCCAAGCTGGTTCATCCATGTTGAACGTCAACCGTCGCGGCTTTCTTGCCGCTTCTGCCGCGAGTTTTCTCGCGCGCACCCTGCCCGCTTTTGCAGCGGCGCCCTATACCATCAAACATGGTGCCTTCGAACTGGCGGTCGTCAGCGACGGCCATCTGGTACTGCCGACAAGTTTTCTCGCGCCCGACGCACCCGCCGCCCAGCGTGACGCGCTGCTGAAAGCCGCTGGCCAAACTGGAGAACAATACAACTCACCGACCAACGTGACGCTGATCCGCTCGGGCACAGATCTCATTCTTGTCGATATGGGCTCCGGGGACCGCTTCATGCCGACGGCGGGCAAATTGTGGGACAATCTCAAAACTGCCGGCATCGATAAGGCCAAGATCACCAAGGTGATCTTCACGCACGGCCATCCCGATCACCTGTGGGGTGCTATCGACGAACTCGACGAGCTCATAATGCCGGACGCAATGTTTTATGTGGCTAGCGCAGAATGGAATTTCTGGACCGGCGATAACGCAACGCGCGGCTTGCCACCCGAGCGCGCAGGTTTCGTCACCGGCGCCCGTCGCAACTATGCAGCGATCAAAGGCAATATGAAAATGGTCAAAGGAGGTGATGAGATCGTCCCCGGTCTGCGTATTGCCGATACGCCCGGCCACACACAGGGCCACGTTTCGCTTGAACTCGTCGGCGAGGACGGCCTGATCATTGGAGGCGACGCCCTCACCCACCCGCTCATTTCATTTCAACACCCGGAATGGAAGCCGCTGGCCGACCATGTGCCGGACCAGGCGGTAGCGACGCGGCGCAGCCTTCTCGATCGGCTCGCCACAGATCGCTCGCGGCTGATTGGATTCCACCTGCCCTATCCGGGCGTCGGAACGGTCGAGCGCAAGGATGGAGCCTACCGCTTCGTCCCGGCCGTTTAATACGGCGCCGGCATCACCAGTGCGGCCAGCGCGCCTGCGACCGGCACCAGGCTGCTGCCAGACCAAGACCGACCTTACCTCGTCTATTGAAAGCAAATCCGGCGATGGGGGCGGCCAGGCAGCCGATGACAGCGGCGACATAACCCACCATCGCCAGAAATCCGGCATGCATGCTTTCGGGGCCACCCCCGAACAGAAACCCGGACACGCCTACGAGCAGTGCCGCGAGCGCAAGATCAGCGATCGTCGCAAGAAAAAGAAGAAATTTCGTCACGCGCGGCGCGGCGCTCAGGCCGTCTGCCGGACGGACACGCCCTTCTCCTTCAGCGCCTGCTGCAGTTCGCCGGCCTGAAACATTTCGCGGATGATGTCGCAACCGCCGACAAACTCGCCCTTCACATAGAGCTGCGGAATCGTCGGCCAGTTGGAATAGCTCTTGATGCCGTTCCTGATCTCGTCGGATTCCAGAACGTTGATGCCTTTATAGGCGACACCCAGATGGTCAAGGATCTGAACCACCTGCCCGGAAAATCCGCACATTGGAAACTGCGGTGTGCCCTTCATGAACAGCACCACGTCGTTTCCCTTCACTTCATTGTCGATGAATTGCTCAATGCCCATGGCTCATCCTGTTGGGCGGCGCAGCCGCTCCGTTCGCCGATATATGTATCGCAGAAGACCGCGCCAACCCAAGAGGTAATGCGGGATTCATCGACTTTTTGGTGAGTAAAACGTGCCTTCGACCTCGAAAACGTCGTCCTGGTTGAGCTTGGCAACCTCGAGGATAGTGCGTGGCGGATATTGGGCGCCAGCCCAAAGGTCCTCCTGCACCTTGTTTACGAGAGGACGTAACCGAATCATATCGGTCACGAACACGGTCAGACGGACGCAATCCGACAGACTAGCGCCTTCGGATTCCGCGATGAGTTTCATATTCATGAAAGCCTGGCGGATGCGCGCTTCATCACCTTCGACGAGGCGGTTATTCGTCGGATTGATACCGCGCATGCCTGCCACGAATACGAAGTCGCCGGCGCGCGCGCCGAGACTCCACGTGCCGGTCGGCGCGATTGCACCCTTGGGTGAGAGAACGCGTACACCGCGTCCGGAATTCATCAAGGCGTGCCGGTTTGCAGGGCAAGCGCGTGTAGCACACCGCCCATTTGGCCCTTGAGTGCGTCGTAGACCAGCTGATGCTGTTGCACCCGCGATTTGCCTTTGAACGAGGCTGAGATGACGGTGGCGGCGTAATGGTCGCCGTCACCGGCGAGGTCGCGAATGGTGACCTGCGCATCCGGGATGTGCGCCTTGATCAGCCGCTCGATTTCACCGGCTTGCATAGCCATCTGCCGGTCCTCTTGAGTTCGCTCACAGCTCCCCGGCCATATAGGCTGGCAGCCAAGCCTCGAAACGCTCGCGCAGAATCGTGACAAGGATGGGACGCTCGCCAGCAAGCGTCAATGTGTCACCGCCGGTCTTTCCGATCATCCACACGGGCACGTTTGCGGCCTTGGCGCGGTCCAGCACAGCTTGCACCTTAGCCGCCGGTATTGTGACCAAATAGCGCGCCTGATCCTCGCCGAACCAGTGGGCATGGACGGGAATATCGGACGGCGCCGCGGTTAAATCCGCACCTATGCCGGAGGCCATCGCCATTTCGGCTAGACCAACCAGCAGGCCGCCGTCGGACAGATCATGCGCCGCCGTTGCCGTACCGTCGAGGATCAGCGTGCGTACGAAATCGCCGTTCTCGCGCTCCTCGGTGAGATCGACCGGCGGCGGGGCGCCTTCTTCTCGGCTGCAGATTTCGCGCAGATACATCGACTGGCCGAGCCAGCCCGTCGTTTCGCCGACCAGCAGAATGGTTTCACCCGCTTGCTTGAACGCAAGCGTCGCCGATTTCTTGAAGTCGTCGATGAGGCCGACGCCTCCGATCGACGGGGTCGGCAAGATCGCGCGGCCATTAGTCTCGTTGTAAAGCGACACGTTGCCGGATACGACCGGGAAATCGAGCACCTTGCAGGCTTCCGCGATGCCCCGGATGCAGCCCACGAACTGACCCATGATCTCGGGCCGTTCCGGATTGCCAAAATTCAGGTTGTCGGTAACAGCGAGCGGCGTCGCACCCACCGCTGTGAGATTGCGCCAGCATTCCGCCACCGCCTGCTTGCCGCCTTCGAACGGATCGGCCTCGCAATAGCGCGGCGTAACATCGGTGGCGAGCGCAAGGCCTTTCGAGCCATCCTCAATGCGAACGACCGCAGCATCGCCGCCCGGCCGCTGGACCGTGTTTCCAAGAATGACGTGATCATATTGCTCCCATACCCATCGCTTCGAGCAAAGATCGGGCGTCGCAAGCAACTTCCCCAGCGCCTCCACAATGCCGACAGGCGCTTGCACGCTCTCGGCGTCGATCTCCTTCGGCTTCACCGCGTGAACGAATGGCCGTTTATATTCCGGCGCCTGGTCGCCGAGTTCCTTGATCGGAAGGTCGGCCATCACATCGCCGCCGTGACGGACGATGAAGCGCTTCGACGGCGTGGTCTCGCCCACCACCGCGAAATCGAGCCCCCATTTGCGGAAGATCGCTTCGGCTTCCTTTTCCTTCTCGGGCTTGAGCACCATGAGCATGCGCTCCTGGCTTTCCGACAGCATCATCTCGTAGGCGCTCATGCTTTCCTCGCGGCAGGGCACCTTGTCGAGATCGAGCGTAACCCCGAGATCGCCTTTGGCGCCCATTTCCACGGCCGAGCAGGTCAGTCCGGCGGCGCCCATGTCCTGGATCGCGATAACGCAGCCTTTCTGCATAATCTCAAGGCAGGCCTCGAGCAGCAGCTTTTCCGAGAACGGATCGCCGACCTGTACAGTCGGACGCTTGCCTTCGGAGTCCTCGCCGAATTCGGCCGACGCCATCGAGGCGCCGTGGATGCCGTCGCGCCCGGTCTTGGAGCCGAGATAGACAATCGGCATGCCGACACCCGAAGCCGCCGCATAGAAGATCTGGTCCTTGCGCGCGATGCCGACCGCCATGGCATTCACGAGGCAGTTTCCGTCGTAACGCGCGTGGAAACGCACCGAGCCGCCGACCGTCGGCACGCCAAATGAATTACCGTAGCCGCCAATCCCGGCCACCACGCCTGACACCAGGTGCCGCGTCTTCGGATGTGAAGGAGCGCCGAACGACAACGCGTTGAGACAAGCGATCGGCCGCGCGCCCATCGTGAAGACGTCGCGCAGGATGCCGCCGACGCCGGTCGCCGCGCCCTGATAGGGCTCGATATAGCTCGGATGGTTATGGCTCTCCATCTTGAACACGCAGGCGAGCCCGTCACCGATGTCAATGACACCGGCGTTCTCGCCTGGCCCCTGGATCACCCACGGACCCTTGGTTGGCAGCGTGCGGAGATGGACCTTGGAGGATTTGTACGAGCAGTGCTCGTTCCACATCGCCGAAAAGATGCCGAGCTCGGTGAGCGATGGCTCACGTCCGATCAGCTTCAGGATGCGGTCGTACTCGTCCGCCTTGAGGCCGTGTTCGGCAATCAGCTCTGGGGTGATGCGAGGTTCGTTGCGGATCACAGCCTATGCCGCCCGGTCGAGCGCCTCGACCAGCCCGGCAAATAAACCGCGCCCGTCGGTCGGGCCGATCGCGGCTTCGACGTGGTTTTCGGGATGCGGCATCATGCCAAGGACGTTGCCGCGTTCGTTGACAATGCCGGCGATGGCATTGGTCGAGCCATTGACATTGAACGCCGGATCGCGCGTCCCGTCAGGTCCGACATAGCGGAAGATGACGCGCCCCTCGCCTTCCAGCCGCGCAATGGTGTCGGCATCCGCTGTGTAATTGCCTTCGCCATGTGCGGTGGGCACCCGGATCACCTGGCCCGCGTTGTAGCCGCACGTGAACGGTGTATCGGACCGCTCGACCTTCAGGAAAATGTCGCGGCAGATGAACTTGAGCCGCGCGTTGCGCATCAGGACGCCGGGAAGAAGTCCTGCTTCGCAGGCGATCTGAAAACCGTTGCACACAGCGAGCACCAGCCCGCCCCCGGCGGCGTAAGCGCGCACGGCATCCATGATGGGGCTGCGCGCCGCGATTGCACCGCAACGCAGATAATCGCCATAGGAGA
>JBGQLL010000139.1:0-8244 GCA_041500065.1 Pseudolabrys sp.
AGTGCGTGAATTTCCACCCGGAGTAATCGAACTCTGGAAACAAACGATGGGTCGGGCCAACTGAAACAGTCTGCAGAGATTTTTATGCAGCGCACCAGGCCCAACGCGCCGAGCCCCACATGTATCTCCGCTTTGTGCCAATAGCAGACATCGCGTCTACTCGATGACCTCGTCGGCTGTGGCGAGCAGTGATTGCGGAATGGTCAGGCCGAGTGCCTTTGCGGTCTTGAGATTTACAACGACAGGCTCCTGTCCTAAATGCCCACTACTTTGCGGGACAAACTACAGTCGCCCCCACCTCTTGGCGCTGTTGTTGGCTGGATCCAGGTACCAGTGGTGACCTCGACCAGCTAGGTCGCGAATGAAGACATTCAAGGGTCAAAACGATTGGACCTCAGTCCAATCGTCTTTGCCGTTCATTATCGGCAGAATTCCATAAGTGCCAACATTTACTTCCAGCGAATGGGGGGCTGCATCTTCCAGCGACGGAGGTCTGCCATGAAAGTCAAAGAAGCGATGCACAAGGGCGTTGAATGGGTTGGTCCCGATACCCCTGTCATCGAACTCGCGAAATTGATGCGCAAGCATGATGTAGGCGCCATTCCAATCGGAGAGAACGATCAGTTAATTGGGATAGTGACCGATCGCGACATCGTATGTAAGGGGTTGGCGGAGGACAGCTTCGATCCTGGCCGCGCGATAGCACGTGATGTGATGACTCCAGGCATCCATTGCTGCAGCGATGATGATGATCTCGCCAAGGCGGTGCGACACATGGAGCAACTGAAGGTTCGCAGGTTGCCAGTGATCAATAAGAACAAGCGGATGATTGGCATCCTTAGTCTTGGCGACGTCAGCGGCTTAGCATCGAGTGATCTGCTGTCCGAATACGTTAAGAGCGTGTCGGCCCATCACCAGTGAAACGCGAAGAGCACTAATCCGATTTTCCGCACAGGAGGTACCTATGAATGCGATTACGACCAAAGACGGCGTCGAGATCTTTTACAAGGACTGGGGCAAAGGTCAGCCCATCGTGTTCAGCCATGGCTGGCCGCTGTCGGCCGATGACTGGGACGCGCAGATGCTGTTTTTCCTCAAGCACGGCTATCGCGTCATAGCCCATGACCGCCGAGGTCATGGCCGGTCCACACAGGTGAGCGACGGTCACGACATGGATCACTATGCCGACGATCTGGCGGCGCTGACAGCGCATCTCGACCTGAAGAACGCAATTCACGTTGGCCATTCCACCGGTGGCGGCGAGGTCGCCCACTATCTGGGACGGCACGGCGAAAGCCGGGTCGCGTTGGCGGTCCTGATTGATGCGGTGCCGCCAATCATGGTGAA
This sequence comes from Pseudolabrys sp., assembly GCA_041500065.1. GTDB lineage: Bacteria > Pseudomonadota > Alphaproteobacteria > Rhizobiales > Xanthobacteraceae > Pseudolabrys. The sequence continues at coordinate 1,348 of JBGQLL010000139.1, forward strand.
GACGCCAGCCAATCCGGGTGGCCTGCCAATCGAGGTGTTGGACGGTTTGCGCAAGGCGCTTGCCGACAACCGGGCGCAGTTCTATCTCGATTTCGCGAGCGGTCCCTTCTATGGCTTCAACCGGCCGGGCGTGAAGCCAATCCCCGGCGTCATCCAGAACTGGTGGCGTCAGGCCATGATGGGGAGCGCCAAGGCGCACTACGACGGCATCAAGGCGTTCTCAGAGACCGACTTCACCGAGGACCTTAAGAAGATCACGGTGCCGGTCCTGGTGATGCACAGTGATGACGATCAGATCGTTCCCTACGCCGACTCTGCGCCATTGTCGGTCAAGCTGCTAAAGAACGGGACGCTAAAGACCTACAAGGGCTTCCCGCACGGCTGCCCGACCACGCAGGCAGACACGATAAATCCCGACCTGCTGGCCTTCCTGCGTACCAAACTTGCAACGAAGACAGCCGCGTAGTTGTGACTGAAAGCCGAGGGGAGACTTTACGGCTCCCCTCGGCTTTAGCACCGAGGCGAGGTGTGAGCGGGCTGACGTGATCGAACAATACTGGCGCGCAGCCTGCCTGCTACATCGATCGTATCCTCAAGGGCGAGAATCCAGGTGATCTGCCGGTGCAAGCGCGCAAAGCACTCTCTGGCCTGCTGAGGTCCGCAAACAACCGTCAGATTTTGCACCAATGCTCTATCACTCGAGAATAGAGCGCGGTCGCCTGTTCGATCCTCGACACGAAGCAATATTCATCGGTTTGGTGTGCCAACGCGAGCTCGCCGGGCCCAACGATTGCGGTCGGGGGTGAGCCAATCGCCGGAGTTAGAACCGAAGCGTCAGTAAAGTATGGCGCCGCTCCGATCTCTTCTGCGAAGCCCCCGATCTCGTGCGCAATACGGAACACGTCCCTCATCCATGCATCATTCGGATTGGTCCATACGCTTTGCGCATCAAGCAGCGTGTTCAATGCCACCTCGGCTCCGAGATAAGTCGCCAACTGATCACGGATCTTTTCGTGCTCTTGTCCCGGTATTGTACGGATGTCTATGCCGATGACGGCGCGATCGGGCACCGAATTGATGTTCAGCCCACCGCTGACCGTGCCGACATTGAGTGTCGGGCCACCGAGGACATCGTGTCGCGCTATATTGAAGTCGAAATCCTGCAATGCCGTGACTGCGCGCGCGGCCTTGTATACCGCATTGACGCCCTTCTCAGGCATCGAGCCGTGCGCGGTGACCCCGATTGTCTTCGCCTCGAGCCACAGCGCCCCCTTATGACCAACCAGCGGCCGGTTGCCGGTGGGCTCCGCCACGACCAGCGCACCGATATGTGGGAGCCGCGTCGCGCCTTTAGTCAATGCTTCGGCTCCCGAACAGCCCGTTTCTTCACCGGCCGTAATGATCAGCACGACACCGGGCGTACCTGCCAGTTTGTCCGCTAGCGCCATACAAGCCGTAACGAAGGCGGCGACACCACTTTTCATGTCGGATGAACCGCGGCCGTAGAGCTTGCCGTCCGCGATCTCAGCGGCCAATGGGTCGACAGACCAAGGCTGCGCCCCAAGCGGCACGGTGTCGAGATGGCCAGTAAACCCAAGCGGCAATTTGCCGGGCATGCCGCCGATACGCGCGACAAGCTGTGCGCGTCCTTCGCCGAAAGGAATGAGCTCGACAGCAAACCCTGTCCCTTCAAGCAAGGACGCGAGACGCTCGGCGCAGGCGCGCTCTGCGCCTGGCGGGTTGATTGTATTGAACCGGACGAGATCCTGAGTCAGTTCGACTGAAGACTGCATGGCTTATCCGAAGTAGGCATCCCGCACCTCTTGGCGCACTGCAAGTTCTGCCGGTGCCCCACTCGCCGCCACCCGACCCTTCGAAAGCACGAAGCCATAGTTGGAAATCGCGAGCGTCTGGTGCACGTTCTGCTCGACCAGGAGCACGGTGATGCCGCGCTCGTTGATGCTGCGAATGATATCGAAGTTTTCCTTCACCAATCGCGGCGACAGGCCTAGCGACGGCTCATCGATCAGGAGCAGCTTGGGTGCACACATCAAGCCGCGCCCGATCGATACCATCGCTTGCTCTCCGCCGGACATGGTGCCGGCAAGCTGCGTGCGCCGCTCGGCGAGCCGCGGGAAAATCTGCATGATTTCGTCAAGACGCGCCGACGCGACCTTGTCCGAGCGTTCCTGATAGGCGCCTACCCGCAAGTTTTCCTCCACTGTGAGTTTGGGGAACACCTTGCGCCCCTCGGGAATGCAAGCGATGCCGGCGGCGATGATCTTGTGCGTTGGCAGCTGCGTGATGTCAGTGCCGTTGAACACGATGCGGCCGGCGCGTGGCGGCGTCAACCCGAGGATCGACCGCACCAGGGTAGTCTTGCCGGAGCCGTTAGAGCCGAGCAGGCAGGTGATGCGGCCGTCCTCGACTTCGAGCGAGACGCCTTGCAGCACGTCGGCCTTGTCATAGGCCGTAAAGACACCCTCGATCTTGAGAGCGCTAGCCATCATGCCACTCCGAGATAAGCTTCTTGTACCTGTGCGTCGGCAGCGACTGCGCGGTAGGGGCCTTCCGCGATCTTGCGCCCGAAATTGAGCACCACGCAGCGGTCGGTAATGCGTTCGATCACGCCCATCTCGTGCTCGACAATGATGATGGTGAGATTCTTATTCCGCGTGCGCACGAGCAGGATGTCGTTCATTAGTTCCGCAGTTTCGTCGTGCGTCATGCCGGCTGAGGGCTCGTCGAGCAGCAACAGCTTGGGCGTACTGATCAGCGCGCGGCAGATCTCGATGCGGCGGCGATCGATCATTGGCAGGCCGGCGACAGGATCGAACAGGCGGTCGACCAGCGTGGGCTCAAACACTTCGACCAGCGCGCGGGCGGCGGCATAACTCTGCTCGAACTCGCGCTTGAAATCGCCACGACTGACCAGATTAAACCAAAGCCCCTGATTGAGGCGTTTGTGATTGCCAATCATGATGTTGTCAAAGATCGACAGCGGGAGCGACAGGCGCGAGCGCTGGAAGGTGCGCGACATGCCGACCTGGTAGATCGTCCGCCCGCTCGCATTGGTTATGTCGGCACCGTCGAATGTGACCCGCCCGGTGTCGGCAGGATAGATGCCGGTGATCACGTTAAAAAACGTAGTCTTGCCAGAGCCGTTCGGGCCGATCAGACCGAGGATCTCGTTCGGGGCCACCGCCAGATCAAGCCCGTCGAGCGCCAGCACGCCGCCGAAATGTTTGGACAGCCCGCGGGTTTCGAGCAACACGCTCATGGCCGCCATCCGGGGAAATAGCGGCGCACCGGCCGCGGCAGCAATCCCTCCGGCCTGAACAGCAGCACCGCGATCACCATCAATGCATAGAGCAGGAACCGGTATTCCTGGATGGTCTGCAGTTTCTCAGGCACGACCACGACGATGATGGTCGCCACCAGGAGGCCCCATGGGTTGCCGATGCCGCCAAGCAGCAGGATCGAGACCAGAATGAGCGAGTCGGCGAAGGTGTAATTATTGGGTGCAACGAACCCGCCAACCATTCCGAACAGCGCGCCGGCGACGCCGATGAGGAAATTGCCGATCAGGAAAGCCGTGATCTTCCAACGTGCGATGTCGAGGCCGAAGCAGCTCGCGGCCGTTTCGTCGAGCCGTAAGGCGTCGAGGTTGAGCCCGATCCAGGACCGCTCCAGCCGCCGTACTAGTATGAAAGTGCCGACGAGCAGCAGCAAGCTAACCACGAAATAGTTCATGTAGAACGACAGCGAGACGCCGCCGATTTCGATATTGTCGTTGAACGACCAGCCAAGAATGTTCATGCCTTTGACCTGCAGGCCCTGCGGGCCGCCGAGCACGTCGTTGACTTCAAGAAAGGTCTTGAACAGCAAGGCAAACGCGATAGTCACGACCGCGGCATAATGTCCGCGCGTGCGCAGCACCGGCAGGAGTAACAGCGACCCGGCCAGTGCCGCTAAGAAGCCGCCGATCAGCAGCACAAGCAAATGCGGCAGTGCAGCCTGCGCATTGAGCACGGCTGAAGTATAGGCGCCGATGCCGAAGAACGAGGCGCCAGCGAAATTGAGGACACCGGCGTAGCCAAATTGAACATTGAGTCCGAGCGTCGCCACGGAATAAAGCATCACGGTGATCACCAGCAACAGCACGAAATGGTTTTCGTGGAAAAATGCAGCGGTCGCGAGCGCTGCGATGACCGCACAGCCGCCGAGCGCGTCCTCATGATCGGCAAAGGAGGCGGTCACACTAACAAGCAGGCCGAGCCAAGCGGCAACGATCACGGAGGCGATGCCGGTAGCGAGCAATGCGATGATCAAGGCCTGTTGTTCTGCGGCCAGCAACGCGATCAGATAGGCTGTGGCAATCGCGACCGCGATCACTCCGGGCCATAGTGATGCGCGCGCCTTCTTCGCCATTGGCCTAGACCCGCTCACTGATCTTTTCCCGGATCAGCCCGGTTGGCCGCCAAGCCATGATGGCGATGACCACGGCAAAAGCGAACACATCTTTATAGGCGCTGGCGAAAGGAAGCATCACGGTGCCGACGGTTTGCAGCCCTGCGAATAGAAAGCCGCCCAGGATGGCGCCATAGATGCTGCCGAGGCCGCCGATGATGGCGGCTGAGAAGCCGATCACGCCGAGATAAAGGCCAATGCCGAAATTGATCTCGTTGTAGTAGAGGCCGTTCATGACGCCAGCGAAGGCGGCAAGCCCCGAGCCGATAGCAAAAGTGATCAAGACGACGGCGGTGAAATTGATTCCCATAATGCGTGCGGTTTCCTCGTCTTGCGCGACGGCGCGGATAGCGAGACCGAGCTTGGTGCGGTTGAGCAGGAATTGCAGACCGACGATCACCAGCACGCCGGCGCAAAGCATGAGCACATTGTCGAGCCGCAGGTTGAACTCACCGATGTCGATCGCGCTGCGCGGCAGCAGCGCCGGAAATGGCTTTGGATTGGCGCCCTGCGGATAGAAGAGTCGCACGGATTCGCGCAGCACCGTGCCGAGCATTAGCGTGATTAGCAGTGTGTTGAGCGCGGGTGCCGAGCGCAAAGGCATGACGAGATAACGTGCGATCGCCATGCCGAGCAATGCCATGGCCAGCGTTGCCAGCACGAGCATGACGACAAGATTGAGCCAGTTAGAGTCGATGCCAAGCGCGTGCAGTCCGACATAGGTGGCCAACGCGGTGAAGGCGCCAACCATGACCACATCGCCATGCGAGAATTTTATAATGTCGAGCACGCCGAAGAACAGCGTGAAGCCGACCGCCACCAGCGCATACATCATCCCGAGCATCAGCCCGTTCATGACATATTGCGCGAACAGGCCTGCGTCCATGTCCGGAGACCTTGGGCGGCGTTAAGAAAAAGCGGCACCGCCTATAACGGCCCCGCTTGCATCAGTTTATTTCTGCCCCGGCAGTTTGCGCTTGCCGCTTTCGTATTCGCTCTCGAACCATTCCACGAACTTGCCGTCCTGGACCACGTATTTTGTGATCACCGGCACGGTGTTCTGGCCATGGTCGTCAAAGGTGATTTTCCCAACGATCGAGTCGCGGTCCTTCACATCGCCAAGCGCGGCGATCACCCTCTTGCGGTCCGGGCCGACTTTCTCGATGGTGTCCAAGATCATGTCCATGGCCGCGTAAGCGAAGGCGCCATAGGCCTCTGGCGGATTGTCGTATTTCTGCGCGTTGTATTTTTCCATGAAGAATTTGCCGCCCGGCAGCTTCTCGGTTGGCGCGCCTTCGCGGAAGGCGAGCGTGCCTTCTGCCAGCGGGCCGAGGCCCTGGATATAGGCATCGGACACGATGCCCGAGGTGCCGTCGAACACCGCCTTGATGCCGAGCTTGTCCATCTGCGAGCGGATTCGCACGCCGATCGGCGTGAGCCCGCCGAAATAGATCACATCGGGATTGAGCGCCTTGATTTTGGTGAGTTCGCTGGTGAAGTCCTGTTGATCGGCGGTGACGCCAAATGTGCCGACGATCTTGGTCTTGCCGATCTTGTCGAGGGCCTTGCTAAAATATTCAAGATGACCTTTGCCGTAATCGGTGGTGTCGTGGATTACCGCCACGGTCTTGTAGCCGAGCCGTGAGATCAACTCGGCATTGGCGTCATTCTGGTTGATCATGGTGCCGTTGACGCGGTGCACCTCGTCGTACTTGTTACGATAGGTGATGTCGGGCAGCACCGCCCCCCAGACGATCACCGGGAAGCCGAACTTGTGATAGACGTCGACGGTAGCAATGGCTGTCGCCGAGCAATAGTGCGTGGCGCCTGCAATGACGTCCTTGTCCGCAGCCATTTTGGTTGCGACCTGCACAGCGACGTTGGGCTTACACTCGTCATCGAGCACAACCAGTTCGTATTCGTATTTCGACTTCGGGTCGGCATTGCGTAGCCGCACCGCCAAATCGGCCGAATTGCGCCCGCCCAGCCCATTGACCGAAACGCCGCCCGTGAGCGGGCCGATGAAACCGACTTTGACCTTGTCTTTGGCGTCGGCGCCCGCTGCGGCGACGGTAAAAATGAGTGCCGTAATCCCGGCTGTTGTAAACTTGCGAGTCTTGCTCATACGCCCTCCCACCATAAAAGTTGTTGTTCTTGCAGCGAACTTTTCACAGTTGGGAGCATAGTTGCGCGCCAGAAGGCCTGCGGCAAGCCCGTATTCGTGACCGCAACAAATACTGGCCAGTCATCGACCTGAGGACGAACCCAATGACGGAAACGTCAAAATATGAATTCACATCCGTCTCACGCGCATCCGCTGTCCAATCAAGACCGTTGCCACAACGGCCGCAGCAAAAATGATGGTCTCGGCATTTATCGGTTCGCCATTCACCAACAACGCGAGCGCGACAATCACAAACGGCTGCA
>JBGQLL010000140.1:0-8210 GCA_041500065.1 Pseudolabrys sp.
CCTCCCGGTCGCGGGGTTCCAACCTATCGTGTCGCCGATCTCTCCAATCCGATCCTGCAGGACTGGGTGAAGCCGGGGATGAAAAAAGCGAACGACGAGGTGCTCGCCGGCGGAGTAGCTTACCGTGCCCATGAACGTTGCTGGCCAGCCGGTGTTCCGACTTTCGATACCGACGTCGTGGGCGCGCCGCTGTTCATCTATCAACGGCCAAATGAGATTGCGGTCATCATGGAGTCCGGGCCGGAGGTGCGCCATATCTACCTGAATGTGCCGCATTCGGCCAATCCGAAACCGTCCTGGTACGGAGAATCGGTCGGCCATTACGAAGGCGGCGACACCCTGGTCATCGATACCATTGGCCAAACCGATAGGACCTTTGCCGACAATTACCGCACACCGCATACCACTCAGATGCATGTGATCGAACGCTGGAAATTGTCAGCCGACGGAAACTCGGTCGATGTCTCGGTCGACGTCGACGATCCGGGGGTCTTTACAATGCCCTGGCGGGGCGCGCAGCGCTGGCGGCGCGTGCGGGTGCCATTCCAGGAAGTTCCCTGTGCGGAAAACAACAGCCAAGATTTCGTCGGCTTTAAAGTCCCCATTCCACAAGCGTCGAAGCCGGATTTTTGACGCGGCCGACCCAAGGCAGTCCGTCAACCCTGGCGATCCGATCGGTACAGCCGCTTAGAAATCCGGCTTGTCGGCCTCTGGGATCGGAACGAGGCCCTGATTGAAATAATCCTCGTTGTTCTCGGCACAGACCATTTCGTGCAGCGGCACTTCCGCCTCACGCTGGTCGCGCCGGTACCGCTGAACGGCGTCCCACGGCATCGTGAATGCGTCGGGATCCTCGACGTGAACCTTGACTTCCAGCCCTTTGCCGTCGTCGACGAGTTTGAAGCGCTCCACAACGTGAATCTGGGTCGTGTGCGGCGTACGAAAATTGTCGACATAGGATTTGTCGTTCAAGCCTATGGTATCGACCACCAGCGTATCGCCGTTTTCATAATGCCCAACGGATTCGCCGTACCAGGACGGCTTGGGATTGGTGCTGTGGGACACGTTCAGATAGACATGGCGTAGCTGGAAGTCCTGCCCCCAAGTCATCACCACCTCGTTCGGCGTCTGAATGAAGAATATCGGATGGACCGGGTAAAGCAGAAAGCCGGGTACACCGTGAGGCCAACACCGTGCGCGCGCCGTGAAAGCAACTTTCCCGGCGAGCACCTCTTCATTGGACTTTCTCATTTGCTCCACGACCCAGGGCTGCAGGATCGGATTGGTGAGGTCCCCAACCTTGAAGGGCCTCGGGTTTCCCGGGGTAAGCATGAAGCTCCCGACAGGCTTTATGGTCGTATCGAAAACAACGGGGCCGGGTCCCGTATCCGGAGGAAGAAATTCGTCGCCGGCACCCGCTTTCAACCAACCGACCGTGCTCGATGGCGAAAAATTGCACCGGCGTAAACGCCACGCCTGCGCAAAACAGGCCCACGAAAATCGCACGCGCCGCAGGGTGCTTTCTTGCGCCGCTCATCGGCGGGTATGCGAGCATGAAGGGGCTCCCCATCTTCGTCAGCATGCCGATATTTTCGCTGTGGTGAAGCCGCAAGTCAAAGAGCCTGCCGCTCGCAATGCTGCATCAGCCTCGTTGAGTTGAACTCTGATCAGCAGAGGTTGCAGCCCATCTGCGCCGGCGATGGCGCGAAGCCAGTGGGTTGTCGCAGGCGACGAACTCCGTTCCGGCATGTCCGGATTTAGCGACGAAGAGGCGAAAATTTTTCTCCCCCGGAACCGCCGGGATGCCCTAGATAGCCGTCATTCCACGGTGCGAGACGGCCCAAATCTTTGATTTTCGTCCGCTTTCGGAAGGCCGGCCAAAATTTGTGATCGCCGGAAGCGCCGGACCTGACCCGTAGCCGTCGCACGCGCCATGGGCGTATATTGGGGTAAGTGCAGCGGCGGAGGCAGCCAATGACTGGGTTGTGGCGCAAGCTTCTCATTGCAGGCGCAATGGCGGTGGCCGCGATTCCCGGGTGGGGTCAGGCGGCACCTGCAACTGTTCCGGATTTCTCAGGTATGTGGGCTCATCCGTCGCTACCCGGCATGGAGCCTTTGGCTTCGGGCCCGACCTCCCTTGTCAATCTGTCGCGTCGCAACGGCCGCAGTAATGTGCTGCAGCTCGTTGGCGATTATCACAATCCGATTCTGAAGCCCGAAGCGGCCGCTATCGTGAAGAAGCACGGCGAAGAGTCGCTGGCCAATTTCGGCTTTCACAACCCACGCAACCAGTGTTGGCCTAACGGGGTGCCATTTGTGTTGCCAAGCGCCGGAATGGAAATGTTCCAGCAGAGCGACCACATCACCATCCACTATCTCGTCGATCATCAGGTCCGGCACGTTCGCTTAAATACGCAACACCCGGAGAAGATTACTCCGTCCTGGTACGGAGATTCAGTCGCCCATTATGAAGACGACACGCTGGTCATTGACACCGTAGGCATCAAGGCCGGGCCGTTCGCGATGGTGGACTGGTACGGCACGCCGCAAAGTCCGGCTCTGCACGTGATCGAACGCTATCGCCTGATCAGTTACGAGGAAGCGCAGGAAGGATATGCGCGCGACGCGAAGGAAAACGCACGCAACCAGCAGGCTTTCGATCCCGATTACCGCGGCAGGGTGTTGCAGCTCCTGTTTACGGTTGACGATCCGAATGTGTTCACCACGCCGTGGTCGGCGACAGTTACCTACCGGCACATGACTCAGGACCAATGGCTGGAAAATGTCTGCGCCGAGAATCCGCGCAAATACGGCACCGAGGAGGACGCGCAGGTGCCGACGGCGACGGATTTCTGAGACGGCCTCGATGAGAGCCGGTGCTTGTTTGCGCTTTGGTCGTTGGCACTGCTGGCAAGCGAATTGCGACGGGCAGTCCTAACGCCAACAGGGTCGTTGCGTATTCTCGAAGAGTGATAATCGGGAGTTATCTATAGTCGAGGGAGTCCGTTCTTGAACCCGAACCGGACATGCGGAAATGCTCAGCTTACTTCCGCATTTGTTTAGCGTTCTTGGATGCCGGCCCCGAGCGGGATTGTGGGTGCGGCAAGAGGGGCCGGCGTCGAAGAACGCTCAGTGTAGGAAAGCGCGGGCAAGCGCGCGGGCTATGGGGATTTGAGCGCGGTAGATGGTTGTCTTGAGCAGCCGCGCTCGCCGTTGCCGAGAATGCGTGCGAGGGTGACGCTGAGTTCGGAGCGGTGTTTCGCGCCGCATCCGGCCGATGGAGCACTTTCAATTGTCGCTGGGCGAGCTTGGAGGCGTGAGGCATCGCTGACGGCATTTGACCATCGAGGCGAGATTGCGAAGGGATCGGTCTTCTGTCTGGCGGTCATGATGTGTCGCACCATTGGGGCGCCGGTGCGCACGACCAGGCTCTCGGCATGGCGCCGTGCTCGAAGACCTCGACGAGGATCATGGGGCCGCCGCAACAAGGACAGGGCGTGGGTAACGCCGGCTCAGCCGGTGCTTTGTCTTGCGCCGGCGCTGGATGAGCCACGTCGGCGAGCAAAGCGCGTGCATTGGCGATGTTCTCGGCGCGGGCCGGGTTGGCGAACAGCCCGTAATGGCGGATGCGATGAAAGCCGTTGGGCAGGACGTGCAGCAGGAAGCGGCGGATGAACTCGTGCGCATCGAGCGTCATGACGCCGTAGCGGGCTTGGCCTTCGCGCCGGTAATCTTTCCATTTGAAGCGGACGCGGGCGCCATCGAAGGCGACGAGGCGGGAATTGGCGATGGCGACGCGGTGGGTATAGCGGGCGAGATAGGAGAGCACCTGATCGGGACCGGCGAAGGGACGTTTGGCATAGACAAACCAATCCACACGGCGAAGAGGTTTGAGGAACTTCCGGAACGCATCCCCATCCTTGAGCGCGGCATTCTCACCGAAGAATTGCAGCGCGCCTTTGGCGTGGGCGGCGGCAAGCCTCTGGCACATGAGCCGCCGGAACAGTCGCGAGAGCACCTTCACGGAGAGGAAGAATCTGGGCTTACAGGATATCCAGCGCGACCCGTCCGGTGAGACGCCTCCGCCAGGGACGATGCAGTGCACGTGCGGATGATGGGTGAGCGCCGAGCCCCAGGTGTGCAGCACCATGGTGATGCCGATCTTGGCGCCCAGATGCTTGGGATCGGCGGCGATCCGAAGCAGTGTTTCCGACGCCGCCTTGAACAGTGCGTCATAGATCACCGCCTTGTTGGTGTAGGCGATGTCGGCGATCTGCGCCGGCAGCGTGAAGACAACATGATAATAAGGCACGGGCAACAGCTCGGCCCGGCGCGCTTGGAGCCAATCGTACGCTGCCGCCGCTTGGCATTTTGGACAATGTCTATTGCGGCATGAGTTGTAGGCGATATCAGTATGGGCGCAGTCGGCGCAGCGCATGACGTGGCCGCCAAGCGCTGCCGTGCGGCAGGCTTCGATGGCCGACATCACGCGCAACTGGCCGAGGCTCAGATGGCCAGCCTCACGCGCGCGATAAACCGGCCCGTGGCTGCGGAAGATATCCGCCACCTCCAGGGCGAGCCGGGACAAGATCGCCGCCGCTTACGCGGGCGGCGCCTTGATTGTTGAGGATGCTCTTCGCGACCGCGTCTTCGGGGCGGGCTTGAAGGGGAGCAGGTCCAGCGGCCCCTCCACACTCTGGATGAGCTTAGGCGACACCGCCGCATAGATCGCCGTCGTCTCTAATTTCTTGTGACCCAGCATCGCCTGGATCACGCGAATGTCGACGCCCTGATCGAGCAGATGCGTCGCGAACGAGTGCCGCAGCATGTGCGGATGGACGGAGCGGTCGATCCTGGCTCTGATCGCGGCGTCCCGGCAGGCACGATGATATTGCCGGGCGGTGATATGATCGGACGATTTGATCTGGCTTGGAAACAGGAACACCTTGGGCTTGGCGACTTTCCACCACGCGCGCAGTTCCTCCAGCATCTGCGGCGAGAGCTTGGCGAGGCGATCCTTGCCGCCTTTGCCGTCCTCGATGCGCAGCACCATGCGCGCGCTGTCGATGTCGCAGACCTTGAGCGACACGACTTCCGAGGAACGCAGGCCCGCGCCGTAAGCGACGCTGAAAGCACAACGGTACTTGCGTGAAGGGGCCGCCTCGATCAGGCGCGCCACCTCCTCCGGCGTCAGTACTTGGCGCAGCTTCCTTGTCTCCGGCACTAGCGGGATCATCTCCAGCGCGTCGTGTCGGCCCATGGTCACCTTGTAGAAAAAGCGCAGCGCCGACATCGTACGGTTGACGTAGCCAGGATTCCACCCGGATTGGACCAGATGCAGCTGGTACTGGCGGACATGCTCATAATCGAGCTCACCAGGCGAGCGGCGGAAATGCTGGGCATATTTGGCGACGGCGCGCTGGTAAAAATCCTGCGTGCGTTCTTTCAAGCGCCGGATCGTCATGTCCTCGATCATGCGTTGGCGCAGCGGTGTGATGGGCTGGATGGTCATGAGGGTGCTCCCGTCTCAAAGCGCACCCGGCCAATCCAGGCGCGCCGGCAAGACAGGAGACGGCCCTAAATCGTAAAGCGCTAACCCCTCAGAATGCCCCTACCGCGAAAGCGGTTTCGTAGTGTGCTGGGCATGTTCAGCAGATTGGAGGTGAAAGTCCTCTGCCCAACCTGATGGAGGTGAAGGGCTAGCAACAACGCAAGGGCTATCGCCGCGAGGCGGGGTCTGAAGGAAGCGTGGAGCAAACGTGCGAGCCGATGGACAAAAACCGAATACAAGGCGCTGCCGCCGGACGAGCGGGCTACTTACCGCGAAGTCCATATCCATCAAGGACGGCAAACGTAGATTCGGCGGTTGTGCACGGAAGGCGGCTGAACTTACCCCAGGAGGTCTGCTCGGTGTCGTTTCGGCGACTGAGGCCGCCGCGAGGCGGACTGACCGCAGAGCAGAAGTCAGCAGAGGGCATATTAGGTCATGCTGTCGACAAGGCTATTGAGGCACTCCGAAAACCGAAAGGTGGAGCAACAGATAGGCCAAGTCGGAAACGGTGATTGAAGGCCCGAACGAGAGGAGAGGCGAGTAGGACATGAATCTCGGGAACGACCAGCGGCAGAAAAATCAGCTTGCGCTGAACCTATCTCTCTCGCCCATGGGTGAAGCCCAGCAAGCGGGAAAGCAGGCGGCCGAATCGCGCTCGGCGACGCATGAGCCCAATAGCCCCGCCAGCATGCATCAATTCATGGAGAGGATTTGTGAGCGAGAAAATTTGAAAGCCGCGTTACGGCGAGTGAAGGCCAACAAAGGTAGCGCCGGAATCGACGGCATGACCGTCACTCAGATCGGCGACTACCTGAAACAGCATTGGCCGATCATCCGGGAACAATTGCTGAGCGGAACCTACGAACCAAAACCGGTGCGGCGGGTTGAGATCGCCAAGCCGGACGGCAATGGAATGCGCAAGCTTGGCATTCCAACCGTGCTGGATCGCTTCATCCAGCAAGCGGTGATGCAGATCCTGCAACAGCAATGGGACCCGACGTTTTCCGATCACAGCTACGGGTTTCGCCCGGGGCGGTCGGCGCATCAAGCCGTGGCGCGCGCGCAAAGCTACATTGCGCAAGGCTACGGCTGGGTGGTTGATCTCGATCTCGAACAATTCTTTGATCGGGTCAATCACGACAAACTGATGGGCCAGATCGCCAAACGCGTCGATGACACGCGGCTGTTGAAACTCATCCGGGCATTCCTGAACGCCGGGGTGATGGAGAACGGATTGGTCAGCCCAAGCGTGGAAGGGACTCCGCAAGGAGGGCCGCTTTCGCCCTTGTTAAGCAACATCGTACTCGACGAGCTCGACCGTGAGCTGGAGCGTCGCGGACACCGTTTCGTGCGTTATGCGGACGATGAAAACATCTACGTCCGCAGCGAACGAGCGGGTCAGCGGGTGATGGAAAGCGTCAAGCGTTTCATCACCCAAAAGCTCAAGCTCAAAGTCAAGGAGGCGAAGAGTGCGGTGGCGCGGCCGCAAGAGCGGAAGTTTCTCGGCTTCAGCTTCACGACTGGCCCAGAGGTCAAGCGCACGATTGCGCCGAAATCTCTGGAACGGTTCAAGCGAAGACTCCGGGAGATCACGCGAAGGGCCAAGAGCGTCAGCATCGAGACGACGATGGACGAACTGGCCCCGTTCATGCGGGGCTGGCGCGGCTACTTCGGCTTTTGCGAAACGCCCCAGGTGCTGGTGAACCTCACACGATGGGTGCGGATGCGATTGCGGGTGGCGTTGTGGCGACAGTGGAAAACTCCGCGTCGTCGCCGCGCGGCGCTGCTCGCATTGGGGGTCTCGGCGCCGCTGGCGAAGAATACCGCCGCCAGTGGCTACGGCCCCTGGCGTCTCATCCGAAGCCGAGGCCCTTCAGCGGGGCTCTCTAACGCGTACTTCAGATCGCTCGGCCTCCCCTCCTTGTTTGAAGCATGTTAGCGCAACCCCTCGAACCGCCGTATACGGACCCGTACGTACGGTGGTGTGGCAGGGGTCGGCGGGTGACCGCCGCCCCTATGCCGATCTCTGACCCAAAGCGGCCCAAAACCCTGGAACAGGGCCGTATCGGCATCCCGAGGGAAATGTTACCGTGCACCATCTAATTGCAGGCTGGGGCATGAGCAACTTCTTCGCCGAGTTGAGGCGGCGCAACATCTATCGCGTCGGCGCGGCCTACGCGGTGGTGGCTTTGGGTGCTGCTGCAACTTGCCGCCAACGTGGCCCCCATACTGGACTTGCCGCCTTGGGTCGCGCGTACCGTTGTACTGTTGCTCGTCATCGGATTTCCAGTCGCCATGGTTCTGGCGTGGTCTGTCGAATCCAAGATGCCAGCGACCGTAGGTGGGTCCACAAAGATCGATTTTGTTCTTGTGGCCGCGCTCGTAGTGGTGATCGCGCTCGTGTCGTATGAGCAACTCGCGCCGACGAGAACCGTGCAAAGCCAAGAGACGAATGTCGCGGCGGCCCGGGCGGCTGCGGCCACGCAGGCCGGTGCCATCTCCATCGCCGTGCTGCCCTTCACCAATCTCTCGTCCGATCCGGAACAGGAGTTCTTCTCCGACGGCATGACCGAGGAAATTACCTCCGCGCTCGCCAAGATCGCGGATTTGCGCGTTGTCGCCCGCACTTCGGCGTTTCAGTTCAAGGGCCAGAACCAGG
>JBGQLL010000141.1:0-8158 GCA_041500065.1 Pseudolabrys sp.
ACTGTTCGTCGCGATCGACGCCGAGCCCGACCGTCGTCCGGCTGCGTCGTTCAACCTCGGCAGCCGCATTGGCGAATTCTTTTCAAGCCTGTCGCCGCGCACGCTGGTCTGGTCGGCGAGCGCCGCCGCAATTGCGATCCTACTGCAGGCGGGATTGCTCGCGGACATCATGCTGAAAGAGAAAACCGGCGGCTACGAGACTGCGTCCGCACCGACCACCGATCCAGGTGTCGGGACGTTTACCTTGATCCGATTCGCGCCGCAGGCGACCTCCGACGACATCACCAAATTCCTCGAGGCCAACAAATTATCGATCGCGGCCGGGCCGGCGGCCGGCGGGTTATACAAGGTCCGCGTCGCGGTGACCGGCATCCCGAAAGATGAGCTCGCCCGCATCGTGAAGAAGCTACAGGAAGACAAGGTCGTCAACTTCATCGCCACGGCCGAGTGAGACAAATGGGACGGACGTCGTCGGAGATCGCATCATGCACGTGCAACGAACCGCCCTGCTCTGCCTGATTGCGGCGCTCACTTTGGCGTCGGTTGATGGTGCCATTGCGCAGAAAATGTTCAGCCGCGGTCCGTCGCCCGACATCGGCAGACCGATGGGGCCTACCGGTGGCGGCGGCGGCTTTCGTGGCCCCGGCTGGGGCGCCGTCGTGCCTGGGGTCATCATAGCCGTGCCGCAAGGTTACCCGCCGCGTGGTCCCGTCATCGACGACGGCCCGCGTCCGTCACAACAGGCAAACCGCCGCGGCGCGACCGGCGCGCCGCTGGCAAACGAGCGCAGGCTCGTACCCGACGAAGTCGTGATCGAACTTCCCAACTCCGTCAGCACGCAACAGGTCGATGCGCTGCAACGCCGGTTTCGGCTGACCCGAATTGAAAGCCAGACGTTCCAGTTGACCAATTCAACGCTGTACCGCTGGCGCATTCCAGACCGTCGCTCGGTCGCCACGGTTGTGCGTGCGCTCGAGGGCGATCGGCTCGTTGCGTCGGCACAGCCGAACTATGTTTTTACCCTTCAGGAGGGCGATGCAAGGAGCGAGGGTGATCCCGCTCAATACGAACTCGCCAAGCTACATCTGCCTCAGGCGCACGCCCTTACTAGGGGCGATCGTGTGCTGGTGGCGGTTATCGACTCTGGCATCGATGCCAATCACCCCGAGTTGGCCGGCTCCATCGCGGAAAGTTTTGACGCGCTGACATCCTCAACGGGTCCGCACAAGCACGGCACGGCCATCGCTGGGTTGATCGCTGCGCACGCCAAGCTGATGGGCGCGGCGCCCGATGCGAAAATATTGGCGGTGCGCGCCTTCGACCCGAAGGACGCTGGCGCGGAAGGCACCACCTTCAATATTCTCAAAAGCATCGACTGGGCGGCAACACACGGCGCCCGCGTCATCAATATGAGTTTCGCGGGACCGGCCGATCCGGCCATCCACCGTAGTCTTGAGGCTGCGCGCAAGAAGGGCATCGTGCTGGTGGCCGCGGCCGGCAATGCCGGCGCGAAGTCGCCGCCCCTCTACCCGGCCGCCGATCCCAATGTGATCGCTGTCACCGCGACCGATGCCGAGGACAAATTATTCGAGCAATCCAATCGCGGTTCTTACATCGTCGTGGCCGCGCCGGGCGCACAGATTCTCGTCGCCAGCCCCGATAGCGGCTATGACGTATCGTCCGGCACCTCGTATTCCGCGGCCGAGGTCAGCGGCATCGTGGCGCTGATGATTCAGCGCAAGCCCGACCTCACACCCGACCAAGTACGAAGCATTCTGCGCGCGACCGCAAAGGATCTCGGCCCGAAAGGGCCCGACGTCATGTTCGGCGCCGGCCTTGCCGACGCCTATGGTGCGCTTACGGCGGAACCAGCGCCAAGGACTGCGGGCAGCCGCCGTCCCACCGAACGTGTAAGCACTGGCGCACGCTGACGCCTGTCCATAACCATTCAACCGCTCATTCCCGCTCAAGCGGGAATCCAGCTAAACAATGCGAGTACTTACAACGTGCCCTGGACCCCGCTTGCGCGGGGGTGAGCGGAAGCCAATTAGCTGCCCCAGGGGTGCCCTTGCCTCAAAGCGGCAAAATCGCCACTTGTTGTGTCTCGCCCGCACTTCGGAGACACGTTTGACCGCCACCGATCCGCCGATGACGATGCACCTGCGTGTGATACGCAACGAGCGAATCGCCGACGGCATCCATCTTCTGGAATTTCGCGATCCGGACGGAAAGCCATTGCCGGAATTTTCCGCGGGCGCGCATATCGCTGTCCGGGTGCCAAACGGTCTATTGCGTAAATATTCACTGTGTAACGATCCGGCCGAGCGCGATCGCTATCAGATTGCGGTCAAACGCGAGAGCAATGGTCGCGGCGGATCTTGCAACCTGATCGACAACGTAAAAGCCGGTGACGAGCTGACCGTGACCGTACCAGCGAACGATTTTGGTTTGCCCCCGCGCGCGCAGGATTTCCTGTTCATCGCCGGCGGCATCGGTGTAACGCCGATCATGGCGATGATCCGGCAGGTCGTGGCAGAAGGTAAGCGTTTTCGCCTGTTCTATTGTTCGCGCTCGCCGGAGACGACTGCTTTCCGCGATGAGTTGAGCACGCCGCAATTCAAGGACATGGTTACGATTCACTACGACCTGGGCGACGCATCGCGTTCGCTCGATCTGCGCCCGATTCTGGCCGAGCGGAAAAATCGCGAACACCTCTACTGCTGCGGACCACGTCCGTTGATGGAGGCAGTGCGCGCCATGACGGACCATTGGTCGTCCACTGCCGTACATTTCGAGGCGTTCAGCGAGGCAGAAACACACAAGGCAGATGACAAGCCGTTCCAGGTGAGGCTCGCGCGTTCCGGCACGGTGCTCGATGTTCCGACCAGCAAGACGATCCTCGAAGCCCTGCGTGATCATGACCTCGAAGTGCCGAGTTCCTGCGAAACCGGTACCTGCGGCACCTGCCGAACCAAACTACTTGCCGGCGAAGCCGATCACCGCGACCTGGTGCTTGCCGAGCACGAGCGCAAAGACACCATCATGATTTGCGTCTCGCGTGCCCGCGGTGAGGAAATTACCATCGATCGCTGAGCGCATTTCGTCCACTCATTGACGGAGAAATCGCAATCATTCCCGCCTATTTGCTTACTCCTGGATCACGCGCAAATAGGCCCGTACCGCACGCGCGTCGTCGGCACTGAACTTGAACTCCGGCATATCGGGATGGTCCGACGAAATTCCGCGCTCGAGCACGCGCGGAAACTCGTCAAGATCGATTTTGCGACCGAGTATGCGAAATGGCGGTGCGTCAGGATGCCGGCTCTTGCCTTTAGTGCCGATTGCGTGGCAGCGCCCGCAGAATTCGGCGACCAACGCCTGGCCGCGACTGACCGGATCCTGCGCCTGCGCGGCGGAGCCGGCCGCGATCAACGCGACAGGCAGCGAGAAGATGGTCGGCACGAATTTCATAGCGACATTTTCATCAGAGAGAGTGGCGCGCCGGAAGGGATTCGAACCCCTGACCCCCAGATTCGAAGTCTGGTGCTCTATCCAGCTGAGCTACCGGCGCCTTTGGAGGAAAAGGGTGGCGCGCCCGAAGAGATTCGAACTCCTGACCCCCAGATTCGTAGTCTGGTGCTCTATCCAGCTGAGCTACGGGCGCTTGATTCCGCTGCCGGAAACCGGACCACGGCACCGCGGCATAGCTATCGTCTTGACCCGCCATTGGCAAGGGTTTGCACCCCTTACGCTCACGCCACCTGTGCAGCCCAGGCCAGCGCCTCGTTTTCGATGCGGATCCGGTAAACGAGCAGCGCCGCATTGGCAATCGAGAAGATCAGCGCAAACATCGGCAATCCGAGCGCCAGCGGAACCACGGCGATTTCCAACGCGACAATCAAATAGTTTGGATGCTTGAGCCAACGATACGGCCCACGCGCAACGTGAGCAGCGCCGCGCAGGACGATGACACGGGTGGTCCATCGCGCGCCGAGACTCGCGATCACCCACACCCGACCGACTTGCAGAAGCACAAAAAGCGCCAGCCAAAACGTATTGACGGGCCGATCATGGCCAAGCGCCCATAGACCGAGCAGCCACAAAGCGTGCAGCACGACGATGAGCGGATAATGCGCAGCACCGAACTCGACAGCGCCCTTGGCGCGCAGACGGCCGGTGTTGAATTGCGCGAAGCCAAGCTCGACCAGCCTTTGTCCGATCAGAAATGCGACCAGCCACGCGCCTTCACCCATGTGCAGCCTCAAGCGCAAGAAGGTTCGCGGTGAACCCGGGTCCGAGTGCCGAAAGCACGGCGGGACCGCGCAAGCCGCGCCGAAGCGCTCGCTCGAGAACAAACAGCACGGTCGGCGCCGACATGTTGCCGTGCTCGCGAAGAATTTCTCGCTCATCGCGCAATGTACCCCTTTGCAATTCGAGCGCGACTTCGATTGCATCAAGAACCTTGGCCCCACCCGGATGACAAATGAGCCGCGGCGCTTGCAGCCGAGCCGCCTTTATGAAGCGGCGTACCGGTGCGGCCATCTTCTGCTCGACGAAGCGTGGCAACGAACGCGAGAGCACCACGCGGAAGCCCACGGGGTCGATCATCCAACCCATGATATCGAGCGTGCGGGGCCAGGTATGTTCGGCAGCCGCGCCGATGCTCAATTCACCCGCGGCCGGCCCGGCGCGCAACACCGCCGCAGCGGCGCCATCCCCGAACAGCGCCGAGGAGATCACGTCGGCTTTGGACCCGCGGTCAATGCGGCAAGCAAGGGTGCACAGTTCGACCACAACCACGAGGACGACTTCGCCCGGCTCGGCGCGCGCAAGCCTGGCGCCGAGCGCAAGGCCCGACACGCCACCGGCACAGCCCCGACCGAACACCGGTACGCGCATCACCGACGGCCGAAATCCCATTTCCGGGCCGACGCGCGCTTCAAGGCTGGGAGTCGCGATGCCGGTTGAAGACACCGTCACGACGACGTCGACGTCGCGCGCGGAGATGCGTGCGCGCTCGAGCGCCGCACGCGCTGTCCGTATGAACAATTCGCTTGCACTCTCTAAATATACTTTGGTGCGCTCTGCCAAATCATGCGGCGCGCTCAACCATTCCAGCGGTCGCACAGAATAGCGCCGCTCGATGCCGGCATTGACGAACACATCAGCCAGCTTGGGGTAGCGCGCGAACGTGCGCGCGTAGACCTGTCGCGCAGCATCCGTGACTACCCGTTGCTCAAGCGCGTGTGGCGGCACCGCGGTCGCGACCGCAAGCACATTTACCGGCGGCACCATGCCTATATCCTTTACGTAAATACGAACGGGCGCCCTTATTTGAAGAACACCGCAGGTTGTGGCTTCTTCCGGCCCTCAGGCGTTGGCCCGTTCGCCACGTCGTGTACTCAGATCGACTGCGCGATCCGGAATCGTGATGCTGAAGGTGGCGCCAATCGTTCCCGGCACCAGGCGAATCTCACCGCCATGTGCGCGGACGAGTTCTGCGGCAATCGCCAGGCCAAGTCCCGTCCCACCCGCACGGGCGGACCCCTGGAAAGCCTGGAACAGGTGGGCACGTGCCTTTTCGGCTACGCCCGGGCCGGTATCGGATACTTCAATGATCACGACGCTGCCTTCACGCCGTCCGGTTATGCGAATTTGATCTCGCGCCGGATCGCGAGTGCCGCGCGCCTCCAAAGCCTGCGCCGCGTTCCGCGCAATATTGACGAGGACGCGAAACAATTGATCATGATCCGCCTCAACGGTGAGACCGCGTTCTACCGCCACGATCCATCGGATCGGTACGTCAAGACCCAGGCCAAGCGCCTCGTGTACTTCCTCGATGAGCGGCTCAACCTCAACCGTCTTGCGTTCGGGTGGCGGCTCCTGAGCGCCGCCGTAAGAAAGTGTTGATTGGCAGAACGCGATTGCGCGCTCGAGCGCGCGCATCAGCTTTGGCGCGAAGCGCTGCACCTTCGGATCGGGCGAGGTCGAAAGCTGATCGGAAAAGAGTTGGGCCGAGGCTAACAGGTTTCGCAAGTCGTGATTGATTTTCGACACTGCAAGACCAAGAGCCGCCAACCGGCTCTGCTGGTGCAACATCGAGGCGAGCTCGCGCTGCATGGCCCCGAGCTCTTCTTCGGCCGTACCAATTTCATCTTGCCTGCCGCTGTCAGCGATGATGCGCGACGGATTTTCTGGATCAGCGCGGAACGCAATCATGTTGCTGGTGATACGCCACATCGGGAGCACCAGCAGATAATGCAGGGCAAAGAACAGCAGCATCGCGGTGATGCAGGAAATCGCCAGCGACAGCATCAAGATGTTTACGGAGAACGTCCACATCGCCTTGCAGAGCGGCGCTTCATCGAGAATGATCTCAAGGAAATCGCCGCCCATCGGCGCCGCGCCCACTACGCGTATCACATCACCCGGCTTGCATGTGAGCAGTGTCTCGAACGCGTCGATGATGGATTGCCACCAGGAAAACTGCCGCATGTCGATGTCTTGCGTGAGCCCGGTTGGCATATCGGAGGCAGCGAGCAAACGGCGCTGATTGCCCATCTTCATCGCGACCGCGCGCGCTCCAATGCTCTTGAGAATCTGGTTCGCAAGACTCTCAGGCACCATTCCGCTCGGCGCAGCATCGAGCACGAGCGCTGCCGTATGCGCCGCGGCCAGCCGATCGCTCAGCCAATTCAAGCGGAAATTTGCGACCGAGGGCACGTAAATAAAAATTTCCGCCACCATCACGAACAAGATGGTGAGCAGCAGCAATTTGCCGGAAAGGCCGACGCGCCACGGCCGCGCCGGCCGCGGCTCCGCCCCAGTTTCTACGTCTGATCCGTTTTCGATTACCAAATTTGCCTCAACCGAAGATTCGCATCCAACCAATGATGCGCCGCACCCAAGGGCTGGTCAAACCAGGGGCGAAAAAATCGATGGCTGCGCGTTTTGCAATTTCCGACAAAGTCGGAGATGGCAGCACGAGCTCGGTGAGAGCACGGATGTTCAGCCCCTGCGCGATTGCGAGCGTCCACATTGCTATCAACTCGCCTGCCTGCGCTCCAACGATTGTCGTTCCTACTATCTTACCTTTGCTCGTCGTGATGACTTTAATATGACCGCGCGTCTCGTGCTCCGTCTGCGCGCGGTCATTGTCATTGTAGGGCCAACGCGTGACCCGAATCTTAATGCGGCGCGCCTGCGCCTGCGCCTCGGTCAGGCCGATATGCGCGAGCTCCGGCTCAGTATAGGTCACCCACGGAACCGTGCTGTTGTTCACTCGTACCGGATAACGGAATAGCGCGTTTTGAATGACCAGACCGGCGTGATAGTTGGCCGCGTGCGTGAGCGGTGAGTGCCCAGCCGCGCAATCCCCGATAGCGTAAACTCGCCGATTGCTTGTCTTGAGCTTTCCGTTCACGATAATTCCGGTGCCGTCGTGACGAATTCCCGCAGCGTCGAGATCGAGACCGTCGATTCTCGGTGTCCGTCCGGTCGCTACCAGCAGGTGACTGCCGGTGATCGTCTGCTCGGCGCCGGCAGCTTCAATTGTCGCCGTTACAGTTCCGCCAGCATGGGCGATGCCGATCACCTTCACGCCGCTGCGGATGACTACGCCCTCACGTTCGAGGCGATCGAGAACAATGGCGACACATTCCGGATCATCATGGGCGAGCGGCATCGCCGTCTCAAGCACGGTCACCGAACTTCCCAGACGGCGGAACGCTTGCGCCATTTCGAGGCCAACAGACCCAGCACCAATGATAATGAGATGCTCCGGCCTCTCCTTGAGTTCGAAAACGCTCTCGCTGGTCAGATAGGGCCCGCCGTCGAGACCGGGAATCGCCGGTAAGGCCGACGTCGATCCGGTCGCGATCACAAAACGCCGCGCGCGGATTTCAATGTCGCCTGCCGTCACCGTATCGCGGTCCTTGAACTTCGCGTGCTCGCGGATGACGCGAACGCCCAGGCCCGTGAAGCGCTCAGCCGAATCCGCAGGCGCCACGGCTGCAATGACCCGATGCACGTGATCATGCACCTTGGCGAAATTCACCCCAATATTTGGTGCGTCGAGCCCGAAGGCGCCGGCGCCGCGTATAACCTCGGCGCGCTTGGCCGCTGCCAACAAGGCCTTCGACGGGACGGAGCCGCTGAT
>JBGQLL010000142.1:0-8151 GCA_041500065.1 Pseudolabrys sp.
GCGCGCAAAAAGGTGCGCGTTGCCAAGCGTTCCGGAGTCGAGATCGATGGCTGATACCCAGCAGCAGGGCAAAGAACCCAAGAAACCGCAAAAGACGCCGCAGGGAACGCCGAAAGGCGCCAAGGACGGTGGCGGACCCAAGGACGGCGCGCCGAAGGTGAAGAAGCCGCGCGAGCGCTCCGACTATGTCGCGCGCCTGAGGACGCATTTCGAACAGGTGATACGCGACGAGCTGTCCAAGAAGTTCGGCTACACCAATCGGATGCAGGTGCCCACGATCACGAAGGTGGTCCTCAATATGGGCATCGGCGAGGGCGTTGCCGACCGCAAGAAGGTGGACAACGCCGCCGGTGATCTGGCGCTGATCGCCGGCCAGAAAGCGGTGATCACCATGTCGCGCAAGTCGATCGCTACCTACAAGCTGCGCGATGGCCAGGCCATTGGCTGCAAGGTCACGTTACGCAAGACCCGCATGTATGACTTCATCGATCGGCTGGTGAACATCGCGCTGCCGCGCGTGCGCGACTTCCGCGGCCTCAATCCGAAGAGCTTCGATGGCCGCGGCAACTACAGCCTCGGTATCAAGGAATACACCGTGTTCCCGGAGATCGATTTCGACAAGGTCACCGATACCTGGGGTCTCGATATCACCGTTTGTACCAGTGCCCGCAGTGACGATGAGGCGCGTGCGCTGCTTACCGCATTCAACTTCCCGTTCCGGCAGTGAGGCCAGGCCTCATACGCGGAACCGCAAGGAGCGAAAGTATGGCGAAGAAGAGTTCGATCGAGAAGAACAACAGGCGGCGCAAGATGGCGAAGAAATTTGCCAACCGGCGCGCGAAGCTCAAAACGATTGCGCATGACAAGAAGCTGCCGATGGAAGAGCGTTTCGCCGCTACCCTGAAGCTGGCTGAATTGCCGCGTAATTCCTCCAAGACGCGCATACGCAATCGCTGCGAGCTCAGCGGGCGCCCGCGCGCGTATTACCGCAAGCATCGCTTGAGCCGTATCGCGTTGCGCGAGCTTGGCTCCAAGGGCCTTATTCCGGGCCTTGTGAAGTCGAGCTGGTAGGGAGGGCGCGATGGCAGTGAACGATCCGATCGGCGATATGATCGCGCGTATCCGTAACGCGCAGATGCGCAATAAGTCGAAGGTCTCGATGCCGGGTTCCAGGCAACGCGAACGGGTGCTCGAAGTGCTTAAGACGGAAGGTTTTATTCGTGGCTACGCCAGCGTGGCACACGCCAGCGGCCGGTCCGAGCTTGAAATCGAGCTGAAATATTTCGACGGCGAGCCGGTAATCCGCGAAATCGAACGCATCTCCAAGCCTGGCCGTCGCGTCTACGTGGCGGTCCGCAACTTGCCGCGTATCAATAACGGCCTTGGCGTCGCCATTCTGTCAACGCCCAAAGGCGTGATGGCCGACCACGATGCTCGCGAGGCCAACGTTGGCGGCGAAATCATCTGTACGGTGTTCTGATGTCGCGCATTGGCAACAAAGCGGTCGCGGTTCCCACAGGCGTCACCGCCAATGTGGAAGGGCAAACCGTCAAGGTGAAGGGCCCGAAGGGTGCTCTTCAAGTCGTCGTACATGACGATGTGTTGGTCGCCATGGACAAGGGCACGATCAAGCTTGAGCCCCGCGGCGAAAGCAAACGCGCTCGCTCGATGTGGGGCACTTCGCGAACGCTGGTCGCCAATCTGATGGCGGGAGTGACCAAGGGATTTGAGGAGAAGCTGGAAATCACCGGTGTCGGCTATCGCGCCGCGGTGCAGGGCAAGTCGCTGCAATTGCAGCTTGGCTTTTCGCACGACGTGAATTTTCCGATCCCGGAAGGAATTGCGATCACGACGCCGAAGCCTACCGAGATTGTGGTGACCGGCATCGACAAGCAGAAAGTCGGCCACGTGGCGGCCGAGATCCGCGGTTACCGCCCGCCCGAGCCTTACAAAGGCAAAGGCGTGAAATACGCGAACGAGTATATCTTCCGTAAGGAAGGCAAGAAGAAGTAGAGGACGCGCCATGTCGAGATTAAGTGACCGGACCGCGCGGCGGACGGCGACGGTGCGACGCAAGATCAAGCTTGCGGGGCGCACGCGCACGCGGCTGTCGGTTTTCCGTTCGTCCAAACACATCTACGCCCAGCTCATTGACGACGTGAAGGGCACGACTCTGGCAGCCGCCTCATCGATGGAGAAGACGATGCGTGAGGGCGCCAAGTCTGGCGCTAACATTACGGCGGCCAAGGCGGTCGGCAAACTGCTCGCCGAGCGCGCCAAGGAAAAAGGCATCAAGGACGTGGTCTTCGATCGCGGCGGTTATCTCTATCACGGGCGCATCAAGGCGCTGGCAGACGCCGCGCGTGAAGGCGGCCTCAACTTCTAACGGATTGGTCAACAATGGCACATGAACCTCGACGAGATCGTGAGCGTGGCGGGCGCGACCGCGAAGACAGCGAGTTCACCGACAAGCTGGTGCACATCAATCGCGTGGCAAAGGTGGTCAAGGGTGGCCGCCGTTTTGGCTTCGCCGCGCTTGTGGTGGTGGGCGACCAGAAGGGCCGGGTCGGCTTCGGCCACGGTAAGGCACGCGAGGTACCGGAGGCGATCCGCAAGGCGACCGATGCCGCCAAGCGCGGTCTGACGCGCGTTCCGCTGCGCGAAGGCCGCACGCTGCATCATGACGTGCTCGGCAGACACGGTGCTGGCAAGGTGTTCTTGCGCGCTGCGCCTCCGGGCACCGGCATTATCGCCGGCGGCCCGATGCGCGCTGTGTTCGAGACTCTCGGAATGCAGGACGTCGTGGCGAAATCGCTCGGCTCATCGAACCCGTACAACGTCGTGCGCGCGACCTTCGACGCGCTCAAGCATCAGGATTCGCCGCGCTCGGTCGCGGCGCGCCGCAACATCAAGGTTTCTACCTTGCAGTCCCGCCGCCGTGAAGGCGATGCGGAAGCGGCAACCGATTGAGGAATGTAGCGCATGGCCCAGGCACAAAAGACGATCAAGGTCGAGCAGGTGGGTAGCCCGCAGCGGCGCCACCATGATCAGCGCGCGACGCTGATCGGGTTGGGCCTCAATAAAATTGGGCGCATGCGCGACCTGCCGGATACGCCGGCGACCCGCGGCATGATCCGCAAGGTGCAGCATTTGGTGCGCGTGGTCGGCGACGCGAAGTAAGAGGACGGTACGATGAAACTCAACCAGATTGCCGACAAGCCGGGTGCGCGCAAAAAGCGGATGCGTATCGGCCGTGGCATCGGCTCCGGCATGGGTAAGACCGGCGGCCGTGGCGGCAAGGGCCAGACCGCGCGAAGCGGCGTGAGAATCAAAGGCTTCGAAGGCGGCCAGATGCCACTGCATCGCCGCCTGCCAAAGCGCGGGTTCCGCAACACGTCATTTGCGATCAAGCTCAACGAAATCAACCTGGGCAAAGTACAAGCCGCGATTGACGCCGGCCTCATCGATGCCAAGGCACCCGTCGATGCCGCTGCCATGGTCAAAGCCGGCCTGATGCGGCGCGAGAAGGGCGGCGTGAAACTCCTCGGCGAAGGCGAACTCAAGAGTAAAATCGATTTTTCCGTCTGGCGTGCCTCGAAATCCGCGATTGCGGCGGTTGAGAAGGCCGGTGGTACGGTGAAGATTCTCGCACCGGCAAAGGAAGAAGACGCCGAGCCGAAGGGCAAGAACAAGCGCAGGGCGTTGGAGGCTACCAAGGGCAAGGGCGGCGACAAGCCAAAGGGTGGCAAACCCAAGGCAGAGGCCGAAGGCGAGGCTCCGAAAGTCGAGTAACGGCGGCCATTCCGCCGGCTTCAAGTTCGGGAAGTCTTGCCTATTTAAAGGACGGGCCACGCGGCGACGCGGTCAAATAGTTGGGGGCGGCAGGAGCGACTGATGGTTTCGGCAGCGGAACAACTGGCAGCCAATCTCAATTTCTCGGCGCTCGCCAAGGCGGATGAGCTCAAGAAACGCATCTGGTTCACGGTCGGCGCGTTGCTGGTCTATCGCCTCGGCACGTACATACCGTTGCCCGGAATCGATCCCAACGCGTGGGAACAGATCTTCAATACACAGGCCGGCGGCATTCTTGGCATGTTCAACATGTTCTCCGGTGGCGGCATCCATCGGATGGCGATCTTCGCGCTTAACATCATGCCGTACATCTCGGCCTCGATCATCATTCAGCTGATGACGACGGTTTCGCCGACACTTGAAGCGCTCAAAAAAGAAGGCGAGCAGGGCCGCAAGATCATGAACCAGTACACGCGGTATCTCACCGTGTTTCTGGCGGCATTTCAGGCCTACGGTATCGGGGTCGGCCTGGAAGGTACTGGAAGCGTGGTTAGCAGTCCCGGCATCTTCTTCCTGATGTCCACGACCATCACGCTCACGGGCGGCACAATGTTCCTGATGTGGCTGGGCGAGCAGATCACGTCGCGCGGCATCGGCAACGGCATCTCGCTGATCATCTTGTCCGGAATCGTGGCTCAATTGCCGTCAGCGATTGCCGGTACCTTAGAGCTTGGCCGCCAGGGCGCATTGTCAACCGGACTGATCCTCGCCGTGATTGTCATGGCTGTCGGCGTTATTGCCTTCATCGTTTTCATGGAGCGCGCACAGCGCCGCCTTTTGATCCAATATCCGAAGCGTCAGGTGGGCAACCGCATGTTCGAGGGCCAATCCTCGCACTTGCCACTCAAGCTGAACACCTCCGGCGTGATCCCGCCGATTTTTGCGTCTTCGCTGCTACTGTTGCCGACCACCGTCGCAAACTTCAACGCCGGGCAGGGGCCAGGGTGGCTTACGACGGTCACAACGCTCCTTGGTCATGGCCGACCGCTCTTCCTCATTCTCTACATCGCGCTGATCGTGTTCTTTGCCTTCTTTTACACCGCGGTTGTGTTCAATCCGACCGAGACTGCGGACAATCTGAAGAAGCACGGGGGCTTCATTCCAGGCATCCGGCCGGGCGAGCGCACCGCCGAGTACATTGACTACGTGCTCTCGCGTATCACCGTCGTCGGCGCGCTTTATCTCGCCATCGTCTGTCTTATTCCGGAAATCCTGATTTCCTATGCGGCGGTGCCATTCTATTTCGGCGGCACGTCGCTGCTGATCGTGGTCAGCGTTACGATGGATACCGTGGCGCAGATCCAGGGTTATCTGCTCGCGCACCAATATGAAGGACTGATCAAGCGCTCGAAGCTGCGAGGTCGCACGCGATGAGACTGATCCTGCTCGGCCCGCCGGGGGCGGGGAAGGGCACACAAGCGCAGCGGCTGATAGTCAAACACGGAATTGTCCAGCTCTCGACCGGCGACATGCTGCGCGCCGCCGTCGCGGCCGGAACGCCGGTGGGCCTACGCGTCAAAACCATCATGAAAAGAGGCGAACTAGTACCCGATGAGGTCGTTATTGCGATCATTGCCGATCGCATCGATCAACCTGACGCCAAACGCGGCTTTGTGCTTGACGGTTTCCCGCGCACCGTGCCGCAGGCTCAAGCGCTCGACCGGTTACTGGCCGACCGGGGCCTCAAACTCGACGGGGTCATCGCGTTGAAAGTGGACGAGGGCATCCTCCTTCGGCGCATCGAAAAGCGTGTGGCCGAGATGATCGCTCGCGGTGAGAAAGTGCGTGCGGACGACACGCCGGAGGTACTCAAGGACCGGCTGTCCGCTTACCGGGCACAGACTGCGCCGCTGGCTGACTACTACGCCGACAGTGGTCTGCTCAAAAGCGTTGACGGTATGGCTTCGATCGATGAGGTGACGGCGGCTGTTGACCGGCATTTGAGCTCTGCCAAGGCGCCCAAGGCCAGATCGCGCCGCCGGAAGGCCAAAGCGGTCAGGACGACAAAGCGGACGGTCCGTAAGGGCGCTCCTCGCCGAAAACGTTCAGCGGCGGCCAAGCGCAAATACAAGCCGGGACAGCGCAAAAACAGTACTCGGCGGAGTTGACGAAGGCGTGATGAATCCCTTAATAAGCTGCACATTCAGGAGTTTGACGCGATGCCGGGCCCCAATAAGGCGGGGACGGGCGTCGTGTTACGCTTTGCGCTATCCCCTTCCAGGGACACGAGAATCCGGCGCGTTCCGCGCCACCGGTCGATATAGGAGAAGCTAAGTGGCTCGTATCGCGGGCGTCAATTTACCGACCAACAAGCGCGTGGTGATCGCGCTGCAGTATATCCATGGCATCGGGCCCAAGATTGCTCGGGATATCGTGGGCAAGGTTAATCTGCCGCCGGAGCGCCGGGTGTCGCAGCTGACTGACGCCGAGGTGCTGCAGATCCGTGAGCTCATCGACCGCGATTTCATGGTCGAGGGTGATCTTCGGCGCGAAGTCCAATTGAACATCAAACGGCTGATGGATCTCGGCTGCTATCGCGGCCTGCGTCACCGCAAGGGCCTCCCGGTTCGTGGTCAGCGCACCCACACCAACGCGCGGACCCGCAAAGGCCCGGCCAAGACTATCGCCGGCAAAAAGAAGACCCCGGGGCCGACTTGATAACAGGATAAGCCCCGCGCCGATGACGGCGCACGGGCGCGAAAGGATTGAGAATGGGTAAGGAAGCCACCCGCGTCCGAAGGCGCGAACGAAAGAACATCGCCTCGGGCGTCGCGCATGTTGCGGCCTCGTTCAACAACACCATGATCACCATCACTGATGCACAGGGCAACACGATCGCCTGGTCTTCGGCCGGGACCATGGGTTTCAAGGGTTCGCGCAAATCGACACCCTATGCTGCGCAAGTCGCCGCCGAAGACGCCGCCAAGAAGGCGCAAGAACACGGCATGCGCACTCTTGAAGTCGAGGTGTCGGGGCCCGGTTCGGGGCGCGAGTCGGCACTGCGCTCGCTGCAGGCGGCCGGTTTCACAATTACCTCGATCCGCGACGTGACGACGATTCCGCACAACGGGTGCCGACCGCGAAAGCGTCGTCGGGTGTGATTGTTTCTTCGTGCGGGCCCAAGTGTCCCGCGCGCGTACTACCGCCGAAATTTTCCCCACACGGCGGGTGGGGTGCGCGAGGCGCGACAAGGCCGCGCCGCTGAAAAGGTGAAGACGTGATCCAGAAGAATTGGCAGGAACTGATCAGGCCGAACAAGCTCCAGGTCTCCGCGGGCAGCGACGCCGCGCGGATTGCGACGGTGATCGCCGAGCCGCTCGAACGCGGGTTCGGCGTCACGCTCGGCAACGCGCTGCGCCGCATTCTGTTGTCCTCGCTGCAAGGCTCCGCCGTGCAGTCGGTGCATATCGATGGCGTGCTGCACGAATTCTCCTCGATCGCCGGTGTGCGCGAGGATGTCACCGATATGGTGCTCAACATCAAGGACATCGCCATCAAGATGCAAGGCGAAGGTCCCAAGCGGATGGTCGTCAAGAAGCAGGGTCCCGGTACGGTCACCGCGGGCGACATCCAGACGGTCGGCGACGTCGTCGTTCTCAACCCTGACCTTGTGCTCTGCACGCTCGACGAAGGCGCCGAGATTCGTATGGAGTTCACCGTCAACACCGGCAAGGGCTATGTGCCGGCGGAGCGTAACCGTCCCGAGGACGCGCCGATCGGCTTGATCCCGGTCGACAGCCTTTATTCGCCGGTGCGCAAGGTTTCCTACAAGGTTGAGAATACCCGCGAAGGCCAGATTCTCGACTACGACAAGCTGACCATGACAATCGAGACCAATGGCGCCGTGTCTCCCGAGGATTCACTCGCCTACGCCGCGCGCATCCTGCAAGACCAGCTCAATGTGTTCGTGAATTTCGAGGAGCCGCGCAAGGAGCAGGCCACCGAGACCATTCCCGATCTTGCATTCAATCCGGCCTTCCTCAAGAAGGTGGACGAACTCGAATTGTCGGTGCGTTCTGCCAACTGCCTGAAAAACGACAACATCGTTTACATCGGCGACCTCGTGCAGAAGAGCGAGGCGGAAATGCTGCGCACGCCGAACTTCGGGCGCAAGTCGCTCAACGAGATCAAGGAAGTGCTGGCGCAGATGGGCCTCCACCTCGGCATGGAAGTGCCCGGTTGGCCGCCGGAGAATATCGAAGAACTCGCCAAGCGCTTCGAGGATCATTACTGAGCCGCATCGCGGCCTGAAAAAACAGAATGAAGGGGTAATTCGCGATGCGTCACGGCAAGGTTCAC
>JBGQLL010000143.1:0-8122 GCA_041500065.1 Pseudolabrys sp.
CCAAATGAATTTGCAGAACCATCCTGTCGCGCTCGCGCTCCGCGGCGTCAGCAAACGCTTTGACCGGCTTGCGGTCGATGCCCTCGATCTCACCGTCTACGGCGGTGAGTTCTATGCGCTGGTCGGCCCTAACGGCGCTGGAAAGACCACGACCCTACGGATGGTGGTCGGCTTGCTGCGGCCCGATACCGGCTCGATCTGCATCGAGGGCATTGACGCACTCTCCGATCCGGTAGCTGCCAAACAGGTTACCGCCTGGCTGTCGGACGAACCGATGATCTACGACAAGCTCACGCCTTACGAATATCTCGAATTCGTCGCTGGCCTCTGGCGCATCGAGCCAACTGCCGCCGAAGCGCGTGCGCGTGAACTGATTGGCTGGTTGGGGCTCGAGCCGCACGCGCATGAGCGGTGCGAAGGATTTTCAAAGGGCATGCGACAGAAAGTGGCGCTCGCCGGTGCGCTTGTCCATGATCCGAAACTCATCATTCTCGACGAGCCACTGACTGGCCTCGACGCCGGCACGGCGCGGCAGGTGAAGAATGTGTTGCGCGAGCGGGTGCGCGCCGGCGGCACCGTCATCATGACGACGCATATCCTCGAAGTGGCCGAACGCATGGCCGACCGTATCGGTGTGATCGCCGGTGGCCGGCTCATCGCTGAAGGCACTCTCGACGATCTGCGCCGACAGACCGGCAAGACCGCCACCAGCCTCGAAGACACGTTCCTCACGTTGGTGGCCGAACAGGTGGCCGCCGCGTGAGCCAACCGGCGTCCTTGACCTGGTTGGCCGGTCACGAATTCCGGCTCGGCTGGCGCGATTGGGTCTCGCTGATGACCGCGGGCGGCCGCACACGCGCGCGTAACGCGACCGTCGCGCTGATTCTCTTTGCGGTCTTCATGCATGTATTCGCCTATTGGACCGTCGCGAGTTACGCCGACGCCAATCTTGCCTCCGATACGGCGGCGCTGGTCGGTATTACGGGCACACTTGTGCTCTCCTGGTCGCTGCTGCTGTCGCAGGCCATGGAGTCGGTGACCCGCGCGTTCTATTCACGCTCCGATCTCGATCTCATCCTCACCTCACCGGCCTCCGCGCGCAAAGTATTTGCGGTGCGCATGGGCCGCATTGCGGCTGCAGCGGTCGCGATCGCCGTACTGCTTGCGGCGCCGTTCATCAATGTATTGGCCATGCTTGGCGGAAGCCGCTGGCTTGCTGCCTACGGAGTCGTCGCGGCTATGGGCGCGGTGGCGACGGCGGCGGCGCTGGCGCTGACCATCGCTCTCTTTCGGATCGTCGGGGCCAAGCGCACGCGTCTGATCGCACAAGTCGTGGCCGCGGTCATCGGCGCGGCCTTCGTTATCGGCCTGCAGATTGCGGCGATTTTTTCCGCCGGCAGCATTTCCCGGTTTGCCGCTTTGCATTCGAATTGGATGTTGGTGCATGCACCGGACGCCGGCAGTGGCTTTTGGTGGCCGGCACGCGCCATGCTGGGCGACTACGTTGCGCTGGCCGGCGTTGTGACGTTCGGATTTGGTCTGCTCTGTGCGTCGATCACGCTGTTCTCGCGACGCTTCGGGGAACACGCCGTTACGGCTGCCGGCGTTTCCGCCGCGACCGTGCGCCAACGCCGTTGGTCGCCCGGCTTCCGACGGCGCGCGCCAGGTCGCGTGCTGCGGCACAAGGAATGGGCGCTGCTCCAGCGCGATCCCTGGCTCATTTCGCAGACGTTGATGCAGGTTCTCTACCTGATTCCGCCGGCCCTGCTTTTGTGGGTTACGTTCGGCGATCGCAATGGTTCATACGTGGTCTTGATTCCGGTTGTTGTGATGGCGGCGGGACAGCTCGCCGGCGGCCTCGCCTGGCTGTCGATTTCGGGCGAAGACGCGCCGGATCTCGTCGCCACCGCGCCGATAATGTCTCATCGCGTGCTCTGGGCCAAGGTGGAAGCCGTTATCGGCATGATCGCGGTGATATTCGCTCCGATCGTGGCCATGCTGACGCTCGATGCCGTGTTCGCAGGGATAGTCTTCGCCTTGGGGATATTGTCGGCGGCAGCGGCGGCGACCGTGATCCAGCTTTGCTTCCGTGTGCAGGCAAGGCGCAGCCAGTTTCGGCGGCGGCAGACATCATCGCGTCTCGCCACGTTCGCCGAGGCGTTTTCTTCGATCGCCTGGGCGGCGACGACGGCACTGGCGTCCGCCGGAACCTGGGCGGCGCTGGGCACGGCCGCGATCGCTTTCGCTATCTTGGCCGGTGTTTGGCTCATCAGTCCCTCGCGCGCGTGACGCTCACGAGCCGAAGAACCGTTTCTGGTTGGTCCACTCATCGACGCCGTTGTCCATGATCCATTGCGCAAGCTCGTCGTGGCGCGCGATCCAGACATTCGGAAAGCGCTTGATGTATTTCAGGATGGCGTCGACCTGGGCGGCCATCAGCGGCCGCCCGCCAAAATGACAATGCACTGTTATGTTGAGATATGACGTCGGCTCGTTGGCGTAGAGATAGTCGAAGGTATCTTTGTAGACCTCGAACCAGTCACGCGTGTTGAGGCGCAACGCGCGGTGGTCGGCGAAATCGGTGTGCGGAAGTGCGACGATCGTGCCTTTCCTGGTCTTCACCCGGCAGGGCAGGTCGAGATTGTTGTAGTCGCCATACCAGAGAAAACCGCTCTCAGCGATGTAACCTTCGGTCAGCGCGGTCGGTGATACGACCGGAGACAGCCAGCCTTTCGGCCGGCTGCCGGTGATTTTCCGGTGGATCTCGACGCATCGCTCGATCAGCGCTTTTTCTTCCTTCGGATTGAGGTAGGCGAGCAGGGCGTCCTGCGTATAGGAATGCGCCGCGATCTCGTGGCCGGATTTGATGGCTTGTTTCGCGGCCGCGGGTGCGAGCTCGAGTGCCCGTGCATTCGCGACGAACGTGCCCGGCACTCCGTTGTCGTCCAGGATTTTGATCAGGCGCCACACGCCGGCGCGTCCGCCATATGTGCCCCAGGTCATCGCAGCGCGATCGTGCGTGCCCGGCCGAAGGGCGGTCGTCTGCACTGAAAAGGGCGGTCCTTTTCCGTCCGACCAATTCTCCCACAGGCACGTCACCACAACCGCGATGCGGGCATCGTTCGGCCAGGAAAAGCCGCTGGATTTCTTCTTCGGTTTTTTCATCGCAAATCCGTCAATGCATTGCCTTGTTTGCGTTTACAGCGAACGAGGCGTCGTAGGTCTTCGCCATGTCGATCTTGGCGCTTTTCACATTCTCGTTGAATGAAGAGATGATGCGGTAAGTATTGTCGGAAAGCGCCGGCGTCACGATCCCGTCTTTCGAGAGCATCTCGCGGTTGGCCTGCACGGCTTTTTTGTAGAACTCCTTGTCGCCGGCGTAAAACTCCGGCGGCAGCGCGTCGGCGATTTCATCGACGGAAGCTTTCTGCAGCCAGTGCAACGCTTTGACCATGCCGTTGACGAGGGCCTGCACCGTCTTTGGATTGCTCTTGATGAAGTCCGGAGTGGTTGAGATCGCTGAACCTGCGAAAGGACCGCCATAGAGATAGTCGAGGCCGGCTTTTGTGCGGGTATCGACGACCGGTACAAGATCGCCATCGAGCACAAGGCGCGTGATCACCGGATCGAAATTGGCCTCACCGTCAAGCCTTCCCGATTTCATCATCGCCAATGCTGAATTCCCTGCGCCCACACCGATGATTGAAATTTGATCGGCGGGAAGATTGGCCTTCGACATCAGCAGGCTCAGCGCAAGCGCGCTCGATGATCCCGGCGCGGTGACACCTATTTTCAGTCCGACCAAATCCTTCGGCGATTTATAGGTGGCCGCCTTTTCCTTGGAGAGCGCAACAACAACGCCGAATGAGTTGTTCTGTAAGGCGACCGACGTGATGGCCTGGCCGCGTGCCTGCATGTAGAGCGTGTGTTCATAGGCGCCGGCGATGAAATCGACGCTGCCCGACACCAGCGCCTTGAGCGAATCCGAACCGCCGCCGCCGAAATCGTTGAACTCGACGGTCAGTCCCTGCTCTTTGAAGTAGCCCTTATGTTCGGCAATGTTCACGGCGAGATAGGGGATTTGAATTTTGCTGCCGATGCCGAGCTTGACCACCGGTTTTTCCGGCGCGGTGTTTTGCGCGACGGCCGGGGTCGCGAGCGCAATACAGCTCAGAAGCACGAAAACAATGCCGCGCAACATGGTGTCCTCCCCGAACCAATCGCCAATTGTCCTGGCGTTTGCGCTTATCCTAGCGGCGCGCCCCTCAGACGTCACCCCGCGTTACACGAATGCCAAGCGCATGCGTTGCCGTCCGACCAGGATTCCGACCACCAGGAGATTGAAAATATTGGCGCCGACGCCGGCGGCAAAGGCCGGCGCGTAATAGCCATAGTGGTCGTAGAGCAGCCCGGCGAGCCAGCCGCCAAGCGCCATGCCGCAACCGCTGAACAAGAGCAGCGTCGGTATTCGCCACGATGCTTCGGAAGCCGGAAACAATTCGCGCAGAGCGAGCACATAGGCCGGAATAATGCCCGAAAATCCAAGACCGAAAGCGGCGGCGATGGTGAACAGTCCAGTTTCGTTCTGCGTGAACAAAAACGCGGTCATCGCGGCCGTTTGCCATGCCGAGCCGATCAACACGGTGGCGAGCCCGCCGATACGGTCGGATATCGCGCCCCAGAGTTGTCGACTGAAAAATGCAGTACCGAGGAGTACCGACAACATGAGGGCGCCGGCAGAGCGGCTGATGCCGAGGTCGCTACAGAACGCGACCAAATGGCCCTGCGGCATTGCCATCGGAATGCAGCACAGCACCGCAGCGCCACACATCATGCTGAACACCAGATTGGGCGGCCATCCAAGCACGCTTGCCTTGCCACGAGCAGTGTCAGACGAAGTAGACGGAAGAATTAATTCTGGCGGAGAGCGGAAATAGATAAGCGCCAGCGGGAGGATTACGACAATTTCTGCGACGGCATACCAGAGCATCGTTTGGCGCCAGCCGAATGCGGCGATTGCTCGCTCGAATACGGGTGGCCACATCGCGCCGGCGAGATAGCTGCCGCTCGAGATCAACGCCAATGCTGACCCACGTCGGCGATCGAACCAGCGGCTGACATAGATGTACATCGGTGCGTTGATGCCGCCGAGTCCGATCAGCCCGATGAAAAGTCCGTGACCGATCCACAGCGGCCAGGGCGGGCCGAATGTCGAGATCGTGAGACCGAGCCCGATCATCAGCGCGCCGCAGATCACGGTCCATCGTGTGCCGACCTTGTCAGCAATTCGCCCCATCAGGATGCCGCCGATACCCGAGCCGAGCCACGCCAGCGCGCTGGCCAGCGCCGGAATCGACCGCACCCCGTTCACCTCGGCGGCAATGTCCTTGAGCGCAACCGCCGTGATCCACGCGGCGCCGAAAGCCATCAGCATGGTGACGAGTGCCACCGTAGCGACAGCCCAGGACGCTCTGGTTTCGATGGAGGAAGACGACGATTGCAACATCAAGGGAGTCCGGCCGGGCATTCTTTTGACAGGGTGCACAGAATTTGACCAGCGACCCGGGCGCGTGGCAGCTCTGCCTGCCGCATTGCGCCAAAATGCGCGGGAACGGCGCCAGCTGAAATTTCCTTCTAGAACGCACGGCAATAATGAAATTGACCGGGAGGCCGCGCGGTATAGGTTTGCATCGTTTTCGGCGCTTTGCGTCGCGCCGGGCAAGCCTATATGAGAGGGGCTCGACGCTTAATTCGCCCCGGTGACAAGGCCATTTATGTCGCTTCGACCGGTCAGCCTTGACGACAAATACGACCTCTCCCAGTCGCTTGTTCTGGTGACGGGCTATCAGGCGCTGATCCGCGCATGCCTGATGCAGAAAGAACTCGATCGTCGCACGGGCTTGAACACGGCGGGCTACGTGTCCGGCTACCGTGGCTCGCCGCTTGGCGGTCTTGACCAGCAATTCATGCGCGCGTCCCGCCAGATCACTGCTGCTGACATCAAGTTCCAAGCCGGCATTAATGAGGAACTCGCCGCCACCGCGTTATGGGGCACCCAGCAGGCCGAATTGCGCGGTGAGGGCAGGTTCGATGGCGTGTTTGGAATGTGGTACGGCAAAGGTCCCGGTGTCGACCGCACCGGTGACGCCTTCCGTCACGCCAATCTTGCCGGCTCATCCAAACATGGCGGCGTGATCGCGCTGATGGGTGACGATCACACCGCGGAATCCTCCACCACCGCCCACCAGTCCGAATTTCATTTTGTCGACGTCATGATGCCGATCCTCAATCCGGCCGGCGTGCAGGAAATCGTCGACTACGCGCTCTACGGTTGGGCAATGTCGCGCTTCAGCGGGACCTGGACCGCACTTAAATGCATGCACGAGACCGTGGAATCGACCGGCGTGGTCGATGCCGGTCTCGACCGCGTCAATATCGTGACACCGGCCGACTTCCGCATGCCCGAGGGTGGGTTGAATATCCGTCTGCCTGACACCTTTCTCGGCCAGGAAGCGCGCCTGCACGACTTCAAGCGTGACGCCATGCTCGCCTTCGTGCGTGCCAACAGGCTCAATAAGATCATCACGTCGGGCGGGCGGGCGCCGAAGATCGGTGTCATCACCACCGGCAAAGCCTATCTCGACGTGCGCCAGGCCTTCGATGAACTCGGTATCGATGAAGTCAAATGCAACGAACTCGGCCTGCGCCTGTTCAAGATCGCCTGTGTATGGCCGATCAGCCGTCAGGAATTGGCCGACTTTGCGCAGGGGCTCGATCTCATCATCGTGGTCGAGGAAAAGCGTTCGCTGATCGAAGTGCAGGTGCGCGAAGAGCTTTACGGCACTCCAAATCAGCCGGTCTGCATCGGGAAAAAGGATGAGCAAGGCAACTGGCTGTTTCCGGTCAAGGGCGCGCTCGATCCGAACGATATTGCGATCTGCATCGGGGAGCGGCTGCTGCGCTATGGCGTGAACGAAGAGTTGACTGCCAACGTCACCCGGTTGAAGTCGGCCCAACGTGCGCTTTCCGAGACCACTGACGTCGCGCAACGCATTCCTTATTTCTGCTCGGGCTGCCCGCACAACACATCCACCCGGGTGCCGGAAGGAAGCCGTGCCTATGCCGGCATCGGTTGCCACTACATGGCGCAATGGATGGATCGCAAGACGCTGGGTTACACCCAGATGGGCGGGGAGGGCGCCAACTGGATCGGCGAGGCGCCATTTTCGAACCGCGACCACGTGTTCCAGAACCTCGGTGACGGCACCTACAATCACTCGGGCTACCTCGCTATCCGCGCCGCGATCGCTTCCGGCGTGAAGATGACCTACAAAATTCTGTTCAACGATGCCGTGGCGATGACCGGCGGGCAGGCGAATGACGGCGGGCTGACGGTGCCGCAAATCGCCGCTCAAGTCGCCGCCGAAGGGGCGAGCCGCGTCGTCGTGGTCACCGATGAGCCGTGGAAATATGCGAAGGACATCGAATGGCCGCGCGGGCTCACCGTACATCACCGTGACGAGCTTGATTCCATTCAGCGCGAGCTCACCACCGTGTCCGGCGTGAGCGTGCTCATCTATGATCAAACTTGCGCTGCCGAGAAGCGCCGCCGCCGTAAGCGCGGTGCGTTCCCCGATCCCGACAAGCGGGTGGTCATCAATGACCTGGTTTGCGAGGGCTGCGGCGACTGCGGTGTGAAATCGAACTGCGTGTCAGTGCAACCACTCGAAACCGAATGGGGTCGCAAGCGGACCATCGATCAGTCGAGCTGCAACAAGGATTACTCATGTGTGAAGGGCTTCTGCCCATCATTCGTCACAGTGCACGGGGCGAAGCTCAAAAGAGGTGAAGGCGTCGCGGAGCCTCGTGATTGGCCGGCCTTGCCTACGCCCGACGCGCCGCTGCTCAACCATCCTTACGGCATAGTTGTCACCGGCATTGGTGGAACCGGCATTGTGACGATTGGCGCTATCGTCGGCATGGCGGCGCACCTGGAAGGCAAGGGTGTCGGGATTATCGATATGGCGGGACTGGCCCAGAAGGGCGGTGCGGTGTCCAGCCATATCCGCATTGCCAATACTCCCGACGACATTCACGCCATCCGCGTCGCCGCAGGCGGTGC
>JBGQLL010000144.1:0-8103 GCA_041500065.1 Pseudolabrys sp.
AGGTGCGGCCCGCAATGTGAAAACGAGCGCGCTCACGGCAACAAATCCTTGAGATGATAATGATGCGACCCAAGCTTGCCGCCGTAGTTTCCCGCACCAATGCGCACCGCGCCCCGTTCTGGACCAAGTGCCAAGATGGCTCCCACGCCGGCGCGCATGGCGGCGGCGACTGCATCAGAGGTGAGGCCGTCGATAACGATCTCCAGAACCGAGGCGATGTCGGCGTCGAGCGCGCTGTTACCCGACCCCTTCAAGGTCGGGCAATAAGCATCATTTGTCGAAGCGGTTACCCCTTTATATTTCGAGCCGACCTTGGAGCCGGAACGCGCGATGCCGCCGGGAAATGGCATGATCACATTTGGCACAGTTCCAATCGCCTCCACCGCGAGTTCGGTTGCAGCGAGTGTCGTCCGCGCGGTCGTACCCATGACGATAATATTGCCGCCCCCGACCGCTGTTCTGCTGAGCCCGGTCGTCGCGTCGCAAACGAATTCACCATCCATCACCGGTACGCGCCAGTAACGTTTGTCCCCAAAGCGTTTGGAGACTTGCCAGCCGTCACCGAAAAAGCGCAGCGCATTGCCAAGCTTCAGTCTTTCTTCTGCTTCCAGCCCCGCGTAACAGGCCGATCCCGGACTCGTCAGCACGCATTGACCCACGCGATTCTGCAGCTGCTTTTGTAGCTCGCTGGTGGAGACGGCAAAAAGCAGGACCCGCACGCCGGGTCTGCCATCCGGTGTTTCATCAGGATTAAGCACACAGTCGATGCCTGCCTCACAGCCGCAACCAATCACCGAGGTGGCGAATCCTGTCATGGTCACGGCTGCCTGACGCGCCCATGCCGCGTTGTGCGCGGTGATGGTCAGCGCCGTCGCCCGCATTCCGAAAGCCTCGGCAAAAGTGTCGTCCACACGGATGCCATTGACTGTCAATTGAGACATGGAATGATTTCGAAAGGCTCTGGTCTGTCAATTGCCGCGTCGGCTACCGTCATGAAGTCGGGGGATAGTCCGTAGCGCTCTTGGTAGTAATCTCGCATTCGCACCTTGATCGCACTCTCAAAATCAGGGTTTGCGCGAAGAGTTCGACCAAACAGGGGATCAAGCGCGACGCCATCGCGTATAACAAGCTTCCCGTTTTTGAAAACCAGTGCGGCCTCGCGAAACATTTTCGCTTTGTCGCCGTTCGGCGTGTAAACAGCCACATCGGCACGGGCGCCAGCACCGAGATGGCCGCGGTCCGTGAGCCCAAGGAGCTTGGCTGGTGCAGCGCGTGTCATGATCGCAAGGTCGACGAGGCTGTATTCGCGCGTGATAGAGGAAAGCGTGGTTACCTCAAGCGCGTCCTTCGGTAGGCGCGACATCCATTCGGCCCTCAGGTTTCGATCCATCAGAAGCGCGAGAATATCGGGATATGCAGTGAACGGAGCGCCGTTGGGATGATCGGTGGTGAAGAATACGCGCCAAGGATCACTAATGAGCAGGAATAATTCGAGACCCACCGCCCATTGCACTGCATTGAAGAAATCGGTCATCCTGTAGTCATAAGGCACGATGCCGGCACCGTTCGAGTCGCCATCGCAAATCAACCATTTCCTGGGACGCGCGCGACTTCGAGCGTTGAACTGCCTTAGCACATCACATGAGATCGTAACGGTCTGTCCGAACATCACTTGACCAACGTCGATGGTCACGGACTTGGCACCGTTCACCGCCTCCGCTAGGCGCGCGCCCGCCGAAGAGAAACCGCGAGGTCCGTCGTTGCCGTAACCATAGAACTGCAGGTGTGCGAGATGGAGCGGAAGGCTTTCCGCTGCCTCGATTGTTGCCAGTGCCGTCTCGACATTGCCGGGGAGGCCCAGATTGTTGCAATGGACATGCAGTGGGTGGGGTAGCCGCAGTTCGTGCACTGCCTGTTGGAGTGCCTTGACGATTGCACGCGAGGAAACACCGTACTCAGGGACTTCGTCATCGAGCGAGAACGCGCGCAAATTGTCCTTGAAGGCCGCGGCGCCCCCCGCATTGATCACCTTGATTCCCAGTCCACGAGATGCGGTGAGTGTCCAGGCCACATAGTCCCGGATCGCACCGCCGCCTTCGCGCTTGTGCAGCAGGTTTAGGAGAAAGTCATCATTGCCGAGGACCGTCAGCGTCGCCTTGTCAATGATCGGAATATCGGCCAATTCGAGGTGTGCCTGCAAAGCCTGGTGAGGCAATACGGCAGGCTCAACCACCGTCGTGAAGCCCATTGCCGCGTAAGTGTACCCGGTCTCAAAAGTATTCCAGCTACCTGCCGGTCGCGGACAATGACCAGGGTGAAGAGCCTCAGAAAGAGATCGCTGCTCGGGCAATAATAGGCGGCCCATCGTTTCGTTGTTGCCGGCGACGTGGGAATGGATGTCGATAGCACCCGCCATGACGATCTTGTTGGAAATGTCATAGGTCTCGTAGACGGTGCCACCGGTCGGCGCGTCCACAATGAGGCCGTCGCGGATGAAAAGGTCTCCAATTTCGTCGCGACTATTGGCCGGATCGATAATGTGACCGCCGGCAAGACGGATCAGCATGGGCGCGCTACCGGTAGTTTCATGATGATCTTGCCGAGAACGCTTGCCACCGAGGCTACGGAGCGCGGACGGTGGGCGCTCACGGCGGCGAGCGTTGCCGTCGCCGCAAGGTACTCCACCGCGTCATGATCAACGCCTGGTCGTCCGACGGCGATGGTGACATCGGTTCTTAGGGCGTCGGGACTGTCCGTGAGCACGATAAGCGGAAGAATGCGCTTCCAGGTCGGCGGCCGCGCGCCGTAGGCAGATATCCACACCGCGCAATCAGCCTCGCCGCTGTCGACAAGTCGCGACGCTTCAAAACGCCAAGGATCGTGTTCGGGAACCCCGCGGCCAAATCCCGTGCGCAGGGGAAAGGCCGTCATCCAACCGGCAACTTGCTGCACCGCAGTGGCATTGTCGGCAGTCGCCAGCGGCAGACCAGAAAAGCGCGTGCCCTCGTTTAGGTCGCTCACCAGCCCGCACAACATCTCGATTGTAAGGCCGTCATGGTGGTCTGCTGACCAGATTGCAACTCCGAAACGAGCCTGTTTCAATTCGGCTGCGAGTTTATCGATTGTCGCCATTGCAACAGGCGCGTTTGCCACGGGCCGGCCGGCGCACCGCGCGCGCAATACCGCGACTAACGCCGGCAGATCAATGCGACTGTCGCCCACAATATCAATGTTTGAATATGCGCTTGCAGATTTTGTTGCGGTGTCCGGGCAAAGCCAGACGATCCGGCGTTTGGCGAAGAGCCTTTCGGGCAAAGCAGGCCACGCCTCAATTAAGCCAGGGCCGACCAGCAGCAGGCAATCGGCACGTACGTGCGCCTCGGTCGGCGTCGTCATCATCATGCCGGCTTCACGCATGACGTCGAGGTCACGCAACAGCGCGTCCGAATGCATGTGATCGACAACGCCACCGACGTGTCGCGCTAATTTGATGGCAGCTCGTGCGCCCGCAACATCGGTACCAAGTCCGGCAATGACCGGCAGTCGGCTAGCCGCCAAAATTTTGACCGCTTCTGCGATCGCGGCGTCGAGCAGGGCGGATTTGCCGTGAATCCAGGCCTCAGCCATGCGCGCTCCGTGGGCGTGGTCCGCTCGGTCGTCAATCTAAGTTTTGTCCGACCTTACTTGTCGTATTTGATGTAAGCGAAGCGTGCATCCTGTTGCGGTGTGCCCTCGAGTGCACCGGCGTCCTTGGTAGGCTGCCACTGAATCACTTCTTCGATCTTCTTTGCCAGTTCGAAATCCTTGTCGGTTATTCCCTTGGCCGCGTGGTTCTGCAGGCGCACCTCGACCCATGCATAAGAAGCGGTGATGTCAGGATGGTGCCACGCAGCTTCAGCCAGGTGGCCGACAGCGTT
Source organism: Pseudolabrys sp. (assembly GCA_041500065.1). Taxonomy (GTDB): domain Bacteria; phylum Pseudomonadota; class Alphaproteobacteria; order Rhizobiales; family Xanthobacteraceae; genus Pseudolabrys. The sequence continues at coordinate 3,918 of JBGQLL010000144.1, forward strand.
GATGACCATCAATGTGCCTTTCCAACTGTTGGTACGGTACTTGCGCCTTATCCAACCGTTTTCGAACCACCAATACGGTAAGTCGCGCGCGAGCCGCGCCTTGATCTCGTCTTCGCTATACGTGCGTTCTTTGACTGCTTCTGCCGTCATGATGCGAAGCCTTTCTCGTACGCAGTGAACCTGATGTGTTCGCAATTGCCAGGCAAGTCCAACTATCGCAGTCTAGTCCCGGATTACATAAATGAAAAACCCAGTCCGGCATCAAACCTCGGGGAGCTAACCTTTGAACACAGGGCCGAACAGCGTGACCGTTACAGCGCCGGCCCGGCTCCATTTGGGGTTCCTGGATCTCAATGGCGAGTTCGGACGAAGTTTTGGTAGTATCGGCCTTGCCATCAGCGATTTTCGTACACGCATTACCGTCTCGAGAGCGACGAGGCGGCACGTAAGCGGCCCTGAGAGTGAACGAGCGCGACGGTATCTTGAGCGCCTGGAAGCGTTGCTATCTCTTGATACTGCTCATCATGTGCACATCGAGGAAGCCATCCCTGATCATGCCGGGCTGGGTTCCGGCACGCAGCTCGCGCTCGCACTAGCCGCCGCAATACGCACGCTGCACGACATGCCGCTCGACATCCGCGGCGACGCGTCCAGACTCGGTCGCGGCCGCCGTTCCGGAGTCGGGATCGGCATATTCAGCACAGGCGGAGTTGTCGTCGACGGCGGATGCAAGGATACGACCCGCGCAGCGCCAATCATCAGCAGAATACCGTTTCCTGATGAATGGCGGATCGTGCTGGTTCTCGATCGGAAACGCTCGGGCGTCCACGGCGAAGAGGAAAGCGCGGCTTTCGATCGTTTGCCGCCCTTTGATGCCGTGGATGCCGCGCAGATTTGCCGCCTCGTTTTGATGCAGGCTTTGCCGGCGCTCGTGGAAGCGGATCTCTTGTCCTTTGGCGCCGCAATTAAGGAGATTCAGATTATTCTCGGTGCGTATTTTGCACCGCTGCAAGGTGGACACCCATTCGCGAGCCGCGAAGTGGCCGCGGCTATGGAAGTGCTCGACAGGGAAGGCGCGGTTGGCATCGGCCAAAGTTCGTGGGGCCCTACCGCTTTTGCCTTCGTGCGTTCGCACAGTGAAGCGAAGCGGCTGATCGACATCGCGCGTGACGACCCGCGCTGCCGGGCGGTCGACATCTGCGCTTGCAAGGGGATCAATCGCGGCGCAAAAATAGAAGCCGATGCTGTCGCGGTGATGCCGAATTCGTGACCTAGCCGGGGAGATGAACTTGGCCGACAAGCATATCCTGCATATGCTGACCCCGCTTAGGCATATGAGCCCGTTCGATGTGAATATGGCTCTCGATGCCGGCTTTGACGCCGCAATTCCGTACACCGAGTTAACACTCGGCGACGTGCCCGGTCTCGTACAGGATGCGATGTTTTCTCGGCCGCCGAAGATGGGGGTCAAGACAGCAGTTTTTATCGGCGGCAAGAAGGCGCTCGCGGCACTGGACATGCTCGAGGCCGCAAAGAAGGCCCTGGTGCCGCCATTTGGTATTTCGTTCTTTGTCGATCCGGCAGGTTCTTTCACCACGGCGGCGGCAATGGTCGCCTGCGTCGAGAAGCTGCTGCGTGATAAGAAAGGCAGGCCGCTCAAAGGTGCTCGCGTCGCAGTATTTGGTGCAACCGGCGTAGTCGGATTTTCCACCGCAGTCATCGCCGGCCTTCAAGGCGCCGATGCCACTCTCGTCGGCTATGACGGCATCAAGCGCGTGAACGAAAGCGCCGTCGAAATCAAGACGCGTTTCGGTATCGAAGTTCGCACCTCCGATGGCAGCGACGAGAATAAGAAAAGTAATATCCTTTCGGTCAACGATGTCGCGCTGTGCTGCGGCCGCGCGGGTGTGCGCGTACTGTCGCGAGCGCAGCTAGAAGCGGCGAAGAATTTATTGATCGTTGCCGACGTGAACGCCATCCCACCGTCCGGTGTCGAAGGCCTCGATATGATGGCGAATGGGAGTGAGGTTAATTCGCATCACACACTCGGCGTGGGTCCGCTTGCGATCGGCAATATCAAGTACAAGACTGAGTTTGGATTGTTCAAAAAGATGATCGAGGCGGCCAAGCCGGTGTGCTTGGACTTTCGCGACGCGTTCACGCTTGCGCGCGAACTCAATGGATAGGGAAAAACCGGTGCTGATAGCTGCTGCCTCCGGCCGAGCTCTTGCCGCAGGTGCGCGGCGTGCCGGATACCTGCCGCTGGTCGCTGACGGTTTCGGTGATCAGGATACCCTGGCCGAAGCGGGTCGCCATGTCCGCGTCGATTTCGTGCGTCCCATAAATGGCGACAGGCTGATGGCAGCCCTGCAAACCCTGGCGGATGGCCGTAATTGCGCCGGCATTGTTTGCGGCAGCGGTTTCGAAGATCGCGCCGATCTGCTGGGGAAAATAGCGAGACGTTGGCCGCTTCTCGGAAACCGCCCGGAAACGATCGCGCGTTTGAAGGATCCCCTGGAATTTGCCCAAACTTGTCGTGCGGCGAAAATCCCGCATCCGGAAAGTTCGCTGGTGCCGGCAGCGGATTTGACCGACTGGCTGGTCAAGCGCATTGGCGGTGCGGGCGGCTGGCACGTTGTGCCCGCCGACAGGTCAGAAACGCGAGACAAAGACGTCTATTTTCAGCGCCGCGTCAAAGGCCAGCCGGTTTCCGCATTGCTGTTGGGCAACGGCAACAGCGCATTGGTACTCGGGTTCAGCGCACAATGGACGGCGCCAACGCTGCGGCATCCTTTCCGGTACGGCGGAGCCGTCCGGCCGGCGCCACTCTCTGAAGATGTTGAGCAGGCCATGGTCGCTGCGGTGAGAAGGCTTGTTGCCAAAATCCCGCTTGTTGGGCTGAACAGCGCCGACTTCGTTGTGGACGGCGATGCATTTCAATTGCTTGAGGTTAATCCCCGGCCCGGCGCGACCTTTGACTTGTTCGAGCCGGAAGAGGCGTCCTTGTTCGCTCTGCACGTCGATGCCTGCCACGGCACGCTGCCCGCATCGGCACCCCGTTATCGCGCGGCAATGGCAGGCGCTATTGTCTACGCCGAGCGCGACATAGCGGCGACGCCCGCGCTCGATTGGCCTGAATGGACCGCTGACAGGTCCCTCGCCGGTGTTTGCATCGAGGCTCAGCAACCCGTGTGTTCGGTGTTTGCGCGTGGTGAAACGGCGTACGCAGCGAAGCAGCTCGTCGAACAGCGAAGTACGAGGGTGCACGCGCTCCTTGCCGCGGGGATGCAATGACAACGGAACCAACAATCAGCATTAATGCCCGTGCTCAAGCGCTGACCGAGACGCTCATTGCCGCAAGGGCCGAGCACAAGGTCGAAGTGGCGCGCGGCGCGCGTGGGGAAACCTTGATCAATGCCGGAAGCCGCACGCAAGGCAGCATTGCGGCCGGCCTGGCGCTTGCCGAAATCTGTATGGGGGGCTTGGGCAAGCTGAGTCTAACGTCTAGCAGTGCCACACCGCGGTGGCCGTGGACGCTGCTGGTCCACTCGAGCGATCCGGTGATTGCTTGTCTCGCGAGCCAATACGCCGGATGGCGACTTAGTTACGGAGAGGGAAGAGATGCGTTTTTTGCCCTTGGCTCCGGACCCGCCAGGGCGCTCGCGCGGGTCGAGCAGCTGTTTGAGACCCTAGATTATCGCGATTCAGCAAAAAGCGCCGTGCTGGTCCTGGAAAGCTCACGCGCTCCGCCACCCGAAGTCGTCGATCAAGTGCTGAAGGCCTGCGATGTGGCGCCGGAGCGTTTGACCATTCTCTATGCACCGACACAAAGTCTTGCGGGCAGCACGCAGATCGTTGCACGTGTGCTCGAAGTTGCTCTGCACAAGGCCCACGAATTGAAATTTCCGCTTGACCGAATTGTGGAAGGCATGGCGGCAGCACCCTTGGCGCCGCCGCATCCGGATCTGATCACGGCGATGGGACGCACCAACGATGCCATCATTTATGCCGGTCGCGCGCATCTTATGGTGATTGGGTCAGCGGCGGACGCGCGCGCGCTTGCTGAACAATTGCCAAGTGTCGGATCGCGCGACTACGGTCAGCCGTTCGCGGAAATTTTCAAACGTTTCAAGGGCGACTTTTACGCAATCGATCCAATGTTGTTTAGTCCGGGACAAGTTACCAT
>JBGQLL010000145.1:0-8094 GCA_041500065.1 Pseudolabrys sp.
AGGGCGCTACCAGCGCAACCGACTGTCCGGCCCAGAGCGCTAATTCGACGCCGCTGAGCACATGCAGGGTCTCATCGCCCTGCCGATAATGGCGCTCCACGCCGTGCAGCAAGAGGATCGGGACGTCCTCCTCCTGCCGCGATTGCGGCGGCTGTTGCTGCCGCTGGACCATTTCCACCATCTTGGCAGCGGTGACCGCCTCACTCATAGCGCAGCGCCTCCACCGGATCGAGACGCGCAGCGCGCCATGACGGATAGAGTGTCGCAAGCAGCGAAAGCACGAGTGCCATTACTACGACCGCCGTCGTCTCTCCCGAATCCATGTCGGCCGGCAGATGCGAAAGGAAATAGAGTTCGGGCGAGAACAGTTCAGTATTGGTGAGCCAGGACAGAAATTGCCGGATGCTCTCGATGTTGAGGCAAATGATGACACCGAGCATGAATCCAACGATGGTGCCAACCACCCCGATAGAGGCGCCGGTGATCAAGAATACGCGCATGATCGCACCCTGGGTCGCGCCCATAGTACGCAAGATTGCAATATCCTGACCCTTGTCCTTCACCAGCATGATCAAGCCGGACACGATATTCAGCGCGGCAACAAGAACTATGAGCGTCAAAATCAGGAACATCACATTGCGCTCAACCTGCAGCGCGTTGAAGAATGTCGCGTTGCGCTGACGCCAGTCGATCATGAAAATCGGACGCTGCGCGGCATCCTGCACCGCCTTGCGATAACGATCAACGCGGTCGGGATTGTCCGTGTAGATCTCAATGGCAGTGACGTCGCCGGCCCTGTTGAAATAGGCCTGTGCCTCCTTGAGCGGCATGAACACCATGGCGTTGTCATATTCCGACATGCCTATCTCAAACACGGCGGCAATCTTGTAGACCTTGATACGCGGAGTCGTGCCCATCGGAGTGACCGCGCCGCGCGGCGCGACAAGCGTGATGTTGTCGCCTGAGCGCAGCGAGAGCTGGTCGGCAAGCCTTCGCCCGATCGCAACGCCCTGCTCGTCGTCGAATCCCTTGAGCGAGCCTTGCTTGATGTTGTTGGCGACGGAGGGAAGCTTTTCCAGGTCCATCAGCCGAATGCCGCGTATCAATACGCCGCCCGCATTGAACGGCGACGACGCAAGCGCCTGCCCTTCGACAATCGGCGCAGCGAGTCGGATGCCCTGAACGCCTGCGACACGGGCCGCCACCTCCTCCCAATCTGTGAGTGGCTTTTCCAGCGGTTGGATGAGGAGGTGACCGTTAAGTCCGAGAATTTTATCAAGCAGCTCTTTTCGGAAACCGTTCATCACCGCCATTACAATGATGAGCGTGGCGACGCCCAGCATGATGCCTAGGAAGGAAAACCCGGCGATCACCGAGATGAATCCTTCCTTGCGCCGCGCGCGCAAATAGCGCAGCGACAGCATCCATTCGAACGGCGAGAAGGGCCGCGTCCCGTTGGGCTCGGTCATTGAAGATTGGTCCCGCGCTCGACTGTTCACATCGATTCTGGCGGATTCGTGCCGAAGGCGCGAGAGCAAAGCCCTTGTCAACACACAGGATTATTGGGACAGATCGTCAGCGTGACAGCAAATCGAGCGCAGCGGCAGGGCTGAGGTTCTCCCGGCTGCTATCGGCGCGCTTTTTGACCTCCACCTTGCCCTCTGCCAGCCCGCGTGGACCGACCAGCACCTGATAGGGAATTCCAATCAAGTCTGCGGTGGCGAATTTGGCGCCCGGACGCTCATCAAGGTCATGATAGAGCACCTCAATTCCCTTCATGGTGAGGTCGCGGTAAAGCTGCTCGCTGGCGGCATCGGTACCTGACGCGCCCTGCTTCAGGTTCAGGATGGCCACCTTGAAGGGCGCTACCGGCTCCGGCCAAATGATGCCGGCATCGTCATGGGATGCCTCGATGATGGCGGCGACCAGGCGGCTCGGCCCTATTCCATAAGAGCCCATGTGCACCGGCACTTCCTTGCCGTCATGTGTCGCCACCACGGCCTTCATCGGGTCAGAATATTTCGTTCCGAAATAGAAGATGTGGCCGACCTCGATGCCGCGCGCCGACACCTGCTTGTTGGATGGCACTTTGGCGAAGGCAGCAGCGTCGTGCATGTCCGAAGTCGCGGCATACTGCGACGTCCATTTGCTGACGATGCCCTGCAGGCCCGCGACGTCGTCGAAATTGACGTCGGCCGCTGGCGCGGCCATGTCGAGATAGTCCCTGTGACAGAAGACTTCCGATTCACCGGTCTGCGCGAGGATGATGAACTCGTGCGAGAGGTTTCCGCCGATCGGACCTGACTCCGCGCGCATTGGGATCGATTTCAATCCCATGCGCGCGAAAGTACGAAGGTAAGCGACAAACATCTTGTTATATGAATGCGTTGCGCCGGCCTGATCGAGATCGAAGGAGTACGCATCCTTCATCAGGAATTCGCGTCCGCGCATCAGTCCGAAACGCGGACGCACTTCATCGCGGAATTTCCATTGAATGTGATAGAGATTGAGCGGCACGTCCTTGTATGAGCGCACGTAAGCCCGGAAGATCTCGGTGATCATTTCTTCGTTGGTCGGACCATAGAGCATCTCGCGCTCGTGACGATCTTGGATGCGCAGCATTTCCTTGCCGTAGGCTTCATAGCGGCCGCTCTCGCGCCAGAGTTCGGCTGACTGGATCGTCGGCATCAGGAGTTCGATCGCGCCCGATCGGTTTTGCTCCTCGCGCACGATCTGGCAAATTTTCTGTAACACGCGAAATCCGAGTGGCAGGAAAGCGTAGATGCCCGCGGCCTCCTGTCGCATCATGCCGGCGCGCAGCATAAGCCGGTGCGAGACAACCTCAGCCTCTTTCGGCGTCTCGCGGAGGATGGGTAGAAAAAAGCGGGACAGGCGCATGGATTTCTTGAAAGATTCGCGGATGACGAGGTCAGAGAAAGCGGATCGGCTGCAAAAACACAAGGGCCCGGCCGCTTTTTCGGGAATTTATCGCGGGTTGCGGCATCTATATCCATGTTAGGCTGGTTCTGAGGGATCGAGACAAGCATGCGAACGGGCATCAGACAGTCTCTAAGCGTAGCGTCTGCCTTTGCGATCGCCATGCACACCGTGCTGTGGGTCGCCGTTGCGCCGCTCACCGCGGCTCAGGCTGTCGACCCTTTCACCGTCATCTGTCACAGCGAAACGTCTGCGCCGGCTGAACAGGCGCCAGGCCACGGTCCCGTCGCGCCTGGGCACGCCTGCGATCACTGCAATCTATGCAGTGCCGTTGCGCCCCCAATGGCACCCGTTACCGCGCAGACTGCCCGGTTCGAGCCAGTGCGTACATTGGGCATCATGCGCCCGATCAATGTTGCCCGGCGCGATGAAATTACTGCCGATCCGAAGCTCGCCCGAGGTCCTCCGGCTCTCGTCTGACGCAAGTGGCTGCCGATGCGCGGTCGGCTAATCCCGTCACACGATACTGGAGTCTTCCATGTTCAAGAATTCATGGCCCTTGGCCATGCTCGCCGCCCTGGCGGCTTCAACAACGATTGCACGCGCTCACGAGATCGTCGGCAATCGGTTCTTCCCGGCGACGCTCGCTATCGACGACCCCGGGGTCAATGATGAACTGTCGCTGCCGACCATCTCGATGTCGAAAACCGGCGACGATCCTTCTTTCAAACAGCTGGACGTCTCGGGAGAGTTCTCAAAACGCATCACCGACGATTTTGGCGTGTCCTTCGCGCCGACGTGGTCGCGGCTTTACGCGCCCGGCGGGCCAACCATGAACGGCGCCCAAGGGTTCCAGAATCTGGAGACGACGTTCAAATATCGCCTGTTCAAGAACCCCGAACATGAATTTGTGATGTCAGTGGGGCTTGAGATCGAATGGGGTGCAAGTGGAGCGCAAGGCGTCGGGGCAGAGCGTTTCACGGTCTACACACCGACGCTCTACTTCGGGAAAGGCTTCGGCGATTTGCCTGCCAGCATGAATTGGGCGCGGCCTTTCGCGATCACCGGACAGATTGGCTACGCCATTCCGGGCGTGTCAAAAACCTCGACCGCGACGATAGATCCCGACACCGGTGAACAAAGCATCGATACTGAATTTAATCCACGCGTGCTTAATTGGGGTGCAACGATTCAGTACAGCATGCCTTACCTGAAATCCGCCGTTGTCGATCTCGGTTTGCCGGATTTCGTGAATCGTTTGATTCCGATTGTTGAAGCTTCAATGCAGACGCCGGTTTCGAACACGGCAACCTCCGGTACCGTGACAACGGGTACTATCAATCCCGGCCTACTCTACGTCGGCAACACTTATCAAATCGCGGTCGAAGCGATGATCCCCGTCAACCGGCAAAGCGGCACCAGCGTTGGCATCATCGGACAGCTGCACTTCTACCTCGACGATATCTTTCCAACCACCATTGGGCGGCCGATTTTCGCAAACAACATCAATACAGGGAGGCCGACACTCGGCCGTTAGCCATGCGCACTGTCTTCACCATTGTCGCTCTTTTGGCCGCTGCGACAGGCTCGGCCTTTGCCCACGCGCACCTCGATCACGCCACGCCGAAGGTCGGAAGCACGGTGGCACAATCACCCAAGGAGGTTGTGCTTTGGTTTACCGAGAAACTCGAGCCGGCCTTCAGTTCGATTGAAGTGCGCAACGAGCAAGGTGCGGCAGTAAGTGTGGGCAAGGCCACGGTCATTGGCGAGCGCACTCAGTTGCGCGTGCCACTTAAAGCTTTACCCCCGGGAACCTATAAGGTGATCTGGCGTGTGCTGTCGGTGGACACTCATCGTACCCAGGGCGACTTCACATTCCGCGTCGGTCAATAGCGACCGGCGCGCCGGGGACCACACGTGGTAGCGGATCCGTTGATCCTTGTACGCGGTGTTCATATTGCCGCGACACTGTTGGCGTGCGGAACAACCGCTTTTGTCGTAATCGTAGCCGAACCGGTGGGCGCGAAGGCACGAGCCGGTTTCGCGGCATTTCGCTACCAGCTCACTGTGCTGACATGGCTCGCGCTCGCTCTAGCAATCCTGTCGGGCATGGCTTGGTTGGTGCTGTTAGCGTCAGACATTCTCGGTGCATCCCTTTCCGATGTCTGTCTGCACGGCGGCGCCTGGCTGGTGTTATTCGATACCCGCTTCGGTTTGGTGTGGATTGTCCGACTAGCTCTCGCTCTGTTGCTCGGTGTCTTGATCCTTCGGCCACAGACGCGGAGCTCGCAGCTTGCCGCAGCCGCCGCCTTGATCGCCCTGCCCGCCTTGGTCGGTCACGCCGGGGCGACGCCCGGAATGACCGGAGACGTTCATCTCATTTCCGACATGGTCCATTTGCTTGCGGCCGGCGCATGGCTGGGCGGCTTACCGGCGTTCGCGCTGCTGCTGGCACGGGCGCGCGCCAATCCAAGCTGGGGCGACGTTGCGGTGAGTGCAACACGCCGCTTCTCGGTTGTTGGGGTCCTGAGTGTCGGCGGTTTGCTGGCAACCGGGCTCGTCAACAGCTGGTTTTTGCTCGGCGGTCCCCGTGATCTCGTGACAACCGACTATGGGCGGCTGGTCGCGTTCAAGATCGGCTTGTTCGCGGCAATGATCACACTTGCCGCAGTGAACCGCTTTTGCCTAACGCCACGCCTCCCAGACTCCTCGGCCCTGCGCACCCTCAAACGCAACAGCATCGCCGAAATCGCTCTGGGTCTGTGCGTGGTGCTGTTCGTCGCTATCCTCGGGACCCTGCCGCCGGCCGCGCACGTACATCCGACGCCTGCGGATATCCCGCCTAATGCCGCTTTCGTTCACATCCATGCGCCTGAGGCCATGGCGGACGTGACCATTGACCCTGGCCGCGCGGGAACAGCTGAAGTTACCATACGCGTGGCGCGCGAGAACTTCTCACGGTTCCCGGCAAAGGATGTGCGGCTTGCACTCGAACCGCCGACACCGCGCATTCAAAAGCTCGAACGAGACGCCACCGCGCAAACCGACGGATCCTGGCGAGTTAACGGCATTACACTTGCAGAACCCGGCATATGGACAGTGCGGGTTATCGTTACACCGAGGAAAGGGGAGCCAATCCCGCTCGACGCCCCGATCGTAATCGAGCGTTGACGTCACAAATGCTGGTGACAGCCTTTGGACGATCGGGTAGCGTCACGTCAGTCCGTATAGCGGAGCCGGGGGCAACACCGGTTCCAGACTGCGGTCCAAGTCTTGGGAGGGAAGCAAGTCCTGGCGCGATAATCGCAGCCAACCCGGAAAACGAAAAACTGCCGGGGACAAGGACTCTATCAACGAGACGAGCAGGGCTTTCGCGCCCTGCTCTTTTTTTCAGCCGGAACACCTGGCCTAGCGGAGCGGCGGGCCGGAAATCGCCATCAGCAGGTCATACGGAATAAGGCCTTGCGAGTAGGCCACGTACAAAATTCCAAAAATCACTGTAGCGATCAGCGTGGTCCAGCCAAGTTTGCCCCAAACCCGGTGGATTGCTGGCGCTCCAGGATCGGTGCCCGGCACAACCTCGCCGCTTTCCTCCTGATTGCGCACACCCCAAGGCAGTACAGCGAACAGCGTCACCCACCAGATCAAAAAGTAGATTGCGATGATGGTGCTGGTGCTCATACTGCAATTCGTGATTTCACGCCTGCTCTAGTTCGACCAGCGTGCCGCAAAAATCCTTTGGATGGAGAAACAAAACGGGTTTGCCGTGGGCACCAATTTTCGCCTCGCCGTCGCCAAGCACGCGCGCGCCCTGCGCTTTGAGCGTATCGCGGGCAACGCGAATGTCGGGTACTTCGTAGCAGACGTGATGGATACCGCCGTCCGGATTCTTCTCCAAAAACTTGGCGATCGGCGAATCCTCCCCTAACGGCTCTAGCAGCTCAATTTTGGTGTTGGGCAGCGTAATGAATACCGTGGACACACCGTGCTCGGGCTGCGGCACCTTTGCCGAAACATCCGCGCCCAAGGTGTCACGGTAGACCTTGGAAGCCTTGGCAATATCGCGCACCGCGATGGCGACGTGGTTGAGACGACCGATCATTTAACCCTCTCGTGCCCCGGACGTGCCGCGCTGCGCCCGGGAAAAGTTGCAAGCTGCGCCATCATACCGTCAAGACATGCACATGGCACATCGGCTTCTTGCCCCAGCGTTGGGCAACTGCCGCGCGGACGGCACGCCGCAGCGCTTCGGCGACAGACTCCGGATCCCGTCTTCGACCACGCGGCAGGGACTCGAAGGTTTCGATCAGCGCATCCTGCACCGCCTCGTACATGGATTCGCCGTCGCGATCGCGTTCCGGGATGCCAATCAGATCGAGCGACGGATCCTCCGCCAGCTCGCCTTTGTCGGTAATGGCAATCGCAACAGAAATGGCGCCCGCAAAGCTCAATCGCCTGCGGTCGGCGACTGTGCGGGCATCGGCATCGACCAGCAGGTTGCCATCCTTGTAAATCCGCCCGGCCGGAACCTCATCGATCGTGCGGACCTGTGGTGACAACTGCACCAGATCGCCATTGCGGCATTGCACGACGTCGCGGACGCCGCAGCGGCGAGCAAGCGCGGCGTGTTCGTGAAGATGCAGCGCTTCACCATGGACGGGAATAACGATCTTCGGTTTGACCCAACCGATCAGCTCTTCGAGCTCCGCGCGCCGCGGATGGCCTGAGACATGCACCAAATGGGTGCGATCGGTTATTACTTCGATCCCCTGCTCGATCAGCAGATTAATGACTCGCCCGACCGCCTTCTCGTTGCCGGGGATGGTGCGGGCGGAATAGATCACCAGGTCGCCAGGCGAAAACGTTACTTCAGGGTGCTGATCCTCTGCGATACGCGAAAGCGCTGCACGCGGCTCTCCTTGACTGCCGGTACAGAGCGCCACGACCTTGTTCGGCGGCAGATAGCCGTAAGCATCGACAGGGCGGAAATCCTGTACCCCTTCGAGATAACCGGTCTCCCGTGCAATTTGCACAACGCGCTCCATCGCACGGCCAATGATCACCACCTCACGGTCAGCGGCCCTGGCAGCATCGGCAACCGCGCGCAGGCGCGCGACATTGGAAGCGAATGTTGTCACCGCCACTCGTCCGCGCGCG
>JBGQLL010000146.1:0-8090 GCA_041500065.1 Pseudolabrys sp.
CATCATCGTATCGTCGCGCTCGATCAATGCGCTGATCTGGGCGCTGATGCTGGTCACCATCATCGGCCCCGGCGTGTTCTCGGGGATCATTGCGATCGCGCTACGGTCGATCGGCTTCTGCGCCAAGCTGCTTTACGAAGCCATCGAGGAGATCGACGAGGGGCAGGTCGAGGCCGTGCGTGCGACCGGCGCGTCCGGCGCGCAAGTCACAGGTTACGGAATCGTGCCGCAGGTGCTGCCCGCCTTTGCCGGAATTTCCGTGTTCCGCTGGGACATCAATATCCGCGAGTCGACCGTTCTTGGACTTGTCGGCGCCGGCGGCATCGGGCTCGAGCTCAACGCCGCAATCACGCAGCTTTACTGGACGCAGGTCTCGCTGATCCTGCTTGTCATCATCGGCACTGTGATCGTCAGCGAATGGGTCTCGGCCAAAATCCGCCACGCGATCATTTAATCGTAGTTCAAACGTCGAGCACGCGCCGGCGCTCTTCATATTCGGCTTGCGTTACCTCTCCACGCGCGAAACGCTCTTTGAGAATGTCGAGCGGGTAATTGTAACGCCCGCCATGTCGCCCCATGCCGCGCATCATGAGCCACATCACGCCTATGCACAGGGCCAGCATGAAGAACATCATCAGCGGTGCGAACACCCACGGCATGTGCCAATAGTAATCGTTCCACCACATCGTGGTCGCCTCCTTGCAAAAAGGCAGTGACAAAGTCTGGGTCCCTAACTCAAGGGAGGCCTTGACCTAAATCAAAGTCATTTCCTTTGCGGCGGCTAATTTCTTTGCGAAATTTCACTTCCAAAGCGGGGGTGCAAATGGACACGATCAACACATCGGGATCGGCCTACATTTGCCCGATGCACGCCAGCATTCGCCAGACAAGTCCGGGCAAATGCCCCAAGTGCGGCATGGCCCTGGTCCCGGAAAATGCACGTTTCGCTTTGTTGCGGCACATGGCCGGCAATTGGCGCCATCTTGCAATCATGGGCGTGATCATGGTGGCGGTGATGGCCGCAGTGATGATGATGACCGTGCGCTGACGAACATCACTTGACGATCATCCATCATTTCAATAATTATTGAAATATGAAGAAGCGGGATGCCGTGGCTATTCTGGCCGCGCTGGCGCAGGACAACCGTCTCGATGTGTTCCGCCTGCTGGTCGAAGCTGGCCCCGAAGGCATGCCTGCCGGCCACATTGCTGCCAGCCTTCGGCTGCCGCCCAACGCACTGACATTCCATCTGGACCGTCTGCGCGACGCCGGCCTCGTCACAGCGCACCGCGACGGCCGTTCGATGATCTACGCGGCGCGGTTCGAAGCGATGAATTCGCTGGTGTCGTACCTCACCGACCATTGCTGTCAGGGCCGTCCGGAGCTTTGCGCGCCGAAGTTAAACAAAACGGCGCGGCGCGCACTCGCGCAGAAATGCATATGAGGTTTCGTCGCCAATGACCGACCACCCGTTCAATGTCTTGTTTCTCTGCACCGGAAATTCGGCGCGGTCGATCATGGCCGAAGCGATCCTGAACAAGATCGGGGCCGGAAAATTCCAGGCTTTCAGCGCGGGCAGCCAGCCAAAAGGTCATGTGCATCCTGAGGCGATGAGGCTGTTGCAAAGTCTCGGGTTCGACACAACGCGCTTTCGCTCGAAGTCGTGGAGCGAATTCGCCAAGCCGGGCGCGCCCGCGCTCGATTTCGTGTTCACCGTTTGTGACAATGCCGCCGGCGAAACTTGTCCCTTCTGGCCCGGCCAGCCGATGACCGCGCACTGGGGCATTTCCGATCCGGCCATTGCCGAAGGCTCGCCCGCACAGATTGCCCTGGCGTTCAAGGATGCCTACCGGATGCTGTCGCAGCGCATTGGCGTTTTCGCTGCGTTGCCGATCCGTTCGCTCGATCGAATGAGCCTGCAAGCGAAGCTCAAAGAGATTGGCCGTATGGATGGCGCGACCGCGAAGGTCAAAGAGCCAGGCTGATGCCTTCTTTGGCGCAACGGGCGATCGCCGAATTTCTGGGTACGGCTTTTCTGCTCGCGGCTGTCGTCGGCTCGGGCATCATGGCGCAGCGTCTAGCCGGCGGTAACGTCGCGCTGGCTTTGCTGTGCAATACGCTGGCGACGGGCGCGATCCTACCCGTCATAATCCTGATGTTCGGGCCGGTTTCGGGCGCGCATTTCAACCCCGCTGTCAGTGTCGCATTTGCGCTGCGCGGCGATCTTCCATGGCTGATCGCCATGCTTTATGTGGCCATTCAGGTCATCGCCGCCATCGTCGGCGCCTGGATTGCCCATCTGATGTTCGATCTGCCTGTATGGCAGATTTCGACGACGGTCCGCTCTGGTGCGGGCCAATGGCTGGCCGAAGCCGTCGCCACATTCGGGTTGCTACTCACGATTTTTGGCTGTCTGTGGCGTGCACCTTCAGCCGTCCCATTTGCGGTTGGCCTCTACATCACGTCGGCTTATTGGTTCACGGCATCGACGTCATTCGCCAATCCGGGGGTCACCATCGCCCGTTCGCTGTCAGATACTTTTGCCGGCATCGCACCGGCCGGTGTCCCAGGATTTATGGCGGCGCAGTTCGCAGGGATGTTGGCTGCCGTTTTTCTTGCGGGCGTCGTTTGGCCCAGCGCTGTGCCATCGAAGTGAACGTATAGGCGTAACGTACCTCACCGCTTCTCAATCAATCAGGTCGTCTGCGCGCAGCAGGAAGTCCCGGCTGATCGTCAATCCGATGCTGCGGGCGGTCTTCAGATTGATCACGAGCTCGAATTTTACCGGTTGTTCAATCGGCAGATCGGCAGGCTTTGCGCCGTTCAAAACCTTTTGCACATAACTCACCACGCGCTTTGCCTCGAAGATTCTGCTCGGTCCATAGGACAGCAGGGCTCCGCTGGTAACAAATTCACGCCACGATGTGACCACCGGAAGCCGCTGTTCCAGCCCATACTGGGCAATTCTGGCGGCAACGATGCTCGTTAGACGCGACGAGATCACAAACAAACTGTTCGCCCCGCTTTCGCTTGCCGCGCGAAGTGCGCCGTCAAGGTCGCCTGAGCTGTTAATCGCATGCGTTGTTATGTCGATGGCCAGCGATTGAGCTGCGCGCCGTGCAAACGCCACCTCATCGTCGAAATGTTGCGGATTGAATATGACCGCAACCCGTTTTGTGTTGGGAGCCACCTCTTTTAGTATTTCCATGCGTTTGGCGGCCATCTCGTCGGTCAGGAATGTCACCCCAGTAAAATTTTTCCCCGGCTTGGCCAGAGACGTGGCAAATCCTGCCCGTACCGGGCTCTCGCTGACTCCACCCACCACAGGTATGCTGCCCTTATTGGCATCGAACAGAACTTTAACAACGTCACCTCCGAGCGCGAGCAGAAGGTCCGGCTTAAGTGCAACAAGTTCTTCCGCCAACGCCGGAAGTCGCGTTGAATCGCCATTGGCATATCGTTGAATGATTTCGACAGTACGGCCATCAACGCTCCCAATCTGATCAAGCGCGTCTTTCAACGACTTATCGATGGGCCCCAGTGAGGCATCACCGTAAATGAGCCATCCAATCCGGGCAGCTCTTTTTTGTGCGAGGACGGGCTGTGGAAACGACACTGCCGCGCCGGCGATTAAAGCGATGAACTCTCGCCGCTTCATATGCGCCTCCATCGTCCGGGGGCGCATCGTACCTGTTCATATTGCTGCTGAGGAAGGGGCTTGTTTGCTCCCTAAGCCCCGTAGCTCTGGATCAGCGAGCCTGCGACCAGACTCCAGCCGTCCACCAGCACGAAGAAGATCAGCTTGAATGGCAGCGATACCACGACTGGTGGCAGCATCATCATCCCCATCGACATCAGCACAGAGGCCACGACGAGGTCGATGATGAGAAATGGCAGGAACAAGAGGAAGCCGATTTCGAAGGCGCGCTTGAGCTCGGAAATCATGAATGCCGGCACCAGAACGCGCAGCGACAGGTCTTCAGGCTTGGCCGGTTCGGTTTCCTTGGACATGTCCGAGAACAGCTTGAGGTCCTTCTCGCGCACGTTCTTCTGCATGAAAGCGCGCAGCGGCTGCGAGCCGCGTTCGAAGGCCTGCTCGGCGGTGATCTCGTTGGCGACGAGCGGTTTGATGCCGGTGTCGTAGGCGCGTTGCAAGGCAGGGCCCATGACAAATGCGGTCAGGAATAGGGCCAGCGATACGATGACGGTGTTAGGCGGCGCCGTCGCGGTGCCGAGCGCAGTGCGGAGCAACGACAGCACCACCACAATGCGAGTGAACGACGTCATCATGACGAGGATCGAGGGTGCCAGCGACAGCACGGTGAGCAGCGCGATCATCTGGATCACGCGCTCGGTCAGCCCGTTGCCCTGGCCGAAGTTGACGCTGATGTCCTGAGCGGCGGCTGGCGCCGTTGCGAGCAGGATCCCTGCTACCCCGACCGCCACCGTCACAAGACGGACACGGCGGTCGGAAGCGGCTATCACGATTTTCCTGCCGGACGGCCCAACAAACTGGCCATCTCCTCTTCGAGATTTTCGTAAAGCTGCTTGCCGGGTGTTGCCGCCGGCTCACGCGGTTCAGGCTTCAGGTCAAATTTTTGCTCGGCCTTGGCCTCGAACTTGTGTTCCGGCTTTGCATCGAACTTCGGTTCGACACGCGCCTTGAATTCGCGCACGGGCGAGCGTGCGGTCACATTGCCCGTTGGCCCGCCCACGTGTGCCAGCGGGTCAGTGACGGGCGGCCGGCTTTCCGGTGCCGGTGCGCGGCGCAACGCAGCTTCGAGCTGCTGCGCCATCTCTGCAAGATTGTGATCGGCCTGTGCTGCAGCTGGTTCGACGGTCGGTGTCGGAACGCGCGGGGCCGGTTCACTACGCGTGACCGGGGATGGTCCATGATCGGGTGTACCGAGGCGTGACGACAATTCGGCAGCAAGTCCGGTGAAATTGTCAGCCGGGCGTGCACGTGCGCCTGGCTCCGGCGGGAGCCAAGGCTCTTCAGTTGCAGTGGAGCGGTAGGGCCGGGATGCTGCCGGGGCGGGGGCCGGCTCCGCCGGCTGAAGGGGCCAGCCATTGTCAATTGTGGCGGCAGCGGAAGGCCGCGCTGCGGGTTGTTCAGCGGGAGTACTGGCGCGCGCCGGCTCGCGTGCAACTTCACGCGCGCCCACGGCCCGCACGATGTTGGGTTCCACCACCAGATCGCTGGGGCCGCCGATCATGAGAAGATGCTCGACGTTATCGCGGCGGATCAGTACCAGGCGCCGGCGTCCATCGACCGTCGCGGCATCGATGACGGCCAGCCGGGGCTGACGTCCGCGGGCGGTAGTTCCGAGACGGTTTGCACCGAAGCGGCGCACCAGCCACGCGGTCAGCCCGATCAGGGCCAGCACAATCAAAAAGGCAATAAAGAACCGGGCGGCCAGCGGCATCTCCGAGCCGAACAGGGTCTCGAACATCAATGCGCTCCGTTCTTCATGCTGTTACTCACCGGGCGAGAATCGCCCGAATGGTTAATTTGACCAGGCGCAATTTGCCGCCCTGAATACTAACAGAGCATTAACAAAGAAAGTGGCATTTTACCGTCTGGTCCGACTTTCGCGCCATTTACGCCAGTAATGCCGCCTTCCGCAACTCGTTCCCGCCTTTATTTTTACCCGCCATTAACCATACGCCCGGCAAAGTCTGCCTAGCACGACGTTACGTCTGCCTGGGGCGGCAATGCTGCAACAGGGCTTTTGGGGAGCTGGCTATGGCCATTGGCGACATTCCGATCCTGTCCATGCTTCGAACGCGCCTCGATTGGGCTCAGTCACGGCAGCGGGTTTTGGCCGAAAACGTCGCGAACGCCGACACGCCAAAATTCCGTGGGCACGATCTCGCGCCGCTGAAGTTCGATGATCCGCCGCTTGCCGCGCCCGGCGGTGTCTCCACCGTTTCACTTACACGCACAGCGGCTAGTCATATCGAGGGTGTCGGTTTGAGCGCATCGCCCTACCGAAGCGGCAATTCACGCACTTTCGAGGTTCGCCCGACCGGCAATGCCGTGAACCTCGAGGAAGAAATGATGAAGGTTGCTGCAAACCAGATGGACTTCCAGACGGCGACCGCGCTCTACACGCGCAGCCTTAATCTCATCAAGACCGCGCTCGGCAAGCGCTGAGCGGCCAAGGGATCACGAGGAGGGCAACGGTGGATTTCCTCAAGACGCTCACGATCGCAGCCTCCGGCTTGCGCGCGCAGGCGGGGCGAATGCGCATCATTTCGGAAAACATCGCCAACGCCGATTCAACGCCGCAGAGTTCCGGCACCGATCCTTACCGGCGCAAGATCCCGACCTTTCGCAGCGAACTCGATCGCACGATCGACACTCAACTGGTCGAGCTCGGCAAGGTACGGACCGACAGTTCAGCTTTCCGTCTGAAATACGAACCCGGTCATCCCGCTGCGGATGCTACTGGCAATGTCAAATACCCCAACGTCAATCCTCTGATCGAAATGACCGACATGCGCGACGCGCAGCGCTCCTACGAAGCCAATATCAACGTGATCAGCGCCACGCGGCGAATGATCCAGCGCACCATCGACATCCTCAAAGCCTGAAAGGCGTAAATCATCATGGCCACACCACTCGCTGCCGCCAGCGCTTATGCCAATGTCGCGCGCATCGCATCCGATGTCAGTTCCCTCGCGCTTGGCCGCCAGCCGGCCGCCGAGGCCACCGGCGATACAAGCTTTGCCTCCGTGCTCAAGGAGGCGATCGGCTCGGTCGCCGATATGGGCCGCAAGTCCGATGCGCAGACGCGCGCCGCGGCCAACGGAAAAGCGAATATCGTCGACGTCGTTACCGCGGTTTCTGAAACGGAGGTCGCGATCGATGCGGTGGTTGCCGTGCGCGATCGTGTCATCGCCGCCTACGAAGACATCATGAAGATGCCGATCTAGGCATTCATCGACATGACCGGTCCCGAAGTTCTCGACGTCTCCCGTGATGCGATCTTTACACTGATCGTCGTCTCCAGTCCGGTGATGCTGGTCGGGCTTGCTGTCGGCGTTGCCATCTCGCTCTTGCAGGCGCTCACGCAAATCCAGGAAATGACCATCGCCTTCGTGCCAAAGATCCTGGCGATCTTCATTTCGTTGCTTGTTGCGCTGCCATTCATGGCCGAGAAAATGCACGCCGAAATGCTGCGGATCGCTGCACGCATCATCAGCGGCTAGGCGCGGGCCATGCGGGTCGACATCTCATTCCTGCCGGCGCTGGCGACCGCATTCCTGCTTACTTTTGCACGTGTGGGCGCCATGGTCATGTTGATGCCGGGCGTGGGTGAGCTGAGCGTGCCGGCGCGGGTGCGTCTCACCATCGCGCTGGTGCTGACCGCGATCCTCCTGCCTGCTCACCAGAAGGCCTATGCCGTCGACCTCAAGACCTTCGGGCCGGTGATGGTGCTGCTATTCCAGGAACTGGTTATCGGCGCGGTGCTGGGCCTGACCGCGCGACTGGCTATTTCTGCACTTCAGGTCACGGGATCGGTCGTCGCCCAGCAGTTAGGTCTGGGCTTTGTCACCGCTGTCGATCCAACCCAGAACCAACAGGGCCTCCTGGTTGGAAATTTCCTGACGGTCCTCGGCATCACGCTGGTCTTTGCCACCGACCTGCATCACCTGGCGATCGCGGCAATGAATGACAGCTACACGATCTTCCAGCCGGGCGAACTGCCGTTGATGGGAGATGCGGCACAGCACGTGACGCGCATCATCGCCACCGCATTCCGCATCGGTATCCAGCTTTCGGCTCCATTCCTTGTGTTTGGGCTGCTGTTCAATCTCGGTCTCGGCGTGTTGTCGCGGCTAATGCCCCAAATGCAGGTCTTCTTTATTGGTCTGCCGCTGTCGATCCTGCTCGGATTGCTGCTCCTGCTGCTGGTGATCGGCGCGATGATGGGCACATTTGTCGATTATCTCCAAGGTGTTCTTGCCGATCTTGCACATAGCGGTTGAGCGGGAACGCGCATGGCCGAGGACTTCAACGACGCCGATAAAACAGAAGAACCGACGCAAAAGCGTCTCGACGAGGCCCTCAAGCGCGGCGACG
>JBGQLL010000147.1:0-8038 GCA_041500065.1 Pseudolabrys sp.
CCGCGAGTTGAACGGCGAGATCGGCGCCCTCGCGGAGCTGTCGTGCGGCGTCGGCATTCTGGTCGCCAGCCCGGCGCATCCTTTCGAGAGCATCGAGCAGCCGGTCGAGGTTTTGCGCCAGGAATTGCTGTCGGAAGGCGGAATCAATGCGCGCCCGCGCGAGCTCGTCCTCGGTGACCAAGTCGGTCATCACCTTGCCTTTGAAACATCAACGTGAATCCTAGCGGAAAGAGTGTTTTCGCTCGGTTACCATCGGCCGCGAAACTTGACAGAACCGACAGCGAGGTGTCTTTCGGCCCGATTTCAACGCGTTAATGGACAAAACATGGCGGTCGCTTTTGTGTTTCCGGGGCAGGGCAGCCAGGCCGTCGGAATGGGCAAGACACTGGCTGTAAATTTCGCAGCCGCGCGGAAGGTGTTCGAAGAAGTCGACGCCGCTCTCGGCAGCAAGCTCAGCGGCATCATCTTCGACGGCCCCACCGATACGCTCACGCTCACCGAAAACGCGCAACCTGCGCTCATGGCGGTTTCTCTTGCCGCCGTGCGCGTGCTGGAGGGCGAAGCAGGACTCGATCTGGCACGCGATGCGCAATTCGTCGCCGGCCATTCGCTCGGCGAATATTCGGCGCTGGCTGCGGCCGGCGCCTTCACCATTGCAGACACGGCGCGGCTATTGCGCACGCGCGGACAGGCGATGCAGAAGGCAGTACCGGTTGGGGCGGGCGCCATGGCGGCGCTTATTGGCCTCGAATTCAAAGTGGCATCGGCGGTTGCGGCGGAAGCTGCGCAAGGCGAAGTATGCCAGGCAGCCAACGATAATGGCGCCGGTCAGGTGGTCGTCTCCGGCAGCAAAGCGGCGGTGGAACGCGCGGTGGAAATCGCAAAAACCAAAGGCGCCAAACGAGCCATGCTTTTGCCGGTATCCGCCCCTTTCCATTGCGCGCTGATGCAGCCGGCAGCCGATGTGATGGCGCAGGCGCTGGCGAAAATATCCGTGAAGCGGCCGTCGGTGCCGGTGGTCGCGAATGTGCTGGCTAAAGCCATAGATGACCCTGGCGAGATTGTGAGTGCGCTCGTCGCGCAAGTCACTGGTACCGTGCGCTGGCGCGAGTCGGTCGTGTACATGGCAGGTGCCGGCGTCACGAATTTCTATGAGGTCGGTGCCGGCAAGGTTCTTAGCGGATTGGTCAAGCGGCTTGCGGAAGGCGCCACCGTCGCCGCGATCGGAAATCCAGAGGACGTTGCCGCCTTCAAGGCGGGGAGGAAGCCATAATGTTCGATTTGACGGGTAAGTCTGCGCTGGTGACAGGGGCAAGCGGAGCGATAGGCGGTGCCATTGCGCGTGCTCTGCACGCGCAAGGCGCAACGGTCGCGATCTCCGGCACACGTAAAGATGCGCTTGACGCGGTCGCCGGCGTTCTGCGCGATCGGGTGCATGTATTACCTTGTGATTTGGCGGACAAGGATGCAGTTGAAGCACTGGTGCCAAGCGCAGAAGAGAAAATGGAGAAGCTCGACATCCTGGTCGCAAACGCCGGTATCAATCGGGACAACCTGTTCGTTCAATTGCGCGATGCGGACTGGGACCAGGTCATTGCCGTTAATCTGACGTCGACGTTCCGGCTCGCCCGTGCCGCTGTGTCGCGCATGATGCGCCGACGGTGGGGCCGCGTGATCGCGATTACCTCTGTCGTGGGATTTACCGGTAATCCGGGACAGGGAAACTACTCCGCCTCCAAGGCTGGCTTGGTCGGCATGGTAAAGTCGGTCGCTGCCGAATATGCAAAACGCAACATCACCGCTAATTGCATTGCGCCAGGCCTGATCGCGTCGGCAATGACCGAAAAGCTAAACGAGAAACAGCGCGAGGCGATTTTCGCGCGCATTCCCGCCGCCAAGCTCGGAACTCCTGAAGATGTGGCGGCGGCCGCAGTTTTCCTGGCCTCGAATGAAGCAGCTTACGTCAATGGGCAGACCATCCATGTCAATGGCGGTATGGCCATGATCTGACGGAATCGTCTTGCAAAGTAGTGACGGAGTTTCGCGAAAATCATGTGCAAATGGGCAGCGGAAATGACGCATTTTCAGGGCTTGCTCGCTTCGCCGTCACGCGCTAGTCAACGCATTTGAAGTATGGTAACCGAGCTTTGGCCCGGCTGGGGCGGCTAATCGCGGAAATCGGAAGTGATATTCCGCAATTGGGGCTGTCTCATCACCGTCGACCACGACGAGGCCATACCGCGATGGTTGCGATCTGAATCTGGAACGCAGCCCAATCTAAAAAGCACGAGGTTGGAACGATGAGTGACATTGGCGAGCGGGTGAAAAAGATCGTCGTGGAGCATCTGGGCGTAGAGCCCGACAAGGTAACCGATCAAGCAAGTTTCATCGACGATCTTGGCGCCGACAGTCTCGACACCGTCGAGCTCGTGATGGCTTTCGAAGAGGAATTCGGCTGCGAGATTCCCGATGATGCCGCCGAGACGATTTTGACCGTCGGCGACGCGGTCAAATTTCTCGAAAAGAACGCTAAAAGCTGAGCAAGCGCATCACGCCGCTGCTCACTCGCTTCGCTCGTCATCGACTTATGGGCTGTGCGCAATGCAGCGGCACGAATAATTTCGCTCGGAGCCGGCCATGAGACGTGTCGTTGTCACAGGATTGGGAATGGTTACGCCGCTCGGTTGTGGCGTAGAGCCAACCTGGACGCGCTTGGTCAAGGGCGAGAGCAGCGCCAAGAAGATCGATAACTTCGATGTATCCGACATCGCCTGCAAGATTGCTTGTGAAATCCCACGCGGCGACGGCTCGAATGCCACCTACAATCCCGACCAATGGATGGAGCCGAAGGAGCAGCGCAAGGTCGACGAGTTCATCGTCTTTGCGATGTGTGCGGCTCGCCAGGCGCTCGACGATGCCGGATGGCATCCCAAAAGTTACGACGAGCAGACTACGACAGGCGTGCTGATCGGTTCCGGCATCGGCGGTATTAAAGGCATTGCGGAAACCGCCGTTGCACTACATGAGAGGGGCCCCCGCCGGGTATCGCCGTTCTTCATCCCGGGGCGCATCATCAATCTGGCGTCCGGCGTCGTATCGATTGCATTTGGCTTGAAAGGGCCGAACCACGCTGTCGTCACCGCCTGCTCAACCGGAGCGCATGCCATTGGTGACGCCGCCCGTCTGGTGGCCCTCGGCGATGCCGAGGTGATGGTCGCCGGCGGCGCGGAATCGCCGGTCAATCGAATTGCGCTTGTGGGATTCTCGGCGTTGCGGGCGCTTTCAACCAACTTCAATGACGATCCAGCCCGCGCCTCGCGTCCCTATGACAAGGATCGCGACGGCTTTGTTATGGGAGAGGGTGCTGGTGTGGTCGTTCTGGAAGCGCTCGACCACGCCAAGGCGCGTGGCGCGAATATCTATGCCGAACTCATCGGCTATGGCTTGTCAGGAGATGCCTATCACATTACGGCGCCGGCACCTGACGGTGACGGGGCGCTGCGTTGCATGAATGCGGCCATAAAGCGTGCAGGAATCTCAGCCGGCGACATAGACTACATTAATGCTCACGGCACCTCGACGCCGCTCGGCGATGAAATCGAACTTGGCGCTGTGCAAAAGTTGGTCGGCAATACGGCCGGCCGCATGTCCATGTCATCGACGAAATCGTGTATTGGCCATCTTCTTGGTGCGGCCGGGGCGGTCGAAGCAATCTTCTCCGTACTTGCGATTCGCGATCGGGTTGCACCGCCCACGATCAACCTCGATAATCCCTCGGTCGACACGCCGATCGACCTGGTCCCCCACCAGGCGCGTAAACGCGATGTCGATACCGCGTTATCGAATTCGTTCGGTTTCGGTGGGACAAACGCCTCGCTGATTTTCCGCCGTTACGCTGCCTAGGAATCTGCGCCGGCGAGCGCCCCAAGCTTTCGCCATAATTTTTTCTAACGTGCGAAGCGGTTGATATTTTTCCCCGCCGCGGCGGGGTCGATGCGACGAGGGTGGTGCTGTGCTGACAGCGGGAGCGGGTTAGGTGAGCGACAACAGCAGTCCGCCAGCCGGAAAGCCGCCGCGCAGCCCGCGCGCAGCGCTCGAACCTGAAAGGGTGCCGCTTCCCAGTCGCCACTCGCGACGCGTGCGCCATCCGATCATCGTAGTCGGCAATGCCATCTTCACGGTGCTTGTCGTGGTTTCGATCGCAGTCGGTGCGGGGCTGTTCCTCGGCAAACAGTGGTTTGAAGCGCCCGGTCCGCTCCCCGAGGACAAAGTCGTCAATATTCCGCGTGGGCTCGGCATTCGCGACATCGCCGACCTGTTGCAGCGCGAGGGCGTAGTCGATCAACCCTACGTTTTCATGGGCGGTGTGATCGTGCTCAAGGCGCGTGGCGAGCTCAAGTATGGCGAATACCAGTTCACCAAAGGGTCCAGCGTCGCCGACGTTGTCGACACCATCGTTGAAGGCAGGGTGGTGCAGCATGCATTCACTGTCCCGGAGGGTTTGACGTCGGAGCAGATTGTCGCACGTCTGCTGGAGACCGATGTACTGACGGGCCAGATCAAGGAAATTCCCCGTGAGGGCACGTTATTGCCGGAAACCTACAAATTCACTCGGGGGATGACGCGCGAGCAGATCATCCAGCGTATGCAACAGGCGCACCGACGCGTTTTGCAGGAGGTGTGGGAGCACCGGATGCAGGATCTGCCCGTCAAGACGCCGGAGCAGTTGGTCACGCTCGCCTCGATCGTGGAAAAGGAAACCGGCAGGCCGGACGAGCGCACGCGAGTCGCTGCCGTTTTCGTCAATCGGCTCAAGAGCAGAATGCGCCTTCAGTCGGATCCGACGATCATCTATGGGCTGACTGGCGGTAAAGGTTCGCTGGGGCGACCGATCCTGAAGAGTGAGATCGAGCAGCCGACGCCTTACAATACTTACGTCGTCGACGGTCTGCCGCCGGGGCCGATCGCGAACCCAGGACGCGCTTCACTCGAAGCAGCCGCAAACCCAGCACGAACCAAGGAGCTCTATTTCGTTGCCGATGGGACCGGCGGCCACGTGTTCTCGGATAATTACGCAGAGCACCAGAAGAATGTCACGCGCCTGCGTGGCATTGAACACAATGGCACGTCCTCTGTGTCACCGCCTGGCTCACCAAGTGGCACCAAGCCGCCGTAGGCTTGTGACGTCAAGCTCGCGCAGCTAAGGTCGCCGCGCTTTCGAACGGGCAGCAACACGAGACGACCACCCATGGCTCTGTCGAGCATGACCGGATTTGCTCGCGGCCACGGCATTGCCGGTGCGTATGCCTGGAGCTGGGAAATCAAGTCAGTCAATGCCAAAGGGCTCGACCTGCGGTTCCGACTGCCGGCGGGTTGGGATGCCGTCGAGGTGCCCGCACGTACACGCGGTGCGGAAAAGCTGTCGCGGGGCACCGTCTACGCCAATCTCGTTGTAGAGCGCAAAGGCGTGCAGCCGACGGTGAAGGTCAACGAGCCGGTGCTCGGCGCGGTGCTCGCGACGCTCAAGACCCTTTCGGGAAAAGTTGAGGCCGCGCCGCCGAGCCTCGATGGCATTCTGTCCCTCAAAGGAGTCATCGAGGTCACGGAGGAAGACGAGCGCGAGGAGGACCACCGGGCCGCCGAAGCTGCCATCATCGCCGGCTTCGAGGAGGCGCTGGCCGCGCTCGTCAGTATGCGGCGCGCAGAAGGTGCGACGCTTGGCCGCCTGCTGTCGACGAGGCTCGATGAAATCGCGGCACTCACCGCGCGCGCTGAAAGGGCACCAGGACGCAAGCCGGAAGCGATCAAAGCGCGGCTGGCTGAACAAGTGGCAACATTGCTATCCGCGTCAGAGCGCTTCGATTCCGATCGGCTGCACCAGGAAGCGGTCTTGCTCGCGGCCAAGGCCGATATCCGGGAGGAGCTCGACAGGCTTGCCTCGCACGTGGCGCAGGCGAAAAAGCTTCTCGCGGATGGTGGCGCGATCGGCCGCAAGCTTGATTTTCTGGCGCAGGAACTGCACCGCGAATCGAATACGCTCACTGCGAAGGCCAATGATGTCGATCTGACCAATATCGGGCTTGAGCTCAAAAGCGTGGTCGAGCAGTTTCGCGAGCAGGTGCAGAACCTGGAGTGACGATGGCGAAGAAGCGACAGGAAAAAACGGTGATCGCACGGCGTGGGTTGATGCTGGTGCTGTCGTCGCCGTCTGGCGCCGGAAAGACGACCCTATCGCGCAGACTTTTGGAGCTGGATGATAACGTTACGCTCTCTATATCGGTTACGACCCGCAAGAAGCGGCCAAGCGAAATGGAAGGTCGAGATTACTATTTTATTGATCGTCGACGTTTTGATGAACTTGTGGAGCGGGGCGAATTGCTCGAGTGGGCGGAGGTATTTGACAATTACTATGGGACGCCAAAAAAGCCCGTGATGGATGCGCTCGCTGCCGGCCGTGACGTTTTGTTTGATATCGATTGGCAAGGGACCCAGCAACTTCGTGAGTCAGCGCGCCCAGATATGGCGAGCATATTTGTCCTTCCGCCATCAATCCCGGAGCTTGAGCGTCGACTGCACACGCGAGCAGAGGACGACTACGAAACAATTCACCGCCGTATGGCGAAAGTTGCCGATGAACTAAGTCATTGGTCGGAATATGACTACGTCGTGATCAACGATGATCTCGAAACGGCTTACTCTGAAGTAAAAACAATCCTTACTGCCGAACGACTTAAGCGCGAACGCCAGCCCGGCTTGCCCGACTTCGTACGCCGTCTTCAGGCAAAGCTCTAAACCGCAAGAACGACGCGCCCCACGATCTTTCCCGCCCGCAAATCGTCGAGCGTCGCTGACGCCTGGGCGAGCGGCCGCTCGGCGATCGGCGGCGGCGGGATGTTCTTTGCGCGCACCAGATCGATGAGTTCGCGCGCCTCCGCCAACGTGCCCGTGGTTTTGCCTTCGATCGTCATGGCCTTTAAGGAAAACATAGCCACCGCGGTCGAATAGGCTCCCCCGATCAGGCCGGTGACCACGACCTTGCCGCCTTTGGCCAGCACGCCAGTGGCGAAATTCAAGGAGGCGTCGGAGCCGGCAAAATCGCAAGCCGCATAGATGCCTCCGCTGGCCTTCAACAGTGCCTTGCGTGCATTGGGATCGGACGGATCGAAAGCCGCTGCCGCACCGGCCGCGAGGGCCGCGTCGCGCTTTTTTGCATCGATATCGGCGACGAACGGCGCAGCGCCATACATGGCGCGCGCAAGCGCAAGGCCCATCAGCCCAACCCCGCCGAGGCCGACCAACAAAAGCGGTGCGCGTTCAGCGCGGTCGGCAAGACGTTTGAGCGCGGCGTAAGCGGTCAGCCCAGAGCACATAAGAGCGCCGGCATATCCCTGATTCAATGGCGCGTAGTCGATCAGATAGCGTGGATGCGGCACGAGCACATGCGTTGCAAAGCCGCCGTCGACGGTAACCCCGAGATGACGCGGCGCGATGCAAATGTTCTCGTCACCGAATCTACAGGCGGCGCATTGACCGCAACCGATCCAGGGATAGACCGCAACTTTTGTGCCGGATTTCGCATTGGCATCCGGTCCCGCGCTTTCAATTCTGCCGGCAATTTCGTGGCCAAGTGTAAAAGGCAACGTCCGCCCCGTGCGGACGTCGAGCTTTTTGTCGCCTCCGAGTGCGAAGTAGCCGTCCTGCATATGCAGATCGGAATGGCAGACGCCGCAGCGCTCGATCCGTACCAGCACCTCGGAGCCTTCGGGTTGAGGCGCATCGACCACGGTTTCGCACAAAGGCGCGCCGTAAGCGGTCAAGGATTGGCGGTGCATTTGCATGGACGTCGACTCTACACGCGGGTTTTTGACAGCCCAGAGAAAATATTTGCCAAGGCGACGAATCCGTCGACTGGAATTTCCTCGGCTCGGGCTGTCGGCTCAATACCGGCCTGCGCGAGCAGCGCAGCGGCATCAATCCCCAGCGTCTTCAGGCTTTGTCGTAACATCTTGCGGCGTTGACCGAAGGCGGCTTCGGTCAC
>JBGQLL010000148.1:0-7970 GCA_041500065.1 Pseudolabrys sp.
ATCGGCGTGAAGGAAGGCGCCAAACTCGTCGTTGATGGCCGCGGTTTCAAGCTGCAAGGCTACGAGAACGGAAATTTCATGGGCGGCTGTTTGTTCGACGATGTGAAGCCGAATATGCGCATCTACAAGGAGGAAATCTTTGGACCTGTTCTCTCTGTGGTGCGTGCGAAGGACTATGAAGAAGCTGTCCGGCTTCCGTCCGAACATGAGTACGGCAACGGCGTCGCCATCTTCACACGCGACGGTGATGCTGCACGCGATTTCGTCAACCGCGTGCAGGTTGGCATGGTGGGCGTAAACTTCGCCATTCCGGTTCCGCTCGCCTATCATACTTTCGGCGGCTGGAAGCGCTCCGGCTTTGGCGACCTCAACCAGCACGGGCCGGATTCGATTCGTTTTTACACCAAGACCAAGACCATCACTTCGCGCTGGCCAACCGGCACGAAGGAAGGCGCGGAGTTCGTGATTCCGACGATGAAGTAAGGCGCGGGGGGAATGACCGTTGCCAGGGTCGCTATCGGCTTCCTTGTCGTGCTGACGCTGACAGCCTGCGCC
Organism: Pseudolabrys sp.; assembly: GCA_041500065.1. Classification (GTDB taxonomy): domain Bacteria; phylum Pseudomonadota; class Alphaproteobacteria; order Rhizobiales; family Xanthobacteraceae; genus Pseudolabrys. The sequence continues at coordinate 556 of JBGQLL010000148.1, forward strand.
GGCGAACAACTATCTTTAGATTCACCTGCCTCCGCACCAGCGGACTCCTCGATACCCGGCCGTTGGGTGTTGAGCGCGCCAAACGCACCCTCCTGCGGCCTGGAACTCGGGGGGGCGCCCGGAGCCCGGAGCGGCAAAGTCGCGCCCGATGGCGGCTGTCCCGGCAGCTTCTATATGAGCCGGCGCTGGGCGATGGAGGGTGATGCTCTCACGATTACTGATGATCAGAACCGGCCGCTCGCACAGTTTAAGTCCGCCGGTCCACATTTCGAAGGTCAATCCGCCGCCGGCACATCTATTACGCTGGCACGTTAGGTCACAATCAAGATTGGAGCCTCTATGTCGGAATATCAGCTTTATTGTTTTGCCCAATCCGGCAACGCCTATCGTGCCGCGTTGATGCTCAACCTGATTGGCGCGGACTGGGCACCAGTCTGGATCGATTTTTTCGGCAAGGGAGTCCAACGTACATCCGAGTACCGAACCGACGTGAATGAGATGGGCGAAGTGCCCGTACTCGTGCACGGCAAGAAAAAACTGACGCAGTCAGGTGTGATCCTCACGTATCTCGCCCGGCGTAGCGGAAAGTTCAAGCCGGAGAATGAGGACGAAGAATTAGAAGCACTGCGCTGGATGATCTTCGACAATCAAAAGGTCAATGGTTTCCTCGGTCCGTTTCGTTTTTTGAAGAATTTTGCGAATCTCGCAGGCGACCCAGCAGTGCTGGCGTATCTCAAGGGACGCATCGATGGTAATCTCGCAATCGTCAATAAACGGCTGGTCGGACGGCAATTCCTCGTAAGCAACAAACCAACTATCGCCGATATTTCGATGACCGCCTATCTCTACTACCCGCCTGAGGAATTCGGCTTCGATATCACCAAGGATTATCCGGCGATCGGCGCCTGGCTCGAACGCATGAGGGCGCTGCCGGGGTGGAAACACCCTTACGAACTCATGCCGGGTTTTCCGCTCGGGAAGAGCTGACTTCAGTTCAAGCGTGCCGGGCGATCATCGTCTGGCTCACGGGCGGGCCCAGACGGGATTACTGACGCACTTGCAGACGCTGTAGCCGTTGCGGCGGCGGCAGTCGCGTCCTTGCGTTGATATTCGCGATAAGACAGCCAACCCAATGGTAGGCACGCAAGGTAAGCAAGCGTGCCGAGTGTGAGCACCTGCCATGGGTAACTGACCAGCAACGCAAAGAACAAAACGACCATAACAAAAACCGGCAATACCATTTCAGGCGGTACGCGTTTGCCTACGCGTTTTCCGGAAAATACCGGCAGGCGAGACACCATAAAAAGTGCGATCAATAACGTGTAGAAGAAGGTAAGCCACACTGTAACAAGGCCAACCGATACGCCGAGAAAACTGAGATAGATCGGCAGCAACACTGTGATGGCTCCCGCCGGAGCCGGAATGCCAGTGAAGAAATTTCCCGCCCATGTCGGTTTATTGGGATCGTCGATCATCACATTGAAGCGCGCGAGCCGTAGGCCAGCGCAAATCGCAAAAACCAACGCGGCAATCCAGCCGGCCGATTTCAGTTCGTGTAAACCCCAAAAATAAAGGATCAATGCTGGCGCCACGCCGAAATTGACGAAATCGGCGAGGCTGTCGAGTTCAGCACCAAAGCGCGAAGTACCTTTGAGCATCCGCGCAACGCGTCCGTCGATCCCATCGAGCAGCGCGGCAAACACGATCGCGGCCAGCGCCAGGTCGAGCTTGTCTTCCACCGCGACGCGTATTGCAGTCAGGCCCGCGCACAAGGCGAGCAAAGTAATGAGATTAGGAACCAGCGTGCGAACCGGAATCGCTTTGAAGCGGCGGCGGAACGGCGGCGGTGCGGGGTCGAACGGAGGAAATACCATGATCCAACTATAGCCATTTGCTCTATGCGTGGCAGAAAAGACTGCCGGGATAGTAACCAGATAGTCGCGCCGAAACTATGGGCAATAGCCGCACCAACGGGCAGCAAGGAAACCGCTTTAAGGCCCGGGTTTCAACCCGCCCGGTACGCTCTGGCATCGCCTGCCCCGCGCAAATCCGCAAGCACAGTTTCTCCGGCGATTGATGTTTGGCCCACGGCCACCAGCGGCGGTGTGCCCTCGGGCAGATAAACATCGACGCGTGACCCAAAGCGAATCATACCGATGCGCTGCCCCGTGTTTATGGAATCGCCGTTACGCATGAAGCAGACGATACGCCTGGCGACAAGACCGGCGATCTGCACCACGGCGATGCGCGCGCCGGCAGTCGCAATCACCATCGAGTTACGCTCGTTATCGGCGCTCGCCTTGTCGAGGTCGGCGCTGAAGAATTTGCCAGGCCGATAGACGATTTTCTCGATCTTGCCGGCGACCGGACTGCGGTTTACGTGGCAGTCGAACACGCTCATGAAGATCGAAATGCGTGGCAACGGCTTGCTGCCGAGGCCGAGATCTGACGGCGGAGCGGCGCTTGTTACCTGACTCACGCGGCCATCGGCCGGCGCCACCACCAGGCCGTCACGCACTGGCGTTACCCGCGGCGGATCGCGAAAGAAATAGGCGCACCAAATCGTCGCCAACGTGCCGAGCCACCCCAACGGGCTCCACAACCAAAACAGCACAAGGCTTACGAATGCAAAGGCACCTATGAAGGGATAACCCTCCGGCGTCACCGGAACGATTTGCGAGCGAATCGAATCGTAGATCGACATTCGGGTATATTACTCCGCCGCGTCGGCGGGTGCTTCGAGGGGCGCCTCAGGCGCCACAGCCGCCGCGCTAATGGCGTCCTCGACCGGCGGCGGATTGCGATTGGGCGCGTCCACATCCTCACCGGCGAGGGCAAGCTTCTCGCGAGCTTCTTCGGCCTCACGCTGGCGATTCCACATGCTGGCATAGAGACCATTCGCGGCCAGCAGCGCATGGTGCGTGCCGCGCTCAACGACCTCACCCTGGTCCAGCACGATGATTTCATCAGCGCCTACGATGGTCGAGAGGCGATGCGCGATCACCAGCGTGGTGCGATTGCGCGAAACGCGCTCGAGCGCGTCTTGGATTTCCTTTTCCGTATGGCTGTCGAGCGCCGACGTCGCCTCGTCGAGCACCAGAATGGGAGGCCCTTTGAGGATTGTACGCGCGATGGCCACCCGCTGCTTCTCGCCGCCGGATAGCTTGAGTCCGCGCTCGCCGACTTCAGTGTCGTATCCCTTAGGCGCAATCCGGATAAGAGGGTCGATCTGCGCCAATTTTGCCGCCTCCTCTACTTCGGCGTCGGTCGCTTCCCAGCGGCCATATCGAATGTTGTAGCGGATCGTATCATTGAACAGCACCGTGTCTTGCGGAACCATACCGATCGCTTCGCGCAGGGACTTCTGCGAGACCTTGGCTATGTCTTGGCCGTCGATCGAAATGCGCCCGCCAGACAAATCGTAGAAACGAAACAAAAGTCGCGAAATCGTCGACTTTCCTGCGCCGGACGGACCTACCACGGCCACCGTTTTTCCTGCTGGCACCTCGAAGCTGATGCCTTTGAGAATGCGACGGGTCGGCTCATAGGCGAAGCTGACATTTTCAAAGCGAATAGTGCCAGCAGTTACCTTCAGCGGCGGCGCGTTTGGTGCATCCTTGATCTCCGGTTCACGGCCCAAAATCGAAAACATAATCTCGATGTCGGTGACCGCCTGTTTGATCTCGCGATAGACCATGCCCATGAAATTGAGCGGCTGGTATAGCTGGATCATCATGGCGTTAATCAGCACAAAATCGCCGACAGTCTTGCTGCCGGCGCGGATTTCGAACGCGCACATCACCATGACAGCAGCGAGCCCAACCGTGAAGATCACCGCTTGGCCGGCGTTTAGTACTGCAAGCGAGGTATAGGCGCGTACGCTAGCGTCCTCGTAGCGAGCCATGGCGCGGTCGTACCGCATAGCTTCGCGTTTTTCAGCGGAGAAATATTTTACTGTCTCATAATTCAGCAGTGAGTCGATTGCTTTGACGTTGGCGTCAGTGTCGCTGTCATTCATCTTGCGACGTATACCAATGCGCCATTCGGTGGCATGATAAGTATAGGTCATATAAACGACGACTGTGGCTATGATCGCCGCCACGTAGCGCCAATCGAATTGCCACATCAGCACGACGACGATAAAAGCGAGTTCGACGATCGTCGGCGACAATTGCAAAATCACCATACGCACGATGGTCTCGATGCCGTTACGGCCACGTTCGAGGACGCGCGTCAGGCCGCCGGTCTTGCGCTCGAGATGGAAGCGCAACGAGAGCTCGTGCATATGCACGAAAGTGCGATACGCCAGCCTGCGCACCGCGTTCATCGCCACCTTGGCGAACAATCCGTCGCGCAACTGGGTGAGCGCCGCCATCAGGATGCGCATGCCCCCATACGCGATCGTCATCGCGATCGGCGCGGCTATCGCCCATAGCAGCCAATCAGAAGCCGCGATCGGCGCCGTGCCATGACCGGCAAGCGCATCGGTGGCCCATTTGAAAGTGAAAGGCACCGCGATGGTCGCAAGCTTCGCGGCCAGCAGCAGGACGAGAGACCCAAGCACCCGCAACTTCAGGTCCCCACGATCTGAAGGCCAGATATAGGGCCAGAGGTGAATGATGGTCGTGAGCAGGGCGCCGCGGTCCGCGGACACGCGCGATTCGCCACCAGATGCCCGATGATGGTGATGGTCAGTCATTCAGGGTCTTCATATAGGGGGATTCTGGCCGGTAATCACCCTGCCCGCGCAACCTTTCAGCTGCGGCCTTGACGATGCCGCAAGTGCAATGCACATCCATACCTATGAACAGAAGCGAAAAATCCAGCAAAATCCGAAAAATTTGCATCTATTGCGGCTCCGGACCGGGCACCGATCCAGCTTTCGTCGAGAGCGCCCGTGCTTTCGGCGCCGTCCTCGCCAAGAACGGAATCGGTCTGGTCTTCGGTGGAGGCTCCGTTGGCATGATGGGCGCAATCTCCAAATCGGTGCTCGATCACGGCGGGGAAGTGACCGGCATCATTCCCGAATTCTTGGTCGTCCGCGAACATGCAATGCGCGGCGCCGACAACCTGATTGTCACTCGCGACATGCATGAGCGAAAGCGTAAGATGTTTGAAATGGCGGATGCCTTCGTGGCGATGCCTGGCGGCATTGGAACACTCGAAGAAGTCGTGGAACAAATCACCTGGGTGCAGCTCGGCCGCCATCGCAAGCCGATCCTTCTTGCCAACATCAAAGGCTTTTGGGACCCGCTTTGCGCCCTCATCGATCATATGAAGGGACTTGAATTCATCCGTGGCGATCTCAACTTCGATCTGCTCGTCGCGGACAGGGTCGCAGACATCCTTCCGATGCTGCAAAAGGCGGCGGCTGCAGTGTCTGAGGAAGAGAAAGAAATGTCGTCGGTGATCGCCGACCGGCTGTAATTACGTCGTCCGCGTTTGCGGCTACGTCTTGATGAATGTCACCACTTCAATGCGGTTGCCATCAGGGTCTCGGATGAACGCCGCGTAGTAGCCCTCGCCGTGTTGAGGGCGCAAGCCGGGCGCGCCGTCGCTCACGCCACCTGCGACAAGGGCGGCGGCATGAAATGCGTCGACCATATCGGTCGTGCGGGCGCGAAAACAAATATGAGTGCCACCTGGGGCCGTTATCGTCTCAGCACGCAGATTGACCCAGAACTCGGGATATTTTTTGCCAAATCCGACAGTCGCCGGCCGGGTTTCAAGTTTGGTGATCCCGATGGGCGCGAGGAGCAGTTCATAGAAGCGTGTTGCTAACGCGATATCACGTACCGAAACAGAGACGTGATCAATCACGCAGGCGCCCCGGACTTCACGAGTTTGAAGATAATGGAATCCATCAAGGCCTGAAATGAGGCATCGATAATATTGGGCGACACACCGACCGTGGTCCAGCGCTCGCCGAACTCGTCCTCGCTTTCGATCAGCACGCGCGTAACCGCCTCGGTGCCCGCATTGAGGATGCGCACCCGGTAGTCGGTGAGTTTAAGTCCGGCAATGTATTTCTGATATTTACCGAGATCCTTGCGTAGAGCCAGGTCGAGCGCGTTGACCGGGCCGTTGCCTTCCGCCGCCGAGATCATGTTGTCGTCGCCAACCTTCACCTTAACAACCGCCATGGTAACCGTGACACGTTGCCCTTTCGCATTATTGCGCTGCTCGACATTGACGTCGAACTGGGTGACGTCGAAATAGTTTGGCACCTTTCCCAGCGTTCGCCGAGCGAGCAGCTCGAACGAAGCATCCGCCGCCTCATAGGCATAGCCGATCGCCTCGCGTTCCTTGACGATTTCCAAGAGTCGCCCGATGCGCGGGTCGTCCTTGTCGGCTTTGATACCTACCCGCTCAAGTTCGGCCAGCACGTTGGATTTACCCGCCTGTTCCGAGACAAGAACCTTGCGCCGGTTTCCAATTTTCTCAGGCGCGACATGCTCATAGGTCGCCGGATCCTTCATGATGGCTGAAGCATGGATGCCAGCCTTGGTGGCAAAGGCGCTGTCGCCTACGTAAGGCGCGTGCCGATTGGGTGCTCGGTTCAGCCGCTCGTCGAGCGCATGGGAAACGTGGACGAGTTTCTTGAGCGCGGTCCCGTCCACGCCAATGTCAAAACGGTCGGCGAACTCCGGCTTCAATTTGAGGGTCGGAATGATGGAAACGAGATTGGCGTTGCCGCAACGCTCGCCCAAACCGTTGAGCGTACCCTGGATCTGGCGGGCGCCGGCGCGCACGGCGGCGAGCGAATTGGCCACCGCCTGCTCGGTGTCGTTATGGGCATGGATACCGACATGATCCCCGGGGATCACTTTCACCACTTCGCCGACAATCTTCTCGACCTCGTCGGGCAGAGTGCCACCATTGGTATCGCACAGAACAACCCAGCGCGCGCCTTCTTCATAAGCGACCTTGGCGCAGGCTAGTGCGTATTTCGGATTGGCCTTGTAGCCATCGAAGAAATGCTCGCAATCGAGCAGCACTTCCCGTCCCTTAGCTTTGGCGGCGCGCACGCTGTCGCGGATCGAAGCGATGTTTTCTTCGTTGGTCGTCTCCAGCGCGACCTTGACGTGATAGTCCCATGACTTCGCGACGAAACAGATGGCGTCGGCCTTGGCGTCGAGTAGCGCGGCGAGGCCGGGATCGTTGGACGTCGAGCGGCCTGGCCGCCGCGTCATACCAAACGCCGTGAAGGTTGTATCGAACTCGCGGTCCTTGGCAAACAGCTCGGTATCGGTTGGATTGGCCCCCGGGTAACCGCCTTCGACATAGTCGATGCCCAGATCATCGAGCATCTCGGCGATGGCCAGCTTGTCGGCGAGCGTGAAATCGACGCCATTCGTCTGCGCGCCGTCGCGCAGCGTGGTGTCGAAGAGATAGAGGCGCTCCTTCGGCATGGC
>JBGQLL010000149.1:0-7960 GCA_041500065.1 Pseudolabrys sp.
CCGGCGGTGGCGCCGCTCACCCAGCTCAATCCTAACCTGTTCGTACTTGAGCTCTTCCACGGGCCGACGCTCGCCTTCAAGGATCTGGCGATGCAGTTGGTTGCGCGGCTGATGGACCATGCGCTTCATCAACGCGGTGAACGCACCACCATCGTGGTTGCCACATCCGGTGACACAGGCGGCGCTGCCGTCGAGGCCTTCCGAGGCCGTGCGCAAGCTGATGTGGCGGTCCTTTTCCCGCAAAGCCGCATCTCGGAGGTGCAGCGCCGGATGATGACCACCGCGCCGGATTCCAACGTGCATGCGATCGCCATAGAAGGCACGTTCGACGATTGTCAGGCGTTGGTGAAGGCTATGTTCAACCATCACGCCTTTCGCGATCGCGTGCGTCTCTCCGGGGTGAACTCCATCAATTGGGCGCGTATCGTCGCACAGGCCGTCTACTATTTCACCGCTGCTGTAACGCTCGGCGCGCCGCACCGGAAAATTGCGTTCACCGTGCCGACCGGAAATTTCGGCGACGTCTATGCCGGCTACGTCGCTTCCCGTATGGGGCTGCCGATTGATCGGCTGGTGATAGCCACCAATGTCAATGATATCCTTGTCCGCACCTTCGCCACGGGCGCGTACGAGCTTCGCGACGTGGTGGCGACAACTTCGCCATCGATGGATATTCAGGTTTCCTCCAATTTCGAACGCGTATTGTTCGATGCCTATCACCGGGATGCCAGCGCCGTGCGCGCTCTGATGGGCTCGTTAGCGCAATCGCGCCGCTTTGCCGTATCGGCACAGGCGCTCAAGGAGTTGCGGGCGTTGTTCACCGCTGACCGCGCAGACGAGCAGGAGAGTGCCGCCGAAATTCGGGCCTGGATGCGCGAGGCCAGTTATTGCGTAGACCCGCACACCGGTGTCGCTTTAGCAGTGGCCGAAAAAGAGACGCGCGACCCTTCGGTACCGATGGTAGTTTTGTCGACCGCGCATCCCGCGAAGTTTCCAGATGCGGTTAAAGCCGCGTGCGGTAGCGTTCCGGCACTACCAGACAGGCTCGCTGATCTGACAAAACGGAAAGAGCGTATCACCGTGCTGCCGGTGGATCAGGCGGCTGTAGAGCGGTATGTAACATCGATTTCGCGCGCGGCGCGCGAAGGAGCAGCGGCATGAGTGTTGAAGTTACTCGTCTTCCCTCTGGGTTGTCGGTGGTGACCGATCGGATGCCGCATCTTGAAACGGCTTCGCTTGGCGTGTGGATCGGATCCGGCAGCCGCAACGAGAGGCCCGACGAGCATGGCGTCTCGCACCTGCTTGAACACATGGCTTTCAAGGGTACCAAGCGGCGCACCGCACGGCAGATCGCAGAGACGATCGAGGCGGTGGGCGGAGACCTCAATGCGGCAACGAGTGCGGAATCGACGGGCTATTTTGCGCGCGTACTCAAGGCCGATGTACCGCTCGCAATCGATGTGTTGTCCGACATTTTGTCCGAACCGACTTTCGATGCGGAAGAACTGCGGCGCGAGCAAAACGTAATCGTGCAGGAGATTGGCGCGACCGAGGATGCTCCCGATGATCTGGTGTTCGACCGGCTGCAGGAAACGGCGTTTCCGCTGCAGCCGATCGGCCGCTCCATTCTCGGCACGCCGGATACTGTGCGTTCGTTCAACCCGTCTCGCCTGCGGGCTTATCTGACGCGGAACTACCGCGCTCCGAACATGGTGGTCGCTGCCGCCGGCGCGATCAAGCACGACGCGATGGTTGCCGAAATCGACAAGCGCCTCGCCAGTTTCAAAGGCCCGGCTGCTCCGGACCCAGAACCTGCGCATTTCCGAGGCGGCACGAAAGTGGAAACACGCGAGCTTGAGCAAGTGCACATCGCCATGGCGCTACAAGGTTTGCCAGTGCGCGACGAGCAACTCTACAGCTTGCAAGTTTTCACAAGCGTGCTGGGCGGAGGGATGTCGTCGCGCCTGTTCCAGGAGGTGCGCGAAATTCGCGGTCTCTGTTACGCTATTCACGCCTTTCACATGCCGTTTGCCGATACCGGATTGTTCGGTCTCTATGCCGGCACCGACGAATCGGACGCTCCCGAACTTATGCGCGTGGTTATTGATCAGATCGGCAACGCGACCGAAACGCTGAACGATACCGAGGTCAACCGCGCCAAGGCCCAGATGAAGGCGGGACTTTTGATGGCGCTGGAAAGCTCTGAGGCTCGCGTCGGCCAATTGGCGCGACAGATGCTCGCCTATGGGCGTCCGATCCCGCTGGAGGAGATCGTCGCCAAGGTTGATGCGGTTACCATCGAAAGTGCCCGCGCCGCCGGTAGCGCCTTGATTAGTCGCGCCAAGCCTGCAATTGCAGCCCTCGGACCCGGCAGCGGCCTTGCAAGCACCGCCGCGATCGCTGAAAGTCTAGTTCGTCGCGCGGCCTGAGCCGCGGGTGCTCGACCGACATTGTCCATGGCGTTTTTCAGGACCGTCAGTTCCAACGAAACTATGCCGAGCATTGCCGGCGCGGGCATTTCATTGCGCGCGCCCCACAGCGGTGACTTTGCCGAATGGGCAGCCTTGCGTGAGACGAGCCGTGAGTTCCTCGTTCCCTGGGAGCCCACGTGGCCGCCTGACGATCTCACGCGCGGCGCCTTTCGCCGCAGGCTTAAGCGATATGCCGAAGACCAACGGGGCGATCTGGCATACGCCTTCCTGATTTTTCGCAGCGACGATAACGCCATGGTCGGGGGGCTGACACTTGCCAACATTCGGCGAGGCGTGGCTCAGGCGGGCAGTATTGGATATTGGATTGGTGCGCCATTCGCTCGTAAGGGCTACCTGACAGCGGCGGTGCGCGCGCTAATACCCTATAGTTTCACAACACTGCGGCTGCATCGGCTGGAAGCAGCATGTATTCCCGACAACGTCGCATCGGTTCGCTTGTTGGAAAGGACCGGCTTCAAGCGAGAGGGCTATGCCCGTGGTTATCTCTGCATCAATGGAACCTGGCAGGACCATCTGCTCTATGCGCGTCTTAAGGACGACACCGATTGAACGACGAGCACGCTTGGCTTGATAAAATGCAGAAACAAAAGGCGCCGAGAAACGCGAGATGAAAATGCCCGAGGAACAAACTGCGCAGTGCGGGCGGCTGAGCGCCAGCACGACGGTACTGTTGAGTTTATCGCTCATGCTTGCCGGGTGCGGCTCCAGCAATCTATTCAGTAGCTCCGCTCTGGACCTTTTCAGCACGTCGTCGAAGGCGACAACTGGCAATGCCGACACGGGTCCTGGGTCGTCAACAGATGTCGAATGCCCCAGCATTAGCGTGCGTACCGGCGCAGCGACGCTGATGATTGGCAGCAAACCAGGGGAAGGCGAACCGTCTGCTCTCGATCTGCGGTATCAGGCAACGATCATCCGCACTGCTCGCGAGTGTCAGGTTAATTCTGGCATTATGACCATGAAGGTTGGCATAGAAGGGCGGGTCATCACTGGTCCTGCCGGCGGTCCCGGCACGATCGATGTGCCGCTTCGCATTGCGGTGGTACAAGAGGGCGTCAACCCGAAGACCATTACCTCGAAATTTGCTCGTGTGGAGGTGACCGTAGCTAGCGCGGTTGATCGGGTGGCGTTTACCCATATCGACCCCGAAATATCGTTTCCGCTGCCTCAGCCGATCGCGAACATCGATTCCTATGTGGTTTACATTGGCTTCGATCCGGCGGGAGCGCAGCAGGAAAAGAAAAAGCCTGCGGGCAAACCGAAGCCAAAACCGAAATCGGTGGCGAAACCGCGCCAAAGCTGAACAAAATTTACGCTTCAGCGCGCAGATCTGAGATGCAATCCGTCAGCTAATTCAGCTTCTTGCGGACGTCCTCGATGCCTTTGGCAATCAGCTCGCCCGCGAGCTTTCCTTTGGTCTCAGCGCTGAGGATCTTTTCCGCGGCAGCGATAGCAGCTTCAGCAGCTGCGCTGCGGACATCGGCCGCCGCCTGGGCTTCAGCCTGTGCGATCTTGGTTTCCGCCAGCGCGGTGCGGCGCGCAACGAAATCTTCGATCTTTGCTTTCGCTTCAGTAGCGAGCCGCTCGGCCTCGGCTTTGGCCCCGGCGATGATGTCCTGCGCCTCGCCCTCGGCGGCTTGCCGTTTGCGCTGATATTCGGCCAAAAGCTGACCCGCTTCGTCCTTGAGCTTGCGGGCCTCGTCGAGCTCGGCCCTGATACGAGCCGAGCGATCGTCCAGCGACTTCACCACCATACGGTGCACGCCGATATATCCGAGTCCGGCCAAGAAAACGACGAAACCCAGAGCCACCCAAGTTTCAGCTTCCATGAACATGGCTACTGGCCTTTCAAGACGTCAGCGACGGCCGCGGCGACCGTTTTTCCGCTCGGAGCTTCTCCGATGAGCCGCTCGACAATCGCGCGCGCAGCATCTTCAGCGATAGCCCGAACGTTCGACATGGCTGACTTTTTGGTGGCGGCGATAGTTTTTTCGGCGTCCGCCAGCTTTGTATTGAGCGCATCCTCGAGCGTCTTGCGGCGCTTTTCAGCCGCCGCGGCTTGCTGCTCACGCGTTTCGTTTGCGATTGCCTGTGCCCGAGCACGCGCATCAGCCAGCGCCTTTTCGTAGGCCGCAACTGCTGCATCCGACTCGCCCTTCAGCCGGGAGGCCTCGGCTATATCGTCGGCGATGTGTTTCTGGCGGCCGGCAATGATTGAGCCAACGCGCGGCAACGCAAGTTTCGCCATCAGCACATAGAGCAAGACGAAGGCGATCGCCAACCAAACGAGCTGTGAGGCGAAGGTCTCCGACTGAAACGGCGGAAACGTGCCGTGCCCACCCTCCGCAGGGTGCCCTGTGCTCGTCGTATGCGCGGGCTCGGCCATCGATACGGACCCGAACTCGCTTCTACAGCGCGAACAGCAGCAGGAGCGCGATCAGCAGCGAGAAGATGCCGAGCGCTTCGGTGATAGCGAAACCGAAGATCAGGTTGCCGAATTGGCCTTGCGCCGCCGAGGGATTGCGCAGAGCAGCGGCCAAATAGTTGCCGAAGATGATGCCGACACCGACGCCGGCGCCGCCCATGCCGATGCAGGCAATGCCTGCACCGATATATTTTGCTGCCACTGGATCCATATTTAACTCCTTTTTTCGGTTCGGGCCGTCAGTGGCCCGGGTGAATCGCATCGTTGAGATAGATGCAGGTGAGGATGGCGAAGACATAGGCCTGGAGGAATGCGACCAACGTCTCCAATGCAAAGAGAAGGACGACCATCAGGAACGGCAGCACACCGCCAATCCAGCCAACGACGCCGAGACCGGTGCCGAGCAGGATGATGAAGCTGGCAAAAACCTGAAGCGTGATGTGTCCTGCCAGCATGTTGGCAAACAGCCGCACGCTGTGCGAGATCGGCCGTGACACGAAAGAGAGGATCTCGATCGCTACGATCAGCGGCAGGATATAGATCGGCACGCCCTTGGGCACGAACAGGTTGAAGAAATGCAACCCATTGCGGATGAAGCCGTATATCAGCACGGTGAAGAACACCGTGAGCGCCAGAGCAGCGGTGACGATGATATGGCTGGTGACTGTGAAGGAGTAGGGGATGAGGCCGATCATGTTCAGTGTCAGCACGAACATGAAGATCGAGAACACGAAGGGGAAAAACTTCATGCCTTCGGAGCCGGCGGTACTGCGCACCGTCGACGCGACGAATTCATAGGAAATCTCGGCGGCCGATTGGAGGCGCGAGGGTACAAGGCTGCGGCGCGCCGTGGCGCCGACGAGAAAGATAGTGAGGCCCAGCACCGCGGCCAGCATGAACGCGGCCGAATTTGTGAAGACGATCTCGGTGCCGCCGATCTTTACAACCGGAAACAGTTTCTCGATCTGGAATTGCTCGATGGGGTCGACGGCCATGATCATTGATCGTTCAGATGCCTATCACGCACGATCCCTGCCGCTCGCATCACATTCAGTACGCCGGCAGCGAAACCGAGCAACAAAAATACGATGAGCCCCCACGGCGAAATTCCCAGCCAGCGATCAAGTAGCCAGCCGATTGCCGCGCCCACAAGGACCCCTGCGACCAGTTCGGTCGACAACCGGAAACCGCGAGCGATCGCCGAAAAATCGGCGGTCTGACGAGGACCGGAGCCGTTTTCGGAGGGCCGGTTCGCCTGTGCGAGCCGTTTGCCGAGACGCTGGAGCCTCGCGGAGAGAGCAGCCTCGTCGTCCGGCGGTTCTTTACGATTGCCTTTGCCGCGCGTGCCGTCAGCCATGCTTTCGACTCGCGTGGATTTCAGGTCTCGCGTGTCCCGCCGCCCTAAAAGCCGCGCGGACCATACTTATCGGGTTTCTTCGAGTCAAGGAACCGACCCCGCGGCATAAGTGTTTGATATCAGCAAACAAACACAGGATTTTCATGCTGCAAACGCCTCGCCTGTGCAGCACGAACTGGATGTCAACAGGACGTCGGCACACGTGTTCAGCGTCCGTTGGCCAGTGGTACGCTTACAAAGTCCAGGCGCCAAGCGGAACGGAACCATCGCCATGCATGTGTCGAGATTTGCCCTTGCCCTAGTCTTCTCCTGCTCGCTGGCGCCCGCATCGGCGCAGTCCGTGATCGACGTCGAAGCCCAGAAAGCGGCGCCGGCACAAGTGCAGGACCAAGGCCAGTCCCAAACCTTGCCTCAGCCTCCGACGCAAACGCCGGAGAGCTCACAAGCGGCGGCGATTGATCGCGCTGGATTGGAAACAGAGATCGCAAGCTTGCGGAAGGAAGTTGCGTCACTGAAGAATTTGGATACAGAGATCGCACGATTGAAAGACGAGATCGTGTCGCTGAAGAATGAAATCGCAGTCCTGAAGGAACCTCCGCCGCCGCGGCCGTCAGCGGACCTGACGTCACCCGCAGACAAAGACAGCGATCTGTCAATCAAATTGCCGACCCAACAGGATATCGCGCGCGCGCGCGCCTATCTCGAAGAAACCTGGCGCCGGTTGGTCGAGATGGTTGTCGCTATGCAGAAAGACATCATGCGCAAGGGCTGAGTAGCTTTTATCCATGCCCGGCCGAATGTCCGCCATCGTCGAGTTTGCTCCACAGCTGATCGCTAGTGCGACCTTGCGCGTGGATACGCCCGGCGCCGGTTTCACTGACATCACCGGCAATGCTGCGGGCTTCATCGACCAGATCAGCGCCGGCGAGGGGGTGTTGCTCGTTTACCTGCGCCACACCTCCGCGTCCCTTGCAATCCAGGAAAACGCCGATCCCGACGTGCAATCCGATCTCATTGCGGCACTTGATCGTTTGGCGCCGGAAAGCGCGCGATGGATCCATGATGTGGAAGGGCCGGACGACATGCCGGCACATGTCAAAGCAATGCTCAACGGCGTGTCACTGCACGTACCGGTTACCGATGGCAAACTGGCGCTCGGTGCCTGGCAGGGCATCTATCTTGTTGAGCATCGACGCCGGCCACACAGCCGTGAAGTTATTTTCCAGTTCATCGGCAACCGGAAGTGACGCGCGCATGATCCCGAAAAGTGGGAACCGGTTTTCGGAACAGATCATGCGCCAAGAAAAAACGCCCCGCGGCGCGGGGCGTTCGGAGAAGAATGGCCGGCGGCGAATGTTCTGCCGCCGGCCCGTAGTGCAATCAGCCCTTTTGGATCGCCACACCAGAACCGGTTCTGATGTCCACGCCCCGGGTGTCGCGCAGGAACAGCAGGCCGATGACAAGTGTCATCACCGCCACCCCGATCGGATACCACAGGCCGTTGTAGATATTGCCGGTCGCCGCGACCACCGCGGTCGCCAGCAACGGCAACATCCCGCCGAACCACCCATTGCCGATGTGGTAGGGCAACGACATCGAAGTGTAGCGAATCTTGGTCGGGAACATTTCGACCAGGAATGCAGCGATCGGCCCGTACACCATGGTCACGTAGATCACCATGATGAC
>JBGQLL010000150.1:0-7930 GCA_041500065.1 Pseudolabrys sp.
CGTCATCGGTATCGCCGATATACATTCCCGGCCGCTTGCGTACGGCGTCGAGGCCCTTGAGGACCTTGATCGACTCGGCGCCATACTCGGACGGGTTTTTGCGGGCCGGTTCAGCCATTGGCGGCACCTTCGAGACGAACACAAAATTGAGTCGGAATAGTCGGTTTGTGTGACACGAAAATGGGGTTCCGTACAGGCTAAAGTCAGTGAGCTTAATATGTTGATTTACCAGTATTTTTTAAAGGGGACGGGTTTAGAAATCCCCACTTTTTTCGCCTCATTTTTAGTCCGAATCAGGCCTCCAAAACTCACCCCAAATCGCCCAATTCGAAGCGGCGTCCGGCGCGTTGAATCCTTAGCTTGCACCGCGGAACGCGTTGGCATTTAAGCCATCAGTGTTGCCAACCTGATCGATCCTTTCCATGCGCCTGTTCAGTCGTCAGTTCGAAGTCCCGCACCGTCTGCGCGCCATCGTGCGCGCGCGCGAATCGAGCGTGATTGTGCTGGCTCTGATCATCGGCTCCGTTGCGGGCTTGGCAGTTGCCGCGATGGGTGAGGCGGTCGGGCTCATGCATCAGGTTTTCTTCGGCCTTGATCCGGGCGAGCGACTTTCGGGCCGTGTTTCGCTCGATCCGCTCTATGCATTCTTGACCCCGTGTGTCGGCGGCCTGCTGTTCGGGATCGTCACCGCTTACATTACGCGCCGGCGTGGCGTCGAAGTCGACCCGATCGAAGCCAACGCACTTCATGGTGGCCGCATGTCGATGCGCGGCAGTCTGATTGTGGCGGCGCAGACGGTGTGGTCGAGCGGCATCGGCGCTTCGGTCGGCCTGGAAGCTGGTTACACGCAACTCGCCAGCGGCATCGCGTCGGCAATTGGGCGCGCGTTTCGCCTGCGGCGCAGCGACATGCGCATACTGGTTGGCTGCGGGTCTGCTGCCGCGATTGCTGCCGCCTTTGGCGCTCCATTGGGCGGCGCCTTCTATGGCTTCGAATTGATCATCGGCAGTTACTCGATCGCTTCGCTGGCTCCCGTTGGAATGGCATCCTTGGTCGGCTACTTGACCGCGCGAGCCTTCACGCCGGATCGGCTGGGCATCGAGACCGGCGCAGTGGCCAATCTTGCGGTCCACGATGTCGTGATCGCCGCCTTTGTCGGCGTGCTCGCAGCCGTGTTTGGTATCCTTCTCATGCGCGGCGTCGCTGCGTGCGATCTGATTTTTACGCGACTTAAGGTGAAGCCGGCACTGCGGCCGATGATAGGCGGTGCGCTGGTGGGATTGATGGCGATCCTGTTGCCGCAGGTGATGTCATCGGGGCATGGAGCCTTGCACCTGACTGGCATCTTCAAGTTGCCGCTTGCGGCGATCGCACTGATCTTCATACTCAAGGCGCTTGCTTCCGTAATCTCGCTTGGCTCCGGCTTTCGCGGCGGTTTGTTCTTTGCCTCGTTGCTGCTCGGCGCCCTCGGGGGCCAGCTGTTCGCGTTCGGCCTAGGCGCCGCATGGCCGGGATTGCATGTCGACCCCGATTCCTACGCGATCATCGGTATGTGTGCGCTATCGGTCTCAGTGATCGGCGGTCCGCTCACCATGACTTTCATTGCGCTGGAGACCACCGGGGACCTGTGGCTGACCACAGCGGTGGTGATTGCAGCGATTATCGCCATGCAGGTGACGCGCGAGTTCTTCGGCTATTCTTTCGCGACCTGGCGTTTTCATCTCCGCGGCGAGAGCATCCGCAGTGCCGCCGATGTCGGCTGGATCCGCGATCTGACGGTTGCCCGGATGATGCGATCGGACGTGCGCACCACACCCGTGGAGACGCCGGTTGCTGTGTTCCGCGAGGCCTTTCCGCTGGGATCGACCAACCAGGTCATCGCGGTCGATGAGGACGGTCGTTATGCCGGCATGGTGATTGTGGCGGAAGCGCATGCCGCCGAGCTCGCCGCCACGGCGTCGGCGCGCAGCATTCTGCACCAAGCTGACCACATGCTTTTGCCGCAGATGACTGCGCAAGAAGCTATTGCCGCGTTCGATCGCTACGAAGCCGAAGCGCTGGCGGTGGTCGATTCCTTGGAGCGCCGGCAGGTCATCGGGTTGCTCAGCGAGGCGCACGCATTACGCCGCTATTCCGACGCCTCAGAGCGGCAGCGGCGCGATCTGCTCGGGGAAACCTGAGCGTATTGAATTGAGTTGAGCGCCTGTGCGTTTAGTCCGACGACAATTCGTGTGCGGCGAGACTCACCCTTCGCAGGTGCTGGAACCGTGGTTCGTAGTCAGGGATTGGCTTGCTGAAAGCAGCAAGAGCCGCAGCCAGAAGTTCGATCCGGTCAAGTTGGGCGCGCGTTTTCTCGAATGCGCGACCAAGCTCGCTGTTGACCCGTTCAATTGCAGTGTCTGTGTCTGTAGCCATACAGGCCATGCCTTTAAGGGGTAAGAGCCATCGCCGGGCGATCGTTCCTATTTTCGAATAATTGATCGCATCTCGATTAATAAAATGTGAGCGCTCAGTCGGGGAACCGCGACGCCGCCGGTTCCACGGTCCCGCTTTGAACCACGAACACATTGGCGCGCCCGATAATGTCGCCAAAAGCTGCCGGATCGGCCCCGGTCATCCAGACCTGCGCGCCTAGGGAGGACAAAGCGTCGTAAAGCGCGGTGCGCCGTTTTGGATCGAGATGGGCGACCACTTCGTCGAGCAACAGCAAAGGCGCAAAGCCGGTCATCTGCTTGATCAAGCCGGCGTGAGCGAGCACCAGGCGGATTAACAACGCCTTCTGCTCCCCGGTAGAGGCGTCGGCGGCCGGGATGTTTTTGCCGGCGTGACTAACGGCGAAATCGGACAAATGCGGGCCATCAAGCGTGCGCCCCGCGGCCGCGTCCCGTGGTCGATTTTGCTTCAAGAGCGCGCGATAACGGTCCTCTATCTCGACCGCGCTGTGATCGGGCAGCAGCTGCTCCATCCAGCCCTGCATTGCGATTCTTGCTTGCGGAAATTCCGGCGCTTCATCGCGCGAGGCTTCAAGTGCGGCCGATAGCCGGTTCACCGCATCCGCGCGCGCGGCCGCGACCGCGACCGCAACTTCGGCTGTTTCATGTTCGACTGCGTCGAGCCAATGGGAATCGCCGGGGGTTCCTTCCAGCAGACGATTTCGCGACCTCAGCGAGCGTTCAAGTGCGGCGACGCGGCTCGAGTGTTGTGCATCGACCGCCAGCACCAACCGGTCAAGGAAACGCCGGCGCTCGGAGGCTGGGCCGTTGAACAGCGGATCCATCGCCGGCGTCAGCCACACCACGCGCAGGTGGTCGGCGAAAGCCACCGCCGAGCCGACACTCTCGCGGTCGATGCGGCATTTGCGTATGGGTGCGGATTCCTCGCCCGCCGGCGGATCGATGCCGGTGCCAAGAGTGGCAAGACCCAGCATGCCCTCAATTTCCGCCGAGACGGCCCACGCGCCGTCGCCCTCCGTGAAGGCGAGTTCTTCCATGGTGGCGCGCCGCAGTCCGCGACCGGGTGCGAGCAGGGAGATTGCCTCAATCAGGTTGGTTTTTCCGGCGCCATTGGCGCCGGTGAGAACGACAGGACCTGCGCGCCCAAGCAAAATTTGCGCGGCGTGATAGCTGCGGAAATTGGTCAGCGTGAGACGTTGAACGAAGGCGGCGGTCATATTTTTTTGTCATGCCCGGCTTTATGCCGGGCATCCACGACTTCAGGCTGATCGCACTATCAAAGACGTGGATGGCCGGGACAAGCCCGGCCATGACTAAGTATCCGTTCAGGTTTTGAAATCACACCCGCATCGGCATCAGCACATAGAGAGCGCCTTTGGCATCCTTGTCCTGAATCAGCGTTGGCGAGCCGGGATCGGCGAGCTTGAGCACTGCGACTTCACCCTCGATCTGGGCAGCGATGTCGAGCAAATAGCGGGAGTTGAAACCGATATCGAGCGGGTCGGCATCGTATTCGACCTCTATCTCTTCGGTTGCGCTGCCTGAATCCGGATTGGTGACAGACAATACCAACCGACCGCCGGTGATCGAGAGCTTGACCGCGCGGCCACGCTCGCTTGACACGGTCGAAACGCGATCAACGGCTGCCTCGAAATCCTTTTTGTCAACGACCAGGCTCTTGTCGTTGTTGACCGGAATGACCCGTGCATAGTCGGGAAAGGTACCGTCGATCAGCTTGGACGTCAGAACCACGTTGCCGATCGTAAAGCGGATTTTGCCGGCAGAAAGTTCGACCGCGACATCGCCTTCGCCGGTCTCGACCAGGCGCTGGACTTCGCCCACAGTCTTGCGCGGCACGATAATGCCTGGCATTCCGGCTGCGCCTTGCGGGAGCGGCAATTCCACTTGGGCAAGACGGTGTCCATCGGTCGCCACCGCGCGCAGCATCCCCGATTTGGCCGTGCCTGCCGTGTGCAGATAGATGCCGTTGAGGTAGTAGCGCGTCTCCTCAGTTGAAATCGCGAACTGGGTTTTGTCGATCAGGCGTTTGAGGTCCGCCGCGGCGAGCTTGAAAGAATGGCTCATCTCGCCGGCGGCGAGATCAGGGAAGTCGCTTTCGGGCAGGGTCTGGAGCGTGAAGCGTGAGCGCCCTGCGCGCAGCGAAAGAACCGCGCGATCTCCCGATCCTTCGAGCACAATCTGCGCGCCTTCGGGCAACTTGCGCACGATTTCGTAAAACATATGCGCCGGAACCGTTGTCGAGCCGCCGGGCGAAACCTCGGCCGCGGTCGAGTCGGTGACCTCAAGATCAAGGTCGGTGGCCTTGAGGCTCAGCTTGCCGCGGTCGGCTTTCACCAAGACGTTGGCGAGAATTGGAATGGTATTGCGCCGCTCGACCACGCGATGGACGTGGCCTAGTGACTTCAAAAGCTCTGCACGCTCGACGGTAACTTTCATGGGAGACCCGCTTCGGCGCCTTCGAAACGCACTAGTCCAGGCGCAACAGCAAGCCGACTCTCGCGGGATGCGAAGCCGGGGAGCAAAGGTGACGAAAGAGCGCGTCTTTCGCAAGGGTGCGTTTTTGGCTTGGTGGCATATCCCCAGGCGTCCACAAGCGGCGTAAAAGCCAAAGGCCCCGTTCGCAGGCGAAACGGGGCCTTTGTTGGCAATCGGACAGAGGGGTGCCTATTCCTGCAACTGCCGCTTGAGGATTTCGATTTCCTCGGCCAGCGCCATATCGTTGCCGACCAGGCCTTCGATCTTGCGTACCGCATGCAGAACCGTGGTGTGGTCACGGCCGCCAAAACGCCGGCCGATCTCGGGCAGCGAGCGCAGGGTCAGGGTTTTCGCGAGATACATAGCCACTTGTCGCGGCCGCACCACGTTCGCAGTGCGCCGTGACGACAAAAGGTCGGAACGGCTGACATTGTACTGGCGCGCCACGACCCGCTGAATGTCCTCGATCTTGACCCGCTTGGGCTCCTGCGGGCGGATCAGGTCGCGCACCTCGCGCTCGGCCATTTCCAGCGTCACGGCATGACCAGTGAGCTTATTATGGGCGAGCAGGCGGTTGAGCGCCCCTTCCAGATCGCGGCCATTATGGGTGACGGTCTTGGCAATATAGCCCAGTACCGGCAGCGGCACGTCGAAAGCAGGGTGGTGTGCCCGTGCCGCCATCACCCGGGCCTTAAGGATTTCGAAACGCAATTCTTCGCCGAGGGCGCCCATCTCGACAACCAAGCCGCCGGCCAGCCGCGAGCGCACCCGGTCGTCGAGACTTTCCAAATCCGATGGCGGTCGATCGGAGGCAATGACGACCTGCCGACCGGCATCAATCAGGGCATTGAGGGTATGGCAGAATTCGGCTTGGGTTGATTTACCTTGCAGGAATTGCAGGTCGTCGATGACCAGCACGCCGATTCCGCGGAGCGCTTCCTTGAAAGCAAGAGCCGTCTGTGTGCGCAGGGCCGAGACAAAGCCGTACATGAATTTCTCGGCGGTGAGATAGAGCACTTTGCGTTCACCTGCGGCATTTCCGGACCAAGTGACCGCCTGCAACAGATGGGTTTTGCCGAGACCGACGCCTGAGTGAATGTAGAGCGGGTTAAACATCACGGCGTCGCCGCGTTTGGCGCCGGCCACTTGTTTTGCCGCCGCATGCGCGAGCGTATTGGAGCGGCCAACGACGAACGTGTCGAATGTCAGACGCGGGTCGAGAGGGGAGCCGCCGAGCGCCTCATGTACACTCGGGTCGCCAACCGATAGAGGCCGCCCATTGCCGTTGGTATAGCGGCCGCCAATTTCGGCGGTACCGATGTCCGGTTTGGCCTTGGGCAGCATCGCGGACTTTAGTACTGCCGAACGTACGACCAGCTCGACGCGGGTCACCTTTCCTTCCTGGGCCTGCCAGCAGGCCAGGACGCGCTCAGCATAGTGTGACTGAATCCAGCTTTTGAGGAATCGGGTCGGCACAGACAAACGCACCGAGCCTTCCTCAATTGCCTCCAAGTCCATGCGCGCGAACCAGCTCGAATAGACGTCCTCGCCGACATCTGCCCGCAAGCGCTCTTTGACTCGTGACCAGCTCTCCTGCTCCCCGTTCGACATTGTATTCTTCTCGATCCGATTAATAATGGTGGGACGGACTCGGTTGCCCGGCTTGGCGGCAAGGCCGCAAACGCGCCGGAAAACGGAACGCAACAACACTCGCCTGATGATGTCGTCTGTAAGATGCGGGCTCTACCGGAGTGATTAAGGAAGGCGGAGCAGCATCGACGAGAAGTCGAGGAGCGTTGCGTCTTCAGCCCGCAGGTGGCGGAGTAGCGCCTCGGATCCCGATTGTGAAACTGGACGCCGTACGGGACATACGACGGCTGAAATGAACAGTATATGAAAGGAGGGCTGATTGACCGGCGATGCGGACTACAGCGACACACGAACCTGCACTGGATGACGCCCATCCAATGCCACCAGCTTTGGTCACCGACCCGATCTCTGCGCCTGTCATGACATCACCCCTCGAATAACTTGCGGGCTTTCGCCCTGTGGTTTTGTTTCTTGCCAGTATCTTGGTGTATCCCGGTGCCGCGCATGAAAATCTTGCCGCGCGCCGAACTTATTGAGCTTGATCCTTATTTTGCACCGGACTGTCTCAGCGAATTGAAGCGGCTATAAATTTGATGCAAGTGGCAAACCAAAGCCGTTCTCATCCGCCGATGAGCAGTGACGTGGAACCTTGTTTCTGAACGCGCGCGAAGAATTCCCGCGCGCGTTTTCAAGATACACAAGCAAAATGGGCTCGCAACGAAATTTACGAGTGTGGCGGTAAGAGAAAACACAATTTGTGCAGCTGTGGCGCTCGCGCCACTCTTTTGGTGTATCCAACGTGTTGGAGTCGCGCGTAATTTCGATGCTGAAATTATTCGGCCACACTCGACCAACAATAAAATAATTCGAAATGTACCGCCGGCCAAAAATGCCTGTCACATATGCATTTTTGGGGTCCTTGCCGCGCTTTCCTCTTAAGTCGTTATCGAGGCGAAAAAAAATCTGAGCGAATTTTTGGGTAACCCCCGTTTCAAAAGCCCGCTGTTATCGCGCGCAAGCGTGATTCGGCTGATGATTTGACCAAGCAAATCATTGGCGAGCAAATGTCTCTGACGTCGTGATGACGCTTTGACTACAGCGACGCTTTAGCCGTCTGGTTTCTGCCGGGAGCGTCTTGTTCGGACGTCTTTTACAAGAATCCGGAGCGAATTAGTCCCGCGCCGTGCGGCCGGGGCCAGACGCTTACTTGCCGAGTTTGGCAATGCGATGAGCGAGGCGCGAAACTTTTCGGCTGGCATTGTTCTTATGCACGACGCCGCGCTGTGCCGCCCGCATGATGACCGGCTCCGCCGCTTTGAAAGCTGCCAAAGCCGCATTGCGGTCGCCGCTTTGGATCGCTTCCTCAACCCTGCGCACCGAATTTCGTAGTA
>JBGQLL010000151.1:0-7889 GCA_041500065.1 Pseudolabrys sp.
GAAATGGCGGTGCCGGTACGCGCGGAGCTGATGAGTACACTCGCCGATTTCGGCGCGCGTAAGCTGGCTTGCTGGCAACGCAACATCGACCGGCATCGCAAAGAGCTCTATTTGCTTACGCGCGCGCTGCCGGCGCTCGATGATCTGCTGGCGGTTCCACGCCAGCGGCTCGATGCGTGCGCAGGTCGATTGCCGCGCGCACTTCGCGCCAATGCGCAAATTCACCACACGCAGTTGACCCGCGTGGCGTCACGGCTGTCGCCTCGGCTGTTGTCGCATCGCATTGAGCGCTGCAAGGAACAGACGGCGGGATTTGGTAGCCGCGCGCGGCGGGCGTTCCGAATTTTCCGGGATCGCCGTATTCAACGGCTGCGCAGCGCAGGCCAATTGTTGACGGCTTATTCCTACCGCGGCGTGCTTGCGCGGGGATTCGCCCTTGTCCGGGACGGTGAGGGGCACCCACTTCGCTCGGCCGCTGCCATCGACGGCGGCATGAGGCTCGACATTGAGTTTGCCGATGGCCGTGTCGGTGCGACCGCTGACGGCAGTCGTGTCTCACAGCCGCCCGGTAAGCCCAAACCGCGCGGCGGCCGCAGCGGCGGGGGTTCGGGTGGGCAGGGCAGCCTGTTCGGCTCATAGAGCATCTCAAGGGTTTCGCTGGCCCGCACGAACCTTTATGTTTGACGGGGTACCGAGTCCGGGAATGGAGGCCGCTATTGCTCAATCGCTATGATCGCTCCCCGCCGATGAATGGCGAGGCGGAGGTGAAATACCTCGATGGCGATTTCCGCGTCGTGCGGCCGGGTGCATTTGTGCGCTGCGCGGTGAGCGGTGTGCCAATCCCGCTTGAGGAACTGAAGTACTGGAATGTCGATTTGCAAGAGGCTTACGCGACGCCAGAGGCAGTTTTGCAGCGATATCGCGACGCTCACCCATCCAAAAAATAAGCGATTAGCCCCTGAGTTTCGATGCCAACAACTGGCGCAATTCATCGCCTTCTTTGACCATCATTGTTACCCGTAGCGTATGCGCTCGCGTGGCGAGTGCACCCAGCAATTGCTCGCCTGCCATGCGTGCGTGGTCCTTCTCGGTAGTCAGGAGCGCAAGGCCGCTGTGTTCGGCCTGCATGATGAGTTCCGCAGCTTCCTCCGCGGTATAGCGGTGATGATCGGCAAATGCCCGCCGCTCGGCCACAGAAAATCCGGCCTCTACGGCAGTTGCAAAAAATTTCTGCGGATCGCCGATGCCTGCGAAAGCCAAAACGCTGCGTCCTTTCAGAGCCACAAGCCCCCCCGGGTCGGGTGCGAGGCGGCTATGGAACACAGGAAGATCACGCGCGCGCGCGTGCGTGACCACGTCGTCGGCGCCGGTGCCGTCACCCACCACCAACAACCCATCTGTTTGTGCCATCTGTGCGGCCAATGGCGCGCGCAAAGGTCCGGCAGGGAATATGCACTTGTTGCCGACGCCGCGCCGCGCATCGACCACGGCCAGCGTGAAATTCTTCATCAATGAAGAATTTTGTAAGCCATCGTCCAGGATGATAAGGCTGGCACCTTGCGTGCCCGCAAACGCTGCACCAGCGACGCGATCACGTGCGACGACGGTCGGTGCAACATGCGCAAGCAGCAGCGCTTCATCTCCGACTTGAGCAGCAACATCTTTGTGCGCATCCACGAGTTTCGGGCCTGCGATGTTTCCACCATAGCCGCGGGTGAGACAAAAGGGGCGTTCGCCGGCGTCAGCGAACATTCGTGCGAGCATCATCACCGTGGGAGTCTTGCCTGCTCCTCCGAGCGTGAAATTGCCCACGCATAGAACGGGCAACCCGGCGGACGCGCCTTTGGTCGCCATACGCTTCGTCGCAATTGCGCCGTAGACGAATCCCAATGGGGCAAGCAGACTTGCGGTGAATCCGGCCCTGTGCCACCAGAAGGCCGGCTCACGCATGTCGGGTCCGTTGGTGCAGTTGGAGCTGCATCAAATAAGGGTCGAGCGACGCCAGTGTGCGATCGAGAGCGCCCCCCAAATTCTCCATCACAACGTGGCCTGCCTGGCCGACACGGGCACAGGCATCGGGGTCGCCAAGCCAAGCGGCAAGGTGCGCGGTTAGTCTGTTGACGTCATCGATAGGTTCGGCGCCATGCGCGTTGTCGAGCGCGGCATAAATCTCTGCGAAATTCCAGACATGCGGGCCATGCAAGATTGCGGTGCGTAGTTTGGCCGCCTCGACCGGATTTTGCCCGCCGTGCCTGACCAATGAACCGCCGATAAACACTGCGGATGCCAGCCGATAAATCAGGCCCAGTTCGCCAACAGTGTCCGCGACATAAATCTGGGTTGTGCGCTTGGGCAGTTCCCCGCGCGAGCGCAGCGCTGCCGTTAAGCCGGCGGCAGCGGCGATGTCCGCGATGCCCGGACCGCGCTCCGGATGGCGCGGCGCAATCATCGTCAGCAGACCCGGGAAATTGGCCTGCAGACGAGTATGCGCCTCTATGACCACACCCTCTTCACCGGCGTGGGTGGAAGCGGCTGCAATCAAAGGGCGGCCGGCGATCGCATGTTGCAGCATCGCAAGCGCCGCCGGATCTGCGGGCGGGGCAGGCGCGTCAAGCTTGAGGTTGCCCGTGGTAACGACATTCGCGGCACCTAGCTCGCTCAGACGCGCGGCATCGGACGATGTGCCTGCCAAACAAAGATCAAGACGTTGAAGCAGGGCGGCGATCGAATCCGGCAGGCGCTGCCAGCGACCGAATGAATTCTCCGATAGGCGAGCGTTAACGAGAACCATCGGTATGCCGCGCGCCGATGATTCGATCATCATGTTTGGCCAAAGCTCGGATTCCACGAACAAAGCGAGATCCGGCCGCCAATGGTCCAGAAAGCGGCGGACGAAACGCGGAATATCGAGCGGAACAAATTGATGGATCACCTCGCGTGGAAGGCGTTGCTCGGCCAGCCCCCCCGATGTGACCGTGCCAGTGGTCACCAACATGCTGATGCCGCGGGCCCGAATGCGATCTATCAAAGGCAGAACGCTGGCCAGTTCCCCGACGCTGGCGCCGTGCAGCCAGACAAGAGGCCCCTCCGGCCGCATGATGCGGTTTTCGCCTCGGCGCTCCGGTAGACGCTGACGATGTTCCTTGCCGCGCTTAACACGCCGCGCCAGCAGGATAGGGGCGAACGGCCCCACTGCCGCGGACAAGAGCCGATACATCCGTAAACCGGTGGGTAGCTTGCCACTCAAGGTTTGCCACTCCCGGTCCCGTCGGCGATCTCGTACGCGCGTGCCGTGACCCGGTTGAGTTCGCTTTCGACCAGCTGTCTAGCCGTCTCCAGCGCTGAAACGTCAGAATTCTGCGGCACTTTTATCGCGTTGCTCGCGACAATGGCGATGCGGCCGAATGGCAAGTTGATAGCGGAACGATCCCAATTATCGAGCTCGATCCGTCGGCTCGAGGCCATCGCCACTGCGTATATCGGACGCCCGGAATGCTGCGCGAGCTTCACGATGCCAAGGCCAGCGATACGTGCGACTTTTGGAACATCGGCGGTCATTGCGATATTGTAGCCCTCGTTCAGGGCCTGAAGCATCTCGGTGAAGGCGGCAGCGCCGCCCTTGCGGTGAAATTCACCGTTATGCGCGCCGGAGCCGCGGATAGTCCCGATACCCAGCCGTTCAGCCGCGCGCGCATTGACCTCGCCATCCCGATGGCGAGAGATCAGCACCTTGGTGCGATGACGTGGGTCGTCCCGCTTGATGAAAGGCGCCATGAAATGTTGGCCATGCCACATTGCTACGATTGCTGGCATCTCCACCGATTCATAGATGCCCAGGGGCTCAAGCGTGGTCCGGCTGGTACGCCAAACAAGTCGCAGATACGAGGCCGCCACCACACCGACGGCTTCCTGGAAGGCGGACGAAGTGGTGATACGCTTGAACGATAGCATTGTCATCTAGCGCGCTGGTCGGCCCGCGGCCTCAGGATCGAGCAGGCGATGCAGGTGGACGATAAAATAACGCATGTGGGCATTGTCGACAGTTTTTTGTGCTCTGGCCTTCCAGGCGACATAGGCGCTGGCATAGTTCGGAAAGACGCCAACGATGTCGATCTTGTCGAGATCTTTGAATTCGCTGCTACCGAGCTCGGTGAGTTCGCCGCCGAGGACGAGATGCAACAATTGTTTTTTTTCGGTGGGCGTTTCTGTGGACATGAGTCGGTCCCTGGTCGATGAGCGGCGCTGCGGATTCTGGAAGGTTAATACGCGAATTCGGTTTCTCGGTCGCGCACGAGCTCGATCAACGCATTGTGGCGCGCATAGCCGGCGGCTATAAGCGCGCCGTGCGTGGATTGTGGCTCGTTGTACTTAAGCGGCCGGCCCGCGAAATCGGTAAGCGCCCCGCCGGCTTCGTGCACCAAAAGATCGGCCGCTGCAAGGTCCCAGTCATGACTGCCACCGGACGCAAGTGCGGCATCAAGCGTTCCGTGCGCAACACGCGCGATTCGCAACGCAAGCGAATGCACTTTCGGTTGAGCCAATATTTCCTTCGTTAGCCCAGAGAGACGATCAAGATAGCGCTTGGGGCCGGCCAGCCTGGCGCCGCTGAGCGAATCGCCGGGGCTAACTTTGATCGGCGTGCCATTGAGGGTGGCACCGCCGCCACGCGAAACGAGGAACATCTCGTCGGTTACCGGTGCGTAGAGCGCCGCGACAAGCGGGCGGCCAGATTCGGCGAGCGCAACTGAAATAGTCCAGTCAGCACGGCCGGAAATATAGGCGCGGGTGCCGTCGATCGGGTCGACGATCCAGGCGAGGGGCAGGGCACTGTCGGATTTGCGATCCTCAGTTTCTTCCGAGATCCAGGCGGCGCCAGGTGCGAGCGAAGGGAGTCGTTCGCGCAGCAGCTCATTGACTGCGATATCGCCATCAGTCACCGGCGAGCGGTCGGCGCCTTTGGTCCAGTGTTTGAACGGCCCGCGCGCAGTCACACGCGCGAGTTCGCCGGCTTCGCGCATCGCGGCTTCGAGTTCGCCGCGCAGTGCAATGGCGTCACTGGCCCGCAACGGTCAAACCCTCTACGCGCAGCGTCGGAGCATTGGTGCCGTAGCGGAATTCAAGATCATCCGCTGGCGTGAGCGTGCGAAATATATCGAGCAAATGCCCCGCGATCGTGACCTCGGCCACTGGATAGGTACGCTTGCCATTCTCAATCCAGAAGCCCGAGGCGCCGCGGCTATAGTCACCCGTTACCATGTTAGCGCCCATACCGATCATGTCGGTGATGTAGAACCCATCGACGATATCCGCGATGAGCGCTTCGGGGTTCAGTCGACCCGGCTCTAAATGCAAATTGCTCGGGCCGGGTGAAGTCACAGAGGAGCCCGCACGCTGGGCATTGCCGGTGGTCACAAGACCAAGCTCACGTGCAGTTGCGCTGTCCAACAGCCACGAACGAAGGACACCGTCTTCGACCAGCGCAAGCTTCTTGCAGGCGACACCTTCACCATCGAACGGATGCGAACGCAGGCCGCGCTTGCGCAATGGATCGTCGATAATGCTGATGCCATCAGCGAACAGCTTTGCACCCATCTTGTCTCGCAGAAAACTGGTCTTGCGAGCTACCGAGGCGCCATTGGCCGCGCTGGCAAGATGCGACACCAGCGAGCTGGCCGTACGTTGGTCGAACACCACCGGCACCTTGCGTGTGGAAACCTTACGGGGATTGAGCCGTGCGACTGCACGTTCGCCAGCGCTGCGCCCGATCGTTTCGGGGCGCCTCAGATCAGCAGTGTGCCGTACCGAGGAGTAATCGTAGTCGCGTTCCATGCCGGTGCCGTCACCGGCGATCGCTGTCATCGAGAGCCCATAGTTCGATCCAACATAGGTGCCACGGAAACCGTGACTGGTGACCAGTACCATCCCGCCGATTCCGGCTGAAGCCGAAGCACCGCCAGATTTACTGACGCCCTTGACAGCAAGGGCTGCCTGTTCAGACGCCCGAGCTTGTGTTTCGAGCTCGCCGACCGTCGGCAGATTGGGATCGATCAGATCGAGGTCAGGAAAATCTCGCGCCAGGAGGTTTGCGTCGGCGAGACCAGCGAACTTGTCCTCGGGTGTGACTCGCGCCATAGCGATGGCTCGTTCGGCCAAGGCAGTTGCGTCGTGGTCGGCTAGGTCGTTGGTGGACACCATCGCCTGGCGGCGACCGACGAGTACGCGCAGGCCCAGATCATCGCCCTCCGCACGCTCGGATTCTTCAACTTGTCCGTCGCGGACTTCAACGCCCAAGGACATTGTGCGTATTGCCACTGCATCGGCGGCATCTGCTCCGGCAGCGCGCGCTGCTTTGACCAGCCGCTCCGCGCGGTCTGTCAGTGCGGAAAGGTCGAGCAAGGAAGAAGTGGGAGCAAGCATTGGTTGGCCTTCACATGGGCGCGATGCAGGTGCGGTTCAACCGTCGAACCAGACAATTTGGGCAGCCGCAGCAACACCTCGTCAATCATGGTTTGCAACGGGTCGTCAATCATTCGTCGCAAAGCACTCGCCGCTACGCCCGGTTAACCCAGAACATTAAGTGGATTCGGACCCGTTTCTGCCATGATTGACACGCGACCCGGCAAAAAGTCGGGCGCGGGAGAGTTTCGAGGCGTCAAATGCGAAGTGGCGGATGCGCCGGGTCGGGCCGCGCCCTGCGGCTCGACCCTTTTGGCTTGCCTGTGCGTTTTTCCGCAAGCGACGTCGCCGCCGACGGGCGAGTGCGCGACGTCGAACTCCATCGCGAACGGGTGGTGCTACGGCGCTCGCTATCCGGCATGCGCATGGCGCTCAATATGCCGGTCGCTGCCTATGACGGCATATCATTGTGGCTGGTGCCGGGCGAAGGCGGAGCGGCCGATGTGCTGGCTGTCGTGCTCAAGCACAGTGACCCCGCACTGACGTTGCCATTGTTTGTGACATCGCAACCGGACGAGGCGCTGGCCGAATGGCGGGCCTGGAGCCAGTTGCTCGGCATGCCCCTTTTGCTCGCCGAACAGAGTACCGGTTCGCGGGCCGCAAATGCGCAGTTGGGCGAACTGCACATCGAGCGTCCTCGGCCCCGCCGACGCCGTCGTAGCGCACTGAAACACCGGCGCCCCTCAATTCTTCTCAGGCGCGGGTCCGGCACGATTGGCGAGACGACGCGAATCCATCGCGGCGAGCGCGAGATTATCGCCAGAAACTAATCTATCGGATTTTTTTACTTACACCGTTGCAGCTTCAACGAGCCGCCGTCCTGCATAATCAATTCGATGTGGTCAGCATCGACTTTTCGTAACCCGTACGATGTATGACCGGCACTGATCTGTCCGGTCGAGAATTCATCGACAATGCGGTAGCTCGACGGTCCATCTGGAGTTACCGACTGATTGCGGTAAGCCGGCACCCCGCCGTTGCTGTCCGTGCGCTGGTCGCCATTGAACTCGATCACACGCTTTCCGGCGCAGTCGATTGCGCCTTTTTCGGCGCCTGAGCTTTGGCCCCATTTGCCAACGACCGGGTAGACCTGTGCCTGCACGGGCGCAGCGATGGCGCTTAGCAACAACGCGGAGATGATGGTCATGCGCATGGTCGAAGACTCGCACCGGCGGCATTAAAATCAAGCACCACGGCGATAGATGCTTAACGGCGCCAAACCGCTTGTCTCAATTAACGATCATTCTGCGCCATATCCGCCGGCGGTTGGCGTTTGAATGACGATCGCCTCGGTTTCGTCGATGACGGTAGCGTCGCACCCCTGCAGGCGTTCCATCTGGCCGTCCCTGCGCCGCACCCAGTTTTCGCCGACCTGACCGGCTTCGCCGCCCGCGAGGCCGAAGGGGCGCACCCGCCGGTGGCCGGACAAGACC
>JBGQLL010000152.1:0-7767 GCA_041500065.1 Pseudolabrys sp.
CAATATCCGATCCCCGGGCAAAACCGGTTAACGCGTGCGACAGCTGAGGAGCGACCCGGCACCTCGGTGCCGCCACGGTTATTGGTCGATTAACAGGCGAAATGGGTCCAAAAAGCGGCGTTTCTGTCCGGAAAGCCGCTCCACTACGCCTCGAGTGGCATCCGCATCTGGAGTCGTCGCTACTCGTCTTCAGTCAGCAGCGTGGCGTTGCCGCCGGACGCCGCAGTATTCACGGTCACCACCTGCTCGACTATCAAACGGTGCAGATAGTCGGGGCCGCCCGCCTTTGGTCCAGTGCCAGACAATCCGCTGCCGCCGAACGGCTGCGAGCCGACGACGGCGCCGATCATATTGCGGTTCACATAGACATTTCCGTGCGGCAGGCGCTCCGCGATACGCGCGGCAGTCGAGGCGATGCGTGAATGGATCCCGAGGGTAAGCGCCGTGCCGTTCGCCGCGATGTCATCGAGGAGCTGATCGAGCTCGTCCGCACGCCAGCGCATTACATGCAGCACCGGCCCAAACACTTCTTCCTTGAGCTCGCGCGCGCTGTCGAGTTCGACAATGGCTGGCGCAACATAGGTGCCGCCCTTCGGTAGATCGGTGTCGAGACAGAACACCACTGCGCCGCGCGAATCCATGCCGGCAATCCAGCGGTCGAGCTTGTCCTTGGCCTCGGCATCGATCACCGGCCCGACATGGGTGGCCGGATCGCGCGGATCACCAAGCTTGAGCTCGCGCGCGGCACCCGCGACCATGTCAAACACGCGGTCCGCCGCATCATCCTGCACGCACAATAGACGCAACGCAGAGCAGCGCTGGCCGGCGGATCGAAACGCCGACGTAATCACATCATCGGTTACCTGTTCAGGCAGAGCGGTGGCGTCGACGATCATGGCGTTGATGCCGCCCGTTTCAGCGATCAACGGCAGGATCGGCCCCTCTTTGGCCGCGAGTGCGCGGCTGATCGTGCGTGCAACCTCTGTCGAGCCGGTAAAGACAACGCCGGCCACACGGCGATCCGCCGTGAGCATGGCCCCCACTTTTCCGTCGCCTGGCACCAGATGCAGCGCTCCCACCGGCACGCCGGCAGAATGCAGAAGCTTCACCGCCTCGAAGGCGATGAGCGGTGTCTGTTCGGCAGGCTTCGCCACAACGCAATTGCCGGCGGCAAGCGCACCGGCAATCTGGCCGGTGAAAATAGCCAAAGGAAAATTCCACGGGCTAATGCACACGAACACACCGCGGCCGCGCGCGCGCAGCTCGTTGCTCTCACCGGTCGGGCCCGGCAATTGCCTGGGCGCAAGCGTACGTTGTGCCTCTGCGGCATAGTAACGGCAATAGTCCGCCGCCTCGCGCACCTCGGAAACGCAATCGTCGATCGTCTTGCCGCCCTCTTTCTGCAACAGAGCGATCAGCCGGCCACGATTTTTCTCGATGAGATCACCGGCCCGTTCAAGCACCGCTGCTCGAGCTGCAACCGGCGTTGCGTTCCATGCGCGAAAGGCAGCGCAAGCCGCGGCGATTGCCGAGGCAACGATGGTTTCATCGCCTTCCTGCACGGTGCCGATGGGATTGCCATCAATCGGCGACTTGACCGGTCGCTCCCGCCCGGCGATTGCCACGCCGTCGATCAGTGCTTTTGCCGACGTACTTTGCGGCGCGGCGCGGATTTCGGACAGTAACGTCTCCAGCGAAGCGCGGTCGCCGAATTCGACGCCGCCTGAATTGCGCCGAACCGGGGCAAACAGATCACGGGGCAGCGGAATATGCGAATGGCGCGCATGCGACTCGTCGGCGATCCAGGTCTGCGGACGCCGCAGAATCGTTTCGATCGGCACTTTCGGGTCGGCTGCCAGCGATACAAAAGACGAGTTGGCACCGTTCTCGAGGAGCCGGCGCACCAGGTAGGCAAGCAAATCGGAATAACCTCCGACCGGCGCGTAAACCCGACATGTCAAATCCGGCAGATCTTCAAGCAACGCCTCATACAACGTTTCACCCATACCGTGCAGCCGTTGAAATTCGTAACCGCTGGTCCCGCCCGCATCTTCGATCACGCAAGCCACAGTCAATGCGTTGTGGGTTGCGAATTGCGGATAGAGGCGCGGCCGCGCCGCCAGTAACTTCCGCACACAGTCGAGATAGCAGAGATCGGTCATCGCCTTGCGCGTGAACACCGGGTAGTCGGCAAGCCCCCGCTCCTGCGCGCGCTTGATCTCGGTATCCCAATAGGCGCCTTTGACGAGGCGAACCATCAGCCGGCGATCGAGCGTCTCCGCCGCTTCCGCGACCCAGTCGATCACAGCGCCGGCACGTTTTTGATAGGACTGTATCGCGAGACCGAAGCCATCCCAGCCCGCGAGCGATGAATCGCGGAGCACCGTGCCGATCACATCGAGTGACAACTCAAGCCGGTCAGCTTCTTCGGCATCGACGGTGAAATTGAGCTCGTGCCGCTTCGCCAGCCGCGCCAGCTCAAGCAGCTTCGGCGCCAGTTCATCGAGCACGCGGTCGCGCGACAGCGGCTCGTAACGGGGATGCAGCGCCGACAATTTTACGGAAATTCCCGGCCGCTTTGGCAATTCCTCATTACCGGCACTTTTGCCAATCGCATCGATCGCATGAGCATAAGATTCGAAGTAGCGCGCAGCATCGTCGCCGGTACGGGCGGCCTCGCCCAGCATGTCATATGAATAAAGAAACTCGCGGTGCGAGCCGGCGCGCGATAACGCCTCCTCAATCGTCTGCCCGAGCACAAAATGCGAACCAAGTAACCGCATGGCCTGGCGCGTAGCCGCGCGCACCGCAGGCAACCCAAGCCGCTTGACCAGCGATTCAACAATCCCTTCCGGCGTCTCGCCGGGATGGATAACGCGCGCGGTGAGGCCGAGTGTCCAGGCTGACGCCGACACCAGGAGGGACGCCGAGCGTGCCTCGTGATGCGTCCAGTCACCTGCCTTGAGCTTGTCCTCAATCAACCGATCGGCGGTCTCTGCGTCGGGCACCCGCAGGAGTGCCTCCGCCAGGACCATCAGCGCCAGACCTTCCTTGGTGGACAAGGCATAAGCGTGCAGGAAATCCTCAATCCCGCCTAAACCGCCGATGTGGGCGCGGATTGCCTCAACCAAGCGCCTTGCATGGGCATCGATGCGCGCCTCGGCATCGTGCGAACGAGGGGCCGTTGCCAGCAAAGCCCT
Organism: Pseudolabrys sp.; assembly: GCA_041500065.1. GTDB lineage: Bacteria > Pseudomonadota > Alphaproteobacteria > Rhizobiales > Xanthobacteraceae > Pseudolabrys. The sequence continues at coordinate 3,201 of JBGQLL010000152.1, forward strand.
CGCAAGAGTCTCGTCGGGCGGAGCGTAAGGCGCCCGCAGCGGCGGAATGTCGCGCGCAAGCTTGTTGGCCGCTACCGGCGCCATCGCCTGAACCTCCGAACCGGTCCGCAAGTCTATCCCAAATACGTCTTTCCCGCGTTGGCGATTAGCAACTTCCCGAGACTTAATGCTCGTCGGCATTAGTCATATCGCGGTAAATTGTCCGATGATTGCGCGCCGACAGCTTGCCCTTTGCGGCGTCGTGTCCTTTGCTCATGGCCATGACAAGCGCTGCGTGCGCAGGCCACTAGGGAAGGAAGCGAGTGATGAGCGCTCACCACATCGGCCAATGGGCCCGGGTGGCGCTGCTATTCGCCGCAACGCTAATGACCGGCGCTGCGGCGGCAGAGACCCCACTCAAATTCACGCTCGACTTCAGAATCGAAGGACCGTCGGCGCCGTTCCTCGTGGCAATCGACAAGAGCTACTACAAGGCGGAAGGCCTCGACGTCAGCATCGACTCGTCGGCAGGTTCACTCGAATCGATCGAGCGCGTCGCGTCGGGTAACTACGATATGGGGCTCGCTGACATCAATGCCCTGATCAAGTTCCGCGACGCCAAGCCGGGCACACCGATCAAGACCGTGTTCATGTTCTACAACCGGCCGCCTTTCGCGGTCATCGGCCGCAAGAGCCGCGGTATTTATGTGCCCAAGGATCTGGAAGGCAAAACGCTGGGCGCGCCGGCAGCTGATGGCGCCTTCGCACAATGGCCAATCTTTGTGAAGGCAAACGATATCGTTGCGTCCAAAGTGACAATCGAGAACGTCAGCTTCCCGGTGCGCGAGCCGATGCTGGCGGCCGGCCAGGTGGACGCCGTTACCGGCATTTCGTTCTCCACCTATGTCGATCTCAAAGAGAAAGGCGTTCCTGTCGACGACATCAACGTGCTGCTGATGGCCGACTACGGGGTCCTCCTGTACGGGACGGCCATTATCGTGAACTCGAAATTTGCAGCCGAGAATCCCGACACCGTGAAAGGATTTCTGCGAGCTTTCCTGAAAGGCCTGAAGGAGACGGTGAGGCAACCTTCAACCGCCGTCGATTCGGTGCTCAAGCGCAATAGCCTGGCAAAGAAAAGTGTTGAGCTGGAGCGACTCAACATGGCGATCCGCGAAAACATCATCACGCCGGAAGTCAAAGCGAATGGCTATGGCGGCATTGACCAGGACCGCTTCGCGCGCGCTGTCGACCAGATTGCGCTGACCCATAAGTTCAAGGCCGCAAAGCCAAAACTGGAAGACGTTTTCGACGCGTCGTTCATGCCGTCTCCTGCCGAACGCAAGTACAGGTAGACTGCGGCGTTACTTGATGCGCTCGAGAATGCTCACGTAGTTCGCCACCGACGTTCCGCCCATATTGAAGATACCGCCGAGACGGGCGTTCTTCACCTGAAGGTCCCCGGCAACGCCCGTTAGCTGCATCGCGCAAAGCGCGTGCATGGACACACCGGTTGCGCCGATCGGATGGCCCTTTGCCTTCAACCCACCGGAAGGATTCACCGGCAGTCTTCCGTCCTTCTGAGTCCAGCCTTCCATGACGGCACGTGCGCCCTGCCCTTCGGCGGTCAGCCCCATGGCTTCATATTCGATCAATTCCGCGATCGTGAAGCAGTCGTGCGTCTCCACAAACGACAAGTCGCCGAGCTTGAGTCCCGCTTTCCCGAGCGCCTGTTGCCAGGCCTGCGCACAACCTTCGAATTTGAGGATGTCCCGCTTCGACATCGGGAGAAAATCCTGCACATGCGCAGCAGCGCGAAAGGCGATCGCCTTTTTCAACTTGAGCGCGGTTTCGACGTCGGCGAGCACGACCGCGGCGGCACCATCCGACACCAACGAGCAGTCCGTGCGCTTGAGTGGACCAGCCACGAACGGATTCTTCTCGCTCTCGGTGCGGCAGAAATCGTAGCCCAGATCCTTGCGCATCTGAGCGTAGGGATTGCCGACGCCATTCTTGTGGTTCTTGGCGGCGATCATGGCCAGCGCATCCGACTGGTCGCCCCATTTCTGGAAATAGAGCCCGGCAATCTTCCCGAAGATTCCCGCGAAGCCCCCTTCGATATCGGCTTCCTCGCGCACGTACGACGCTTTGAGCAGGTTGCGTCCGATTTCCGGCGCGGGCGTCGCCGTCATTTGCTCGGCGCCGACGACGAGGACGATGCGCGCGGCGCGGGCATCGATCGTCTTGATGCCCTGGTGCACCGCAGCCGAGCCGGTGGCACAGGCATTCTCCACTCGCGTTGCACGTTTGAAGCGCAGATCGGGCGAGGCCTGGAGCACCAGCGAGGCGGTAAAATCCTGCGCGGAAAAACCCGCGTTGAAGTGGCCAAGCACGATCTCGTCGACGTCCCTGGGTCCGATACCCGCGTCGGCCAGCGCATCGCCGGTCACCCGCACGATCAGGCTTTCGACGGTCTCACCGCTCAGTTTACCAAAGGGGGTGTGGGCCCACCCGACAATACAGGCCGTCATTGCTGCCTCCTTTGCCGAACTTTCGTCGCTTTCCTCGGCAATGAGCTAAGAGTCACCATAAATACGAAGCTGCCGTTCACTGGCTTTGCCTACCATCCAAAGCTTAGATAGCCTAGCGCAGCCACCTATGGAACTTCCCGTTTCTGAGGCCTTGGACCCTGAACCGCGAACGATGATGGTTATTCCACTCCTCCGCTCTCGCGTCATGATCCTTGGCCTGGCCGCCGGCTTGCTGTCGCTCGCCGGCGCCGACCGCGCACAAGCCGAAGCACAACTCCTCATCGAGGCCTCGACCGGCAAGGTCCTGCACGCGGAGAATGCCACATATCCGTGGTATCCCGCTTCGGTCACCAAAATAATGACGGCGTACACGACGCTGCGCGCCATCAAAGAAGGCCGCATCTCGCTCAACACTCTCCTCACAGTGTCGCGCAATGCAGCAGCCCAGCAGCCAACCAAAATGGGCTTCAACGTCGGCACGATTGTGACGATCGATAATGCGCTGAAGATGCTGATGGTGAAGTCAGCGAATGACATGGCGGTTGCCATCGCAGAAGGCGTCGGCGGTTCAATCGGTGGATTCGCCGACCTGATGAATGCCAATGCCCGACGGCTCGGCATGACGCAAAGCAACTTCGTCAACCCGAACGGGTTGCCGGCGGAAAATCACGTTACGTCGGCACGCGATCTCGCAATATTGGCGCGCGCGCTCATCCGCGAATTTCCGGAATACGACAGCTATTGGCACATCTCGTCGATTCGTTACGGCAACCGTGTGATGCGAAATTACAATTCGCTGATCGATCGCTATCCCGGCGCCGACGGCATGAAGACCGGTTTCATCTGTGCCTCCGGTTACAACGTTGTTGCATCTGCCACGCGCAACGGCCGCCGGTTGATTGCGGTCGTCCTCGGATCCTGGTCTGGTGCAGTGCGCGCACAAAAGGCGGCCCAGCTGCTTGAGCGCGGATTCAATAGCGGCGGCCTGGCCTGGCTGACGCCCTCGCTCGGCACCGTCGACGCGCTGGCCCCGGTCGATGCGCAGCCGCCCAACCTGCGAGAAGAAATGTGCGGCGGCCATCGCCGCAAGCCACCCTCTGAAGAGAACGAAGAAGAGCCGGAAGAAGCGACCAGCGCCGGCAATGAATCCGAGGGTGGTCAGCAGGCCTTCATGTTGTCGAGCCTGAAGCCCGCTAATGGCAAATTCGTGCTTGGACCGCCGGTGGAAACGACCCCGCCGGTCGTGGTGTTCACGGGGCCGGCCGACCATCCGGATACGGTCGTGCAGACCGCAAGCGCCGCGCCAAAGAAGAAAAAGAAAGCCGTCGCCAAGGCCGAAGGTCCTGAGAAGGCGGCCAAGACCGACGACTCGGGCAAGGCAGCCAAGGCAGCCAAGGCAGCGAAGACCGCCAAGCCCGCAAAGCAGGCCAAACCGAAAGTCACTTCGGCCAATCAATGAGCGAGCCCGGGCTGAGCGCCGACCGGCGCCAACCGCCGACGCCGATACCGCTGACCGTGCTCACCGGCTTCCTCGGCGCCGGCAAGACCACGTTGCTCAATCGGATGCTGAAGGATCCCGCGCTCGCGGAGACCGCCGTCATCATCAACGAATTTGGCGAGGTATCGCTCGACCACCTGCTGGTCGAATATGTCGGCGACAACATGGTGTTGCTGCAATCGGGGTGCCTGTGCTGCACGATGCGCGGCGACCTCGTCGATGCGCTGGAAACGCTGCTGCGCGATCTCGACAACCGACGCTGCAAATTCCGGCGTGTCCTCCTGGAGACGACCGGGCTCGCCGATCCGGCTCCGGTTTTGCACACCGCCATGTCGCATCCCTATCTCTTGCTGCGCTACCGGCTCGACGGTGTCGTGACGGTGGTCGATGCGTTCAACGGCGAAGCGACCCTTGATGCCCATGCCGAAGCGGTCAAGCAGGCGGCGGTCGCCGACCGCATCATCCTGACCAAGACCGACCTTGCGGACATGTCGCAATGCGAGCGCATCGTCGCGCGATTGCGAGCGCTGAACCCGGCGGCACCCATCCTCAACGCGGC
>JBGQLL010000153.1:0-7754 GCA_041500065.1 Pseudolabrys sp.
AGCGGCTCGGCGCCCGCGAGAACGGCGGCAAGCGCCTCAGTGACCGGCATCAACGCCAAGATAAAACTCCCAAAGCCAAAACTCCTAAATTCCAAATCTTCCTAAATTCCAAATCTTCCTAAATTCCAAGCGCGGCTAGCGCCTCGGCGACGTCATCGGGCGATGTCACGTGAACCGCGGTCAGGCCCTGGGCGCGTGCGCCTTCGATGTTCTCGGCGAGATCATCGAAGAACACGATACGCTCCGCCGGCACCCCGATCGCTTTCACCACGTGATCATAGGCCGCCGCGTCCGGTTTCCGAAGCCCGATTGCCGACGACAAAAACATTTCACGAAAATGGCCGAGCACACTGGCATAAACGACCGAGAAATGTTCGACATGGGCGCCGTTGGTGTTGGAGAAGGCGTAAAGCGGCAGCCGCTGCGCGGCGCGTGCAAGCAGCGGCGCGATCCCGGGCATTTCGCCGGCGAAGATCGCGTTCCATCCCTCGAGAAACCGGGCGTCGGAGATGCCGATGCCGAGCGAGGTGCGGAGGCTGGCAAAATATTCGGCGTCGTCGATCTCTCCGGTCTCATGCCGCTGATAGATTTCGCCGCGCGAAAATCGCTCCGTCAGATGCGCTACCTCGCAGCCGGCATGACCGGCCCAGCAGGCCAGCGCCTTGCTGAAGTCGATATCGAGCACCACGCGGCCGAGATCGAACAACAGCGCATCGGCCGAGCCGGGGGAGAGGAGAGGGCGGGTCATCGGGGTGGTGTACGAAAAACGGGAGAAGCGGGCAACGGTGTAGCGATGTCCGTTTTGATGCAACCTGCGGACTCAAGTCCGACGTGGCACCAGGTCCGAAAAGCGCCATGAGAGGAAATGAGGTCTTGCGACCGACTGGTGTGTTGGTTGGTTGATCGATGCCTCGCGTAACACCGAGCCCTTTTGATTTGAATCAAATACATCAACGTCATTCCGCGCAGGTTGAGCTGAGCCTGCGGGTGAGCCCGCGTAGAGAACGCCAGGAGGGAAATATGCGCACACACGGCCGAATGAAGTTCCGGAAGGTGATTTGCATGTCGGCAGTGGCGACGTGCATTACATTCTCAGCCCTTGCGCAGGGTTTACCCAGGGCGAGCCAGCCTGAAGGAGTTGGTTTCTCATCGGAACGACTGAAGCGCTTGACGAGCGCGTTCCAAGCGGATGTCGATAGAGGTGAGATACCCGGAGCCGTGGTTTTGATCGCCCGCAATGGCAAGGTGGCTTATTTCAAGGCGTTCGGGTTCCAGGATCGCGAGAAACAGGTGCCGATGAAGACCGACGCAATCTTCCGGATTGCGTCGATGACCAAACCATTCATTTCCGTAGCAGCAATGATGTTGGTCGAAGAGGGCAAGCTTCAGTTGCTCGATCCGGTCTCGGTCTATCTGCCAGAGTTCAAAAATCTTCAAGTGGGAGTGGAGAAAATCAATACCGCCACGGGAAATCCAGAATTATCCCTTGAACCTGCACGGCGCGAAATGACGGTGCAGGATCTGCTGCGGCACACTTCAGGCCTTACCTACGGCATTTTCGGCAAGTCCCTCGTCAAACAGGCGTACAATGATGCAAAGCTCTTTGACCCGGGTCAGACCCTGGCGGAGCTTGTTTCGAAGCTGTCGAAACTTCCGCTTGCCGCCCAACCCGGAACCACCTGGGATTACAGCATGTCCACCGACGTGCTGGGGCGTATCGTCGAGGTTGTTTCCGGCGTGAGCCTGGATCAATTCATTGCTGACCGTATCGCTAAACCAATCGGACTACCTGACGCGGGTTTCTATGTCAGCGAAGAGAAGGCCGCGCGCGTCGCCCAGCCCCAGGTCGACGCGGCGACCGGAAAACGGCCGCCGATGCCTGATGTGACCAAGCGACCCAATTGGATGTCAGGCGGGGGCGGCATGGTCTCAACCGCTTCCGACTACGTGCGGTTTGCCCAGATGATGCTGAATGGCGGCGAGCTGGACGGTACGCATTTGTTGTCTTCGAGGACCGTTGGGTTCATGACGTCCGATCACTTGCCGCCGGGCGTCGCGTTTAGTACGGTAACGCTGCTAGGTTTTCACGCGCAGGCGTTGGCGCCGACCCCCGAAGATGGCCAGGGCTTTGGGCTCGGGTTCGCGGTCCGCAATCAAGCCGGACGCAATCCACTGCCGGGATCGCCCGGAGAATTCTATTGGGTTGGCCTATACGGGACGGCCTTTTGGGTCGATCCGAAGGAGAAGCTGATTGCGGTTTTGATGATGCAAATACCGCCGGCGCAGGGAGCGCATTACCGCTCGCTCCTTCGCAATCTGGTATATCAGGGCGTTATGAACTGACACGGTGCCGCGCAAGGCCGCCGGAGAAGCGGGCAATGATGAATCGGTGTGCGTTTTGACGCAATTTGCGGACTGACGTCAGACGTCGCGCGAAATCCGAAAAGTGCCAATCCGCGACATTGAAATTCGATGCCGGACGGCAGTCTGCAGCAAGCGATATGATGACTTACGGTTCGCCGGGCCGTGGACGAATTTTCAATTCAATCGCTAAAACAAAAAGCAGGAATACCAGAAGCGCGGGAAGGACGTACGCCTCGGGGTTTGCGATCAAGGTCCCCTCATGCCAGCCGGCCTGCCTCTTTAATATGCGTGAGATTGAATAAGGATCGCTCCCATAGCGCAAGATTAGCCAAAGGCTAACCATGGTGCATATCGAGACCGCCTTGAGGTATTGCGGCAACCATAGAAGCAGCAGGCCACTTGCGAGAGCCGCATAGACGGCCCACAGGCGGATTATTCTGGTTTGAAGCAACCACTCTACGGGATTTGGTCCTGAGGCAATCAACTTAAAGATATCCCACGCTGACCATTCCGTCTTGCCAAGCGCTGGGGGCGAAACGCTGAACAGCGGGAGAAAACACGTCGACAGTCCCAAAAGAAGTACCACGGCGGCGATGCGTCTTGTGTCGGACATGAGGGGCGCCTCTCAACACCTCGAGTCTTCCCCGTTGACGCCTAACAATCGGTAAAGCCAGAAACGCTTTTTGCCGGGAATCCGGCGCATCAATACCGATAGGGCTCGATCTCCAGCAGCGGGTACGCGCTGAAGACGCTCGGCATGTTCGTAGGCGTCGCCGCGTGCAGATAGGATTTATCGAGTTCGGCAAAATTTTTGACGCCGAGCAGCCCGAGGCACCGGATCACTTCGTCTTCGAGCAGCTCCAGCATCCGCAGCACGCCGGCTTCGCCGGCCGCCGCCAGCGCCCAGCATTGCAGGCGGCCGATGCCGACGAGATCGGCGCCGGATGCGATTGCCTTGACGATATCGGTGCCGCGGCAGAACGAGCCGTCGACCATGATCTTCGCCCTGCCGGCGACGGCGTTGACGATCTCGGGCAGCACCTGCATGGCGCCGCGGCCGTGGTCGAGCTGGCGTCCGCCGTGATTGGACACGTAGATCCAGTCGACGCCGTGATCGAGCGCGATCGCCGCATCCTCCGCGGTGGCGATGCCCTTGATCACCAGCGGGATCTTGAACTTGTCCTTGATCAGCTTCACGGTCCGCCACTCCAGCCCCTTCTGGAAGTCGCCGCCGGTGGCGCGGACGCGGCTGGCGCGGACGTAACGCTTGGCGATATCGCGCTCGCGCCGGCTGTAGTGCGCGGTGTCCACCGTCAGGCAGAACGCGGTGTATCCGCCGGCGATGGCGCGGCTGACGCAGTCTTCGACGAAGGCATCGCCGCCGCGGACATAGAGCTGATACATGCGCAACGCGTCGGGCGCGGCCTCGGCGGTTTTCTCCAAACCGGGTTCTGACACCGAGCTCAACATATGGGCGGCGCCGAACGTACCGGCGGCACGCGCGACACTTGCGGCGGCGCCGGGATCGAACAGCTCGAGCGCGCCGACCGGCGCAATCACCACCGGCAAGCGTAATTTGCGGCCGAACGCCTCGACCGAGGCGTCGACCCTGGCAACGTTGCGCAGCACGCGCGGGCGGAACGCGATCTCGTCGAGCGCCATGCGGTTGCGGCGCATGGTGGTCTCGGTTTCGGCGGCGCCGACAATGTAGTCCCAGACATTCTGGTTGAGGTTGGCGCGCGCCTTGCGCACGAACTCATGAAGGTTCTGGAACTCTTCGCCGCTGGCGCCGAGTTCAACGGAGGCCTGTGGGATGCGGGTCGCCTCGTTCATGGTGTCCTCCCGGAATGCTTGACTGCTTCGCCTTGCCTTTCGGGTATCGCGTCCTGCGCTTCCGCGCCATCCCGAAAATTGCTATGGCTGGTATCGGCGGGAGCAAGAGAGCCCGGTGATCGAAAGGAAGAAGTTGCCATGACAAGACTGGCCGTCTGGATTACCGCGCTTGGCGTCAGCGCATTGGGCGCAAGTGCTGCAAATGCGCAGAACATGACCTTGACCAGTGCCGACATCAAGGAGGGCGGCACCATTGCCAACGAACAGGTTTTCAAGGGTTTCGGCTGCACCGGCGGCAACCTCTCTCCGGCCCTGAGCTGGAGCGGCGCGCCGGCCGCCACCAAGAGCTTCGCCGTCAGCATCTACGATCCGGATGCGCCGACCGGCAGCGGCTGGTGGCACTGGGTCGTGTTCAATATTCCGCCCGGCACGACCTCGCTGCCCAAGGGCGCCGGCGACGTGAAGAAGAAGCTGATGCCCAAGGGCGCGATCCAGAGCCGGACCGATTTCGGCGCCGACGGCTATGGCGGCCCGTGCCCGCCAGCCGGCGACAAGCCGCATCATTACCAGATCACGGTTTTCGCGGTTGATGTCGACAAGCTGCCGGATGCCAAGAACGATATGGCTTCCACAGCGCTGGTCGGCTTCGATCTGCACTTCCACACTCTGGCGAAGGCGACATTGACCGGCCTCTACGGCCGCTGAACGTAGCATCCCTTTTGCACGATGTCGGCTTTAGCGCGTCAGACTTTGTTAAGTACGGACGCGAGCTCCGTTCAGCGTGCGACATCTTGGGTTATTCGATCAGTTCGTCAACGCGAGCTACCATGGACGGCGGCATGGTGAGGCCGAGGGCCTTGGCGGTCTTGAGATTGATAACAAGTTCGAATTTCACGGGTTGCTCGATAGGTAAATCGGCCGGCTTTGACCCGTTCAAAACCTTTTGCACATAGCCCGCCAAACGTTTGGCTTCGAAGATCCGACTTGGCCCGTACGACAACAAAGCGCCGCTGGCCACGAATTCGCGCCACGAAGCAATCACGGGAAGCCGACGCTCCTGACCATGCTGGGCGATTTTGCCGGCAACAAGGCCGGTCAGCCGTGACGAGATGACGAACAGGCTATCGGCGCCGCTCGCGCTCGCCGCGTGCAACGCTGCATCGAGATCGGCGACGTTGTTTATCGGGTGGGTCGTTAGCTCGATGCCGAACGATTCAGCTCCGCGCCGCGCAAACGTTACTTCATCGTCGAAATGCTGGGGATTGAAAATCACCGCAACGCGCCTTGCGTTGGGCGCCACTTCCTTGAGGAGTTCTATCCGCTTGGCCGCCATTTCATCCGTGAGAAACGTGATGCCGGTGAAATTCTTGCTCGGCCGGGCAAGAGACGCGGCAATTCCCGCCCGCATTGGGCTATCGCTAACGCCACCGACGACGGGTATGCTGCCTTTACTTGCGTCGAACAGCGCCTTGACAAGATCACCGCCAACGGCGAGCAGAAGGTCGGGCCTTTGCGCGACAAGTTCGGCGGCTAATTCCGCAACCAGATCCGATATGCCATTGGCATAGCGGAAGACAATTTCGATATTGCGGCCGTCAACGAGACCGGCCTGAGCGAGCGCATCCTTCAACGACTGATCGATCGGCCCCAACTTGGCATCGCCGTATACAAGCCACCCAATCCGGTGCGACGATTTCTGCGCACGCGCGGCGAGCGGCCAAGCAGCCACCGCGCCTCCGAGAAACGTGATGACCTCGCGCCGTCGCATCACACCCCGCAAGAACACGCTTATGCAAGGTTTGAAGCCTAGCACGTCGCGGCGGGGAGGTGTGCGAGAAATGGCACAGAACCGGCGTCAATTGTTGATCAAGGCCCATGTCCGGGTTGCGTAGCCGGCTCAACCGGTCGACGCAACACAGGCGTTAAATCTCTCTGCTGGGGTTTCAAATTGCAAGGTCTGACGTGGCCGTTCGTTGAGCTGACGCGCCACTTTGTTCAGATCGGCTTGCGAGTGCACCGACAGGTCGGTGCCCTTGGGAAAGTATTGTCGCAGCAGACCATTGGTGTTCTCATTCGACCCGCGCTGCCACGGGCTTTGCGGATCGCAAAAGTAAACGTCGATGTTGGTTGTCAACGTAAATCGTCGATGATCCGCAAGTTCCTTGCCCCGGTCCCAGGTCAGCGACCTGTACAGCTCACTCGGTAGCTTTTTTGCCTGCTTGATGAGCGCGGTTACCACCGTCCGGGTGTCCTTATTGGCCACCTTCGCCAACATCACGTAACGGGTATGACGTTCGACCAAAGTCGCGATATAGCTGTTGTTCGACCCGGACAACAGATCGCCTTCCCAATGGCCAGGCACCGCCCGATCTTCAACCGCTGCCGGTCGCTGGCGGATCGAGACGGGATCCTTGATTTGTCCCCGTCCATCGTCATGGAGACCCGCCTGTTTCGATCGGCGGATCGTGCGCTTCGATCGAAGATGGCAAAGCAGCTCTTTCTTGAGCACCCCGCGGGCCTGAACAAAGAGACTGCGATAGATGGTCTCGTGTGACACCTGTTTACACTCGTCTTCAGGATGGGCTCTCTTAAGCCAGCCGGCTATCTGCTCGGGCGCCCAATTTAATCTCAGCTTGCTGGCCACCGCCTGTCGCAACCAGGGATTGGTCGCCAGCTTGCAACGTTTCGGACGGCGGGCTCGGGCCCAGGTCTTGTCATCCGCCAAAGCCGCTCGGTAGCCATCATAGCCTCCATTCCGGTTAATTTCCCGGCTCACCGTCGAGGGCGAGCGGCCCAGCAACCCTGCCATCGATCTTGCCGATCGATGTACCGCAATGCCTCTCGATATCTCCTCGCGTTCCCTGAGCGTCAGCGCCAACCGCGAACGACGTCGAGGAGCTGGACGAATCCCACCGTGCGGTGACACCTGAAAATAAATCGACGATGACGGCTTGCCAAACGCCCGCCCGATCGCCTTGAGCGACTCCCCGCGCTGCCAGCGATCCCATAACTCCGTCTTCTCGGCCGTTGTAAACCCTCGACGAAATCCCTGATCCATCGCCACACTCCATCTTTTCCCTTTAAGATAAAGTGTTGCTTCGACCGGTTGAGACCACCGCACCTTTGAGACATGCGGACAGACCCTGAGAATGTCCGCTTACCGGGGAAGACCGGAAGTCGTCGGCAGGTGGTCAAAATGACGCGATTGACCCCAAGCCGACATCGAGCATCGGGCCTGTTCGGGTCAGTCAGACCTCGCAAGCCGCCACGTCTTGAGATAGAGTTTGTGAGGTAATGCCAATCTGACCCGAATGGACAGCGAGACACTCCTGCACTGCAGGCGGGCATGAGGCGGCGGGATCTACTTGCTTTGCTCGGTGGCAGGCTGGCTCGATCCGGACTCCTGCTCGCCCTCTTGGTCGCGCCAATCACAGGCGGTCGGGCCGCGGACGCGCCCAAGCGCATCGGCGTCCTCGCTTACAGTTCATGTTCAGCCGGAGACAACCCCAGCTATGCAGCGTTGATTGGTCGCTTGGCTGAACTCGGTTGGGTCGAGG
>JBGQLL010000154.1:0-7746 GCA_041500065.1 Pseudolabrys sp.
AATCAAAGCCCGTGTTTTCGACAACCTCATCGATCGTATGGCCGGGGTGTACGCTAGTCAGCACAAAGCGACGGTTTGCGAAGGTGAACAGACAACGATTGGTCACCAGGGCGATTGGGCCGCCCGAGCGATAGACATTGGTTTCGCTTGTGCCGGGCGCGCTGATGAAATCAACCTTGGACACGAGCGTACGGCGTGAATGCTCGGTGCGGAAAAGGATCACTTTCGGCACCACGTAGTACAGATAGGCGGAGCCAAACGATCCAGGAAAGCGCACTTTCGGATGTGCGTAGTCGCCGGTGCTCACAAGGTTGACGTTGCTCTGTCCGTCGATTTGCCCACCGGAGAGGAAAAAAACGTCGATGCGGCCTTGGCCGGCGCAGTCGAACAGTTCGCGAGCACCATCGGTGAAGAAATTATGCTTTCGGCTTTGCAGCAATGAAACATAAGGACGCCCTTTGCCGCGCGCGCGCGCGAGCAGCGCTGCGGTTGCCGGGATTGGTGATGCGTTGCCGACAGCCACGTGGCGTACGTCGCCGATCAGACGTGCAATCACGTCGGCGAGCAACTCCTCGTCGCGGAAGTTTCGTTCACGCGGCGCGGCGTTCATATACGTACCGTTCCAGATAATCGGCAAAGCCTTCCGTCGTTGCCGCCATGCGGGCGTATTCGGCAAGATGGTCCGAATCGGCGGCATAGAAATCCGGCAGCCCCAGGGGCCATGCGCCACGCTCGGCGAGCGCGATGCTCTCGATGTAGAAGCCCGGCAGCGTGCCGGCGGCAAGCGTCGGATCGTCCAGCAGGTTGCCCTCGTGAATCTTTTCGACCGTTGCGATAGTCCTGTCTGCGGCGTGCGCCATGGTGGCCAGTTCGCGCTGCCGCCCGATCCAGACGTTACCGAACAGATCGGCCATCGGCGCGTGAATCAACGCCACGTCCGGTTTGATCGCGGGCAGCAACACAATCGGATCGTCGTTGCCAAACGGGCTGTCGATCACCCTCCAGTCGTCTCGATATTTCAGGACATCCGAACCAATGAGTCCACGCAACGGCATAAACGGCACGCCTTTTTCCGACGCCTGAAGCGCCGCGTGCAGGGCCGGACAGGTGGCGTCTTTCATTTTGATCGCGCCCGCTGTGATCGCAGCGGCGAAGCGCGGCGCCGAACCAAACTCGCCGAGACTGACCGCGCTCGTCTCCAATGTTTCGACAGAACCGGTGCCGATCAGAAGGTCGGCCTGCAGGCTCGAGGTCGGTAGCGCCACAAGATGCAATCGCTTCACCCCGCGCCTAATAAGTGCGCGGGTCGCCGCCATTGGCACGCCGGAAACTTCACGCGGCACCACCAACATGCAGCCGTCGACAATCGGCGCGATTGCATCGTCGATTGATTTCGCCAGCTGAAACATCGTTGCCTGCGCGGTTGCGCGGTGTTGCGCCGTCACCACTTTTCCCATTGTTGCCCTTGCAACGTCCACTGGATTTTGCGACGTGGGATAGATGCCAGGGACCCTGCAAGAGAAGTTGCGCGCAAGCCGCTTCGTTATTACCGCGGAAGTAACGCCGCCGGTTTCCGCCGACCGCGCTGAATTGTTGGCAAAAGCGCGACCGCTCAAGGGCCTTGCCGATGCCGTCAATATTACTGACGGTGCCGGCGCGCGGCCCCATCTCGGCGCCGTCACTGCTGCCGCCATGCTCGTGGAGCAGGGGATCGAACCGATTCTTCAGCTCACCTGCCGTGATCGCAATCGTATCGCGTTGCAAAGCGACCTGTTGAGCGCGGCAGCCTCGGGCGTGCGCAACCTGCTGATGCTCCGCGGTGATGATCCTAGCGCCGGTGACCAGCCGGATGCTATGCCGGTGTTTGATCTTGATCCGCGCTCGCTGCTCGATACTGCACGGCGGCTGCGCGACACCGGGGAGCTACCCACTGGTCGCAAGATCACAGGACGCGTCGATTTTTTCCTCGGGAGTGCCGACAATCCAATCGATCCAACGCCCGGCTGGCGACCGACCGGCCTGTTAGCCAAGCTCGACGCCGGCGCGCAATTCGTGCAGACGCAATTCTGTATGGACGCCGGCCTTGTGCGCCGCTACATGGCGCGGCTCGCCGAGCATGGTGTGACCGACAAACTCTCGGTCCTGATCGGCATTGTGCCGCTGCGCTCGGCCAAATCAGCGCGCTGGATCAAGGAAAAGCTGTTCGGAGCCGTCATTCCTGACGCGCTTATTCATCGTATGGAGCGCGCGAGCGATCCCACGGCGGAAGGCCGCCAAATCTGCATAGAAATGGTGCATGAATTGGCGGCAGTGCCACATGTTGCCGGCGTCCATATCATGGCGCCGGGTAACGATGCTGCTGTACCCGATATCATCAAGGCGGCGCGAGACAGTATCTCCCGTCTCGCGCCTGCCTGATGGTCAGCTCAGTGCCGATTTCACCCGGTCCGGCGAAAATGGCACGCGGCGGATGCGCACGCCGGTCGCATCGAAGATGGCGTTGGCAATGGCCGCCGCCACTGGGCGGATCGACGGCTCGCCGGCGCCGGTCGGCGGCAGCTCGGGGTGATTGATCAGTACCACGTTCACCTCGGCCGGCGTCTCGGTGATGTCGAGGATCGGGTAGGTCAGCCAATCCACGCTGGTCACGGTCTTGCGGTCGAAGGTCACTTCTTCCCACAATGTGCGGCTGACACCCTGCACGATGTTTCCCTCAATACACTTCACCAAGCCGTCGGGATTGATGATCTGCCCGCAATCGTGCGCCACGGTGAACTTGCGTGCGAATATTTTGCCCGTCGAGCGGTCGATATCGACCTCGGCAACGATCGCAACGCGCGTGCCGTTGCGCTGCGAGTAGGCGATGCCGCGGCCCGAGACCTTGTTACCGCTCTGATCGCGGCGCGGCGAGGTCCGCGTCTCCCATTTCGCGGCATCCGCGGCGGCCTTGATCACCGCAACGTCGCGCGGCTCCTTGATGTGACGCAGCCGAAATTCGATCGGATCGGCGTTCACCGCAGCCGCCACCTCGTCGATGAATGATTCACTCGCGAAGTGGATCTGCGGGCCGACCGGATCGCGCAAATGCGCACTGCGCAATGGCGACGAGCGGTCGAGCAACGGCGGGATCGTTTCCCAGGCGAGTCGCTTGTTGTCGAAAGCGTATGACTCTGCAGGGACGCCGAAACCGTCGCCTGATTTCAGCGCAACGCCGAGGGTCTGTCCGGCCAGCGTGTCATGCGGCTTGCCGCCGTTGGTGTTCACATCCACCCGCGAGAAGCCCTTGCTGGTGAATTCGTATCCGACGACCTTGCCTTGGGCGTCGATCGCCGCCCGCGCTTTGTGGATCGAAGCAGGGCCTTTTGGATCCCAGCCGGTGCCTTGTTCGCGCATGTATTGCAGGCGCACGGGCTTGCCGGCCGTCTTCGCCAGCACGGCCGCGTCCATGGCGCAGTCGTCGGCATCATTGCGGCCGTAAGAGCCAGGACTCGTCACATGGATCACGTGGACCTTGTCGAGCGGCAGGTCGAGCGTGAGAGCAAGGCCCTCCTGCACGAAGTGCGATTTCTGCGTTCCGCTCCAGCAGGTCAATTGCCCGTCTTTAATCTCGACCAGCGCACAAGCCGGTCCCATGCTCGCATGTGATTGGAACGGCCATTCATACTCTGCCTCGATTACCTTCGCGGCGGTCTTGAAAGCGTCGTCAACGTTTCCGTTTTCCTTCTCGACATTGCGTTTTCGCACATCTGCTTTGCGAATGTGATCATAGAGAGCAGCCTGTTCGGGGAATGGCGGCTCGACGGGTGACCAATCCACTTTCAGCTTTTGTGCCGCCTGGATTGCGTCCCATTCCCTGTCGGCGACTACGCCCAGGAAGCCTTTGTCCCACACCACTTTGGCGCCGGGAATGTCCTTGATTGAACTTTCATCGACCTTCACTGGCACTGCACCGGCGACGGATGGGCGGATCATGCGTCCATGGACCATCCCCGGCACTTTAATGTCAGTTACGAAGTCTTCTTGTGCGAAAACCTTGGGAGCCACATCCTCGCGCTTGATCGGCTGGCCGACGATCTTGTGCTCGCTCGGCTTCTTTGGCCGCGCTTTGCCGGGCGCGTAGAGGGTGTTGCCGTATTGCTTGTTCCAGTCGAGCTGAACATTGAAATATTTGCCGCCGATCATCTGCGCATAGGAAATGCGCTTGGACTTGTCATCGCTTGGGCCTACGACACCGTCTACGACAACGAGCTTGTCGGGCGGTACGGACAGCTGGCTCGCCGCCATTTCGATGAGGACGCGGCGTGCTTCCGCTGCCGCCATGCGCATCTGCTTTCCGCCCATCTGGATGCCGGTAGAACCGGAGGCGCCGCCCTGATTTACCGAGTTTGCAGTATCGCCCGTGTAAACCTTGACGCTCTTGAAGGGAACGTCGAGCTCTTCGGCGACTATCTGTCCGATGGCGACATGCAGGCCATGACCCATGTCCATCTTGCCGAAGAAAGCAGAGACAGTGCCGTCGGCATTGACGGCGATATAAGACGACAATTGGTCCGGCGTTAGCGCCGGCTTGGCGCCTTGTGCGAAGGCAGCCTGGATCGACAGTAAAGTGTCGAGCGACACCGCACTGCCAACAGAAACAACAAGTGCGCCACCACCGAGTAGCACCGAGCGGCGCGTGAAAGCCGAGGCTTGTTCGAATTTTGTCATGACAATCTCCCTCAACCGATCATCTCGGCGGCACGCTTGACCGCCTTGACAATGCTGATGTGCGTTCCACAACGGCACTTGAGACCGGAGAGAGCGTCCTTGATCTCGGCTTCCGTCGGTTTTTTCTTGTCGCGCAGAAAAGCAGCGGCCGTCATCAACCAGCCGTTGATGCAATAGCCACATTGCGGCACCTGCTCCTCGATATAGGCGGTCTGCAGGGGATGAGGCTTCTCAGGTGTGCCGAGCCCCGCGAGAGTCGTGATCTTTGCGTCACCGATCGTAGAGATTGCGGTAATGCAAGAGCGTGTGGGCTGGCCATCGAGGTGGACAGTGCATGCCCCGCATTGCGCGAGGCCGCAGCCGAAATGGGGATTGTTGAGCCCGAGATTGTCGCGCAAGGCGTATAGCAGCGGCATATCCGGATCGGCATCAATGGTGTGGGACTTGCCGTTGACAGTCAGAGTAAATCGTTGGGACATGGCGTTCAGCTCCCTGAACTAAATTTAAAGCCGCAGGCTTACGGCCAGCGGCCCGGCGTGGACGCGTCTTTGCCGACGCTTGTGGACCAAAGGCTAGTCCCGCCCACTGGTCTTGGGAATGCCCGTTGCGATAAAATTGGTGTTAAGTTCACCGCAATAAGGGCCCGGTCAGAGGCCTTATGGAACTGGCTTTCAGGGAGGAATCTCGCCATGCGCACCGCTGCGTTCGAGAAGGTCGCTATCGGCGCAATCGCCGTCGCTGCGATCTTTGCCTTTTCCGTTCCCGTTGGGGCGCAGGAGAAGGTCTGGAAACACGGATTGATCAACGCCAAGGCTGATGCCGGCATTTTCCTGATGATTTCGACGCGCGACTTCGCCAAAAAACAGGGTCTCAAGATCGAAATCTCCCAGTTCAAGGACGATCAACTCGCGCTGAAGGCGCTGATCGCCGGCGAGCTCGACAGCTTCGAAGGCGGACCGCAAGGCGTGTTTGCTGCCGACTCCAAAGGTGGTGACGTCAAGCTGCTCGGCTGCCATTGGATCGTGGTGCCGCACGGAATTTATGCCAGCGACAAGATCGCCAAAGTCGAGGATTTGAAAGGCAAGCAGATCGCGGTGTCGGCTCCGAACTCCATGCCCGACATGCTCGCGCGTTCGGCGCTGGCGAAATTCGGTGTCTCTGATACCGACGTAAAGCTTGCCGCTGTCGGTGGCGACAATGACCGCTACCAGGCATTGATCGGCGGCGTTGTCGATGCCGCGGTGATATCGAACGAATATCAGCCCGTTGCGCCAAAGAATATTCACCTGCTGGTCGCTGGCCGCGATGCTGTTCCGAATTTCCTGCGCGTGTGCTTGGTGTCCACCGCCAAGAAACTGGCCGAGCGAGGCGATGATGCCGTGAAATTCCTTGCTGCCGAAATGAGCGCATTGCGTTTTGCGCTCTCGCACAGGGACGAGACCATCGCTCTGACACGCCAGCTCACCCACGCGAAACCGGACGATCCGCGCCCGGCCTTCGTGTATGATGACGCCATTCAGCACCATGCCGTTGATCCGACGCTGCCGTTACCGGCGGAGAAGATCCAATGGATTCAGGATCAGATGGTAAAAGCGGGTAGACTGAAGGCCCCGCTCGATCTGAAGACCGTTACCGCGCCTGAGTATCGCGAAAAGGCGCTGCAACTGGTCGGTCACTGAGCGGATTCCAATTTGGAGAATTGAATGGGTGAGGTGACTTTCCTTGACGTGTCCAAACGCTTTTCCCTGCGCGTGGAAGGTGAAGTCCATCATGTTCAGGCGCTCGACCACGTCAATTTTTCGGTCAAGGACGGCGAAATCGTCGCGCTGATCGGGCCTTCTGGGTGCGGCAAAACCACGGCGCTGCGTGTCGCTATGGGGCTTGATCCATCGAGCGGCGGCCGAGTCACAGTTGATGGGCACGAGATCAATGGCTGCGGCCACGATCGCGGCATGGTTTTCCAGCATGCCGAATTGCTGCCATGGCTCTCTGCTTTGCAAAACGTGATGTTTGGCCTGGAAATGAAAGGTATGCGCGGAGCCGTGCTACGCGAAACCGCAGAAAAATATCTGCACCTCGTCGGCCTGAAAGATTCTCAAAATCGCCGCCCACACCAGCTCTCCGGCGGCATGAAACAACGCGTAGGCATCGCGCGCGCACTCGCCATCGATCCCAAGGTTCTATTGATGGACGAGCCGTTTGGGGCGCTCGATGCGCAGACGCGTGAGTCGCTGCAAGGCGAATTGCTCGATTTACATAGGCGCACCGGAAAGACCATTCTGTTTGTCACCCACGATCTCGATGAAGCCGTGCTGATCGCCGATCGCATCGTCGTCATGAAAAATGGCCGCGTGCAGGAGATTATGGATGTGCCGCTTAAACGGCCGCGCCCTGATCTTGGTGTTGTGCGCGGTGCGCCGGAATTCGCCGAGACGCGCTATCGGGTCTGGCGCGCGATTCACGATGGTTCAACGGTTCACTGATGGTCGATATCGCGAACAGACAACAGAAGACCGCAGCAGCCGCGGAAACGGAAACCGCTGAGCGGAAGCCGTTGCCGCGCTGGGTCATTACACTTGCGTCTATCGCGGTCATGTTGGTGCTTTGGGAGATATTCGGCCGCCGCGTAAATCCGGTTTTTGGCTCCTACCCAACCGCCATCGCGGTCGCCTTTTGGGACCTGGCGGTCAGCGGTCAATTGTGGTCGGCACTTTACGATTCCTTACGGCCGTTTCTGCTCGGCTACGCGCTTGCGATTCTGATCGGCGTGCCGCTCGGCCTCCTGATTGGGGGCTTTCGTGTGGCGGAGGCCGCGCTCGGTATCTACGTCACCGCCGGTTACGCCATGCCGTTGGTTGCGCTGGTCCCGTTGCTGATACTGTGGCTCGGCCTCGGCTTTGCGGTCAAAGTCGCGGTTGTGTTCCTGATGGCGCTGTTCCCGATCTGCATCAACACCTGGCTCGGCGTCGTCGCCGTGCCGAAAACGCTGATTGAGGTGGGCAAATCCTTCGTAGCGCCCGACATCGTAATTCTGCGCCG
>JBGQLL010000155.1:0-7717 GCA_041500065.1 Pseudolabrys sp.
AATGGCGCTGACGCCGGAATGTTGAAGACGTTGGGGCCAGTGGTCATCGGCGAAGCATACAGAAGAATTCAGGTTGTGCTCGCCTTGATCGCGGCGTCGGCCAAGGCAATAGCGTCTGGCGTGCCGACATGCATCCACAGGCCTTCCATCCGCAGACCGTGGAGCCGTCCCGCTTGTGAGGCTCGGTCGAATAATGTCGTCAATGAAAGTTCCCCTTCCGGCGTGCTTTTGAAAAGCGCTGGCGACAGAATTGCAGCGCCCGCATAGACGAACGGCGCTACCTCCTGCTCGGCGCGTTTGCGGAGCTGGCCATCCGCCGCCATCGCGAAGTCGCCGCGCCCTGAATAACCAATACTGCCGGTCGTTGGTGCAAGCAGCAAAAGCGCGTCCATTGCGGCGGGCTCGAAGGCATCGGCGAGCCGCGCGAGATTGGGCTTCACGCCGTCGATCCAGATGGTGTCAGAATTGATATGAAAGAAAGGCGCATCGCCCAGTTCGGGCAAGGCCTTTTTCACGCCACCGCCGGTGCCAAGCAGCAGGCCGCGCTCGTCGGAGATCACGATCTGCGGCCGCTTTCGGTGCGCCAGATGTCGTTGCATCTGATCGGCAAGGTGGTGCACATTGACGACCACGCGTTCAACGCCGGCCTCCGCCAGTCGATCCAATACGTGGTCGATAAGCGGTTTGCCGGCAACTTTCACCAACGGTTTGGGGAGCGTGTCGGTGAGTGGACGCATGCGCGTGCCGAGTCCGGCGGCGAGGATCATGGCGCGGCGTGGAACAACTTTTGTTTGTGGTGCGGCCATCCGTCAGACTTTCAGCGGTGGCACATTGACCCGATACCAGGCCGCGAGTGGCTCCAGCGCGGGGTGCGCCAGCGAGCGTTGCAGATAGGCCCATACCCGCGGGAGATGACGCAAGTATTGCGGCTTGTGGTCACGTCGCTCCAGTCGCGCGAAGATACCGAGTATTTTGGACGCGCGTTGTGCGGCAAGTGTCGCATAGGCGCGCGCGAAAGCGGGGGCATCGAAGGCAGCATCGGCGGATCGGCGTGCGCGCGTGTATCGCGACAGTAGCCCGATCTCAATCAATTCCGGCACGTCAACGCGTGCGTCCTGCAACAACGAAGCAACATCGTAAGCGGCTGGGCCCATCACCGCATCCTGAAAGTCGAGCAAGCCGATGCGAGCGGTGCCCTCGCGTTCGGGCAGCCACAGAAGATTGGGTGAATGAAAATCGCGTAACACCCAAGTCTGCGCGTTTGTTACGGGGAGCAAGGCCTCGCGCCAGAGTGACCTGTAAATGTCGCGTTTGGCGGTGGAAATTCTGGCTCCGAGTTTCGGTAGATACCAGTCGAGCAATAGTTCCACCTCGATCAGGAAAGCATCCATGTCATAGCGTGGTAGCCGATAGGTGACGCCGGGCTCAACCGGCAACACCTCTTGCAACGTCTCTTGATGCAATTCGGCGAGGAGATCGGTTGCCATCTCGTAGCGCGATTCGATTGGAGTTGGCGGATCATCTTTGACCACCAGTTCGTCGCCGAGATCCTCGATCACCAGCAGGCCGGCCTCGCGATCGGAAGCGAAGATTGCGGGCGCCGAGCATCCAAGCGCGCGCAAGGCAAGCGCCATGGCGACAAACGGCGTGACGCTTTCGGCCAGATGCGCGATTGCACTGTAAGATTTACCACCAAGGACCGGGGGCCCGTCTGGGCGCTTCGGTGAATTCATCAAGACATAGGTTGCGCCATCGCGATTGAGCCGTTCGTAGCTGCGGGTCGAGGCATCGCCTTGAATGCGACGGCGCTCGGCCCGGCCGAAGTCGGAACGATCGAGGAAGCGGCGGATCGTCAGAATGCGTTCAGCCTTTGGTGCGAAGGTGCCGTAGCCGGTGATGCGAACGGTGCGCGCATTCGGCCCGTTCTGTGGTTCCAGCGTCAAAGCGATGTCGAGCCGATCGGGTGGCAGATGACCGGCTGCGCGATCCGGCCATTCGATGAGAGTGACCGCACCTTCGGGAGCATCATCCAAGCCCAACTCAGCCAACTCAGCTGACCCAGCCAACCGGTAGAGATCCGCGTGTACCACCACGAAACGCTGCAGAGAATAGGTCTGCGTCAGCGTGAAAGTCGGGCTCGGCACTTCGATGGTGTCGTCGCCGGCGAGATAGCGGATGAGGGCCCTGGCGAATGTGGTCTTGCCGGCACCCAGATCTCCGGACAGGGTAATCACATCGCCAGGCTCAATGATGGCGGCGACGTCTGTCATCAGCGAATAGGTTGCGGCCTCGTCGACGATAGTCGCCGTAAAGCTGTAATCGGCGGAGGTGGTAGGGAACATCGAATCATCCGCTACAAGATTGCTACCGTTATAAACGGATGGCGCAGTCCCGCGCCAGAATCGCACGCGGATAAACCAGCGCTCGGAGCCTGGTGCTTTTATGCCGCCGTTTGCTTCGCGATATGCTCTTCCGGGAACACGCAGGTAACAGTGGTGCCCTGCCCGGGAGCGGAATCAATCGTCACCGTTCCGCCATGTAACTCGACGAATGAGCGTACAAGAGATAGCCCGAGACCAGGACCGCGATGTTGTGAGCCCTTGGAATCGGTCTCGAACCAGTCGAACACCTTGTCCTTTGCTTCCGGCGGAATGCCCGGTCCATGATCGGTCACGCTGAAAATCACCGCACTCGGATGCCGCTCGGCCGATAGTGTAACCGTTTCGCCCGCGGGCGAAAAACCGACCGCATTGGACAGCAAGTTGAACAAAATCTGGCGTAAACGGCGTTCATCGGCCGTAAACGTGCCGATATTGACCGGAGCGCGGATGTCAAGCGCAATTCGATTTTTGACGAGGCGATCCTGCACGCCTTCCGCGGCGGCTTCCATGCTGGCGCGGATGTCGACATCACCCAAGTTCAACGTCATGGCGCCTGCGTCGATAGTGGCGAGGTCGAGAATATTGTTGATGAGCGCGAGCAGCGCATTTGTTGAGGCCGTAATGTACCCGAGATATTCGCTTTGCTTGTGCGTCAGTGAGCCAAACGCCGGGTCGCCAAGCAAGTTTGCAAAGCCGATAATGTTGGTGAGAGGCGAACGCAGCTCGTAGGACACGTGGTGCACGAAATCGATCTTGATCGAATCGGCAGCCTCGAGCGCCTCGTTACGTTCACGCAAGGCGCGCTCGACGTTGACGGTGTCAGTTCTATCCTGGAACGTCACCAGGGTGGCGCCGTCGGGCAGCGGCATAGTGGCCAGATCAAGCACCGCACCATCGCGTCGCTCGATGCGCGCGGTAATCGGCTCGCGATTGTCGATTGCGGTCACCGACGTGCGAAGATTCCGCCAAACCGTGTTGTCGTCGTGTAACGCCTGACACCACGCGGTCACTGCTTCGACATGCGGGTGCTGGTCGAGCGTGTTTTGCGATAACTTCCACATCCGCTGGAACGCCGGATTGTGCAATCGCACGCGGCCGTCACTGCCGAACACGGCCACGGCTTCGGCGACATGGTCGAGCGTCTCGGTCTGTACCTTGATGAGCGCATCGTACCGGCGATACATGTCCAACCGTTCGGTGACATCGTCATAAAGATACGTGACCCCGCCCTCCGGGTTAGGCGTGGTGACCACCCGCAGCGTGCGTCCGTCCGGCAGATGCCACATGTGCTCCTTCGGTTCGACGGCTCGGTACGCCTCGTACAGCTGCTGTTTCCATTGCCGGAAATCCTGCTCCTCAGGCAGCTTGCGTTTGCTGCGTAACGAATCGAGCACCGCTGCATCCGTCGGAGTCTGATCGAGAAAACCGGCATCAAGTTCAAATTGCGAGCGAAACGCAGTGTTATAGAAGGTGAGTTTACGGTCGACATTGAAGATTGCGACGCCGGTCGCCAGCTGATCGAGAACACGGCGGTGCGCCTCGATCATGCGTGCAAGTTCGGCACGCATGATTTCTACTTCTGTACGGTCGATCGCGATGCCCGAACTGCCGGCACCACTCGGCACATCAATGACTTCGAACATGCGACGCTCGCCTGCTACGATGGCTGGCAACCGGCCGGCATATGCCTCGCTTGCGGTGCGAGCGCGTGCGACATCGGTGCGCGCGGGTTGATCAAGCAACTCCAGCCGGCGCGCCACTGCATCGGCCGGAGTTTCAGCCTCTACCGCATGCGCATAAGCCGAATTTACAAAGACGAGTTGGCCAGCGGTGTCGCGCGCCCACACGGGGGCAGGCAGAGAGTCAAGCAACGTCCGCATAGTTTCGACATCGCTCAGCAGCTGGTCGTGGCGCGCCGCGAGATCCAGCAGCTCTTGCTCGATGCCACTTATGTCACGCAATCGCAGCACTGCGCGTCCGCCGATGGCGCGTCCTTCCGCTTCTATCGGACGTCCCGCGCGGGTGGTGAGCGTCATTACAAAGCCGCGGCCGTCGCGACGCAAAGTGTCCACCGCCTGCTCCATACGGTGGGCAGCTACGGGATCGAGCCAAATGCCGAATGCAAGAACTCGCTCGGGGACACTTCCGGATGTGGCCATCGCGATGTCACCAAGAATCTCTGGCTGCTCGGTGTCTGTCGCCCAGGTCACCACTATCTGCGGCTCCGATAACAACAGCGCTTTGAAGCGGTCGACCTCGGCCTGCAACGCGCTTACTTCGTCCCGCGCATCGGTTTCGATGCGATCGGCGACTTTGCGTGCGCGAAATAGTACGACGCTTGCGAACAGCCCCAAACCGAGTAGGGCGAGCAGAAGTGTAAGCAAGGTAATTTCTTGCCCGCGAAGTGCAGCTATAGCGCGATGGACAGCATCGACCGCGATCGCGGCGACACGCGCGTCGGCGCGAGCCGCCGAGCCCGGCACGATCAAAAGATTTACGGTCGCGAAGGCGACGAGGAATCCGCCCCGCCACGGACGAGAACGCAGCCTCTCGTTCGCCGTCCGGATTGTCTCCGGCATTCAGACTTGCCCCAGGGATGCAAGGGCGGCGTCCGCCACGCCGTTCCCCGCGAATCGGTCGACTTTACCCCTAAGGTGAATCGTGCCGAAAGAGTCCAGACCGTGAACAGGCTCTGCAAAGGTCAGGGTTTTCGGCTATTTCAGCGTTTCGGCGCGCTTGACCATGTCATCGATATTTATGCGGCCAAGCGCGACAGAGACGGTCCGCTCGGTTTCAGCAAGCGCCGGCCGGACCACATGATGGACGAGGGCAGAGCCAGGTAGCGGCGGCTCTCCGACGTCCTCGGCCGTGGCTGCTGAGCGTAAAATGTCGTCCGCCGTAATGCGGTTACGTTCGCGAGCGAGCGCGTAGCCCCCGTGTGGTCCGCGGATACCTTTGAGGATGCCATCCCGCACCAGCGCTTGCAGCACCGGCTCAAGATGGCGCGGTGGCAACCGATGCCGTGCGGCCAGTGCCTTGGCCGAGACCGGGCGAGCGCGGGCATTTATTGCAACGTCGATGACGGCGGCAATAGCAAGCACGCCCTTACGGGACACCAACTGCATTGGGGGCACCACTCCCGGTAGCAACAAAGTCGAACGGTATTAGGCTACGGCCTCGAACCCGTCCAGTCGTAAGAATGGCGACGGCGCCTCAATTGCCGGTTGAACCGAAACCACCGCTTCCGCGCGTGGTTTTATCAAGAGATACGACTTCCAATATGTGTGCCCTTACAACCGGCGCGATCACCAATTGGGCGATCCGCATGCCCCGCGTGATCGTCACTACCTCGCGACCGAGGTTTACGAGCAGGACCTGGATCTCGCCGCGGTAGTCGGCATCGATTGTGCCGGGGGCGTTGAGTACTGTCAGCCCGTGCTTCACGGCGAGGCCGGAGCGTGGTCGAACCTGGGCTTCGCAACCTTGGGCAAGGCCGATCGCGATCCCTGTTGGAACGAGCGCGCGGGCGCCGGGTGCGAGTGTCAGTGGTGCGTCGGCGGGCACCGCCGCGACGAGGTCAAGCCCGGCGGCGTGTGCACTCTGATAGGACGGCAGCGGCAAATCTTTGCCGTGCGGTAGCCGCATCACCCGAACTTCGGTATCGCTCACGTCTTGCTTCCCGTAAGTGCATCGGCAATGCGCGTTATCAGAGTGGCCGCCACCTCGTCCTTGGTCTGCGGCTTCCAGGCTTCAACGCCAGAGGCGCGCACGAGCGTTATTGTGTTGCGGTCGCCACCCATGACGCCTGACTGCGGTGAAACATCGTTTGCCAAAATCCAATCGCAGCCTTTACTGGCGAGCTTCGCTTTAGCATTTGCAGTAACGTTCTCAGTTTCGGCGGCGAAGCCGATCACCAGTCTTGGCCGGTGCGTTTTTCGTTTCGCGACGGTGGCAAGAATGTCCGGGTTCTCCACGAGCGATAGATCCGGCGTTGCCTTGCCTGCCTGCTTCTTGAGCTTCTGTTCGCCGGCATTGGCAACGCGCCAATCGGCGACAGCGGCGGCGAAGATCGCAACGTCGACCGGCAGTGCGTGTTCAACCGCTTGCAACATTTCACCTGCCGTCTCGACTTTAATCACTTTCACACCGGCCGGATCAGGCACATTCACCGGGCCGCTCACAAGCGTGACATCGGCGCCGGCGGCAGCAGCTGCCTCGGCGATGGCGTGTCCCTGTTTTCCGGACGAGCGATTGGCGATGTAGCGCACCGGATCGATCGGCTCATGCGTCGGGCCGGATGTCACCAGCACGCGTCGGCCTTGCAGTAATTGTATCGTTTCGGCCAAAAGCAATTTTTCGATCGCAGAAGCGATTTCCAGCGGTTCGGCCATACGGCCGAGGCCACGCTCATGCGCCTCCGCCATTTCGCCTTCGTTCGGGCCAACGAGCGCGATGCCCTCTGCAATGAGTTGCGCCAGATTGCGCTGCGTTGCCTTGTTCGCCCACATGCGTGGATTCATCGCCGGCGCCAGGAGAATTTTTGCGGTCGTTGCCAGGAGCACCGTTGTGCCGAGATCGTCGGCATGACCGCCAGCCAGTTTTGCCATCAGGTCGGCGGTTGCCGGTGCAACCACGATCAGGTCAGTTTCGCGTGCAAGCCGAATGTGTCCGACGTCAAACTCGCCGGACAGATCGAACAAGTCGGTGAACACGCGTTCGCCCAGCAGCGCGCTCGCGGAAAGCGGCGTCACGAATTGCTCGGCGGCTTTCGTCAAGATACATCGCACGGCAACGCCGCATTCCTTCAGCCTGCGAATGAGATCAAGCGATTTATAGGCGGCGATACCGCCCCCGATGACAAGGAGCACTCGTTTCGCACCGGCCGGTACGGCGGTACGAGAGGCTGCAGCGCGACGTTTTGCTGGGGACGACAGCGGTTCGATTAGGTCGGGCGCCTCCGTTCCAGTCTCTTCCGCGGCTTTCCGCAGGATTGTCCGAACCTCATCTTCGACTGAGCGCCCGCTCCGCGCCGCGCGCAGGCGCAGCAGCTTCTTGAGTCGGTCGTCGAGCTGGCGAACGGTCAGAGAGGCCACGAAAACTCCTTTTCGTAAAAACACTTACACAATAACGATCTCAATGCAATCAATGCAATCAAACTGTGTCTCTCCGGTCTCCAGTAACCGCGGTTGACGTCTGCAAGTTTGTTTGGTATTTAACCGAACGGTTATTTAACTATATGGTTTAATTCAAAATGACGACCGACCGTCTCAGCGCGACCTTTGCGGCTCTTGCCGATCCGACGCGGCGCGCGATTCTTGCGCGGCTCGCTCTGGGCG
>JBGQLL010000156.1:0-7714 GCA_041500065.1 Pseudolabrys sp.
CCGAGGTGCTCGACGCATTCGGGATCGAACCGCGTCAGGCGCCCGACCTCGAGCGCTGGCGGCTCATCAACGAGCGCGTGCGCAATCCGGAAGGCAATGTCACTATCGCTATTGTCGGCAAATATACCGGCATGAAGGATGCCTACAAATCACTGATCGAGGCACTCTCGCACGGCGGGATAGCCAACAAGGTGAAGGTCAATCTTGACTGGATCGAGTCTGAAGTCTTCGAAAACGAAGATCCCACCCCGTTCCTTGAGCACGTCAACGGGATTCTGGTGCCTGGCGGATTCGGCCAGCGGGGTGCGGAGGGCAAGATCAAGGCTGCGCAATTCGCACGTGAGCGGCAGGTCCCCTATTTCGGCATTTGTTTCGGCATGCAGATGGCTGTGCTGGAGGCCGCGCGAAATTTGTGCGGCATTGAAAGCGCCAACTCCACCGAGTTCGGCGCAACGTCCGAACCGGTCGTGGGCCTTATGACCGAATGGCTGAAAGGCAACGAACTGCAGAAGCGCACCGCGAGTGGGGATCTTGGCGGCACCATGCGGCTCGGTGCCTATGATGCCGTGCTCACGCGCGGCAGCCGGGTATCGCAGATTTATGGCGCAACGGAAATTTCCGAACGCCATCGGCATCGTTACGAGGTCAATACCGCCTATAAGGGCCGGCTCGAGCAACGCGGCATGCGTTTCTCCGGCATGTCGCCTGACGGCATTCTGCCGGAAATCATCGAATACGAGGATCATCCCTGGTTCATCGGCGTCCAGTTCCACCCCGAACTGAAATCGCGGCCATTCGAGCCGCACCCGCTGTTCTCATCGTTCATCGGTGCGGCGGTGGAGCGGAGCCGGCTGGTGTAATGCGACGGCAATGACCCGCGGGCTCGATCATATCGTCCACGCAGTACGCGATCTCGATGCCGCCGCCGACCTTTATCGTCGGCTCGGGTTCACGGTGGGCGCCCGCAACCAGCATCCTCGAAGCTGGGGCACGCAAAACCACATTATCCAGCTGCCGAACGTGTACATCGAATTGCTGGCGCTCGCGGATACGAGCGGGATCGTCCCGCACTCGCCTCGGCACTTTTCGTTCGGGGGCTTTAACCGCGATTTTCTGGCGCGCGGGCAGGGGCTCTCGATGCTGGTGCTCGAGGGTCGCGGCGCGCTCGACGCTGGCCAATTTCGCGCGGAAGGAATCGGCGACTTTGAACCCTGCAACTTCGAGCGCGAGGGCAAGCGCCCCGACGGCACGTCGATCAAGATTGCGTTCACGCTCGCTTTTGCATCCAATCCTTACGCGCCTGACATCGGCCTGTTCACCAGCCTGCAGCACAATCCAGAAAATTTTTGGAATCCGGCCTTTCAAAATCACCCCAATAGCGCCGAGGGCGTCGCAGGCGTCGTTGTCGTGGCCGATCGGCCGGGGCAGCACCAGCAATTTTTCGAGGATTTTGCTGGCGGGCACGCTGTCGCGCACGGCGACGGTTTTGCCATTGCCACCTTGCGAGGAACAATCGAAGTGGTGACGCCCGCCGCCTTTTTAAAACGCTTTGGAGTCAAGGCACCGGACGTCGCTCGTGGGGCTCGGCTTGCGGCGCTCCGCCTTGCTGTTACGCATGGAGGCCGTTTGCAGAGTGCGCCCGAGTTGGCCGGGATCGCGGGGCTCTATGTAGGAAATGCGGCTGTGATCGGCTCGGAAGATGCGATGGGCGCGATACTGGTATTTGAACCGGCAGCAAAAAAGGCCCGTTGACCGAGCGCCATCGCCGCTTCATGGTCGCGGCCCGCGGGGATTTTAAGCCTTGGACCAAAAGCCCAACTCCATCGTTGCGGTCGGCACCGCGCGCTTCGGCAATAAATTGCCGCTGTCGCTGATTGCGGGACCCTGCGCGCTCGAGAGCAAGGCTCACGCGCTGGAAATGGCAAATGCGCTGAAAGAAATTGCAGCACGTGTCGGCATCGGTCTCGTCTACAAGACGTCGTTCGACAAGGCCAATCGGACCTCAGCCAAGTCGCCGCGCGGGATTGGGCTCGACCAAGCGCTTCCGATATTCGCCGAAATTCGTGACAGGCTCAAAGTGCCGGTTCTCACTGACGTCCACGACGTCGAACAGTGCGCGCGTGTCGCGCCTGCGGTCGACGTGCTGCAAATTCCTGCGTTTCTTTGCCGCCAAACGGATCTACTCAGCGCGGCCGCCAAGACTGGCAAAGCCGTCAACGTGAAAAAGGGTCAGTTTCTGGCGCCGTGGGATATGCAAAACGTTGTTGAGAAAATCACCAGCGCCGGCAACCGCAATGTCATGGTGACGGAGCGTGGCGCATCCTTCGGCTACAACACGCTTGTCTCCGACATGCGCGCATTGCCGATCCTTATGAGCACGACGCAAGCGCCCGTGATTTTCGACGCCACCCATTCAGTTCAGCAGCCCGGAGGAAAGGGGACGTCGTCTGGTGGCGAACGCGAATTCGTTTCCGTGCTCGCGCGCGCTGCGGTAGCTGTCGGGGTCGCTGGCATTTTCATCGAGACCCATCAAGATCCCGACAGTGCGCCGTCCGACGGACCCAACATGATGCCGCTGAAGGAGATGGAGCCGCTATTGCGCGTGCTGGTCGAGTTCGACCAACTGGCCAAACGCTGATCCTTGGCGGGCGCTTAGGTTTCATGGGCAACTTCATCAATCTCCTGGCGTTCGTCATATTTGCGACGTCGCTTTTCATGCGCTCGGTTGATCCGGTGATTCCACAGATTGCCACCGGTTTGGCCGTCGCGACGGCGACCGCGGCAATGCTGTCGACGGCCTTCACTTTGCCTTACGCGTTGGTGCAACCGGTGCTCGGCGCGCTCGCCGATATGTTCAGCAAGACTCGGCTGATTACGCTCTGCATGCTCATCGTCGGCATCGCCACGCTCGCTTGCGGGCTGGCAACGAATTTCGAGACGCTGATGGTCTTGCGCATCATCGCCGGCATGACCGCTGGCGGCATATTCCCAATTGCATTCGCGGTTGCCGGAGACCGCGTTCCGGTAGCGCAGCGACAGGTCGCGTTCGGTAAACTGCTATTTGCGGCCATGAGCGGTAATCTTCTGGGCGCTTCAGCCGCCGGTGTCATCGGCGATCTGATCGGTTGGCGCGGCGTATTCTTCGTGACCGGCGCCATCAATCTGATTGCACTCGCATTTGCGATGCCGGGTTTTCGCGAAATGGCCGACAGCGCCGGTCGCTTCGATCCCTCGACCCTAATCCCGAACTATCGCGCGATCTTCCGCAATCCACTGGCTAAATACTGCTTCGGCGCAGTGTTCGTAGAAGCAATTTTCCTGTTCGGTGTGTTTCCGTATATGGCCACCCTGTTGCACACCGAAGGGGTCACCAGTGCCTCGATAGCCGGCATCGTGATCGCCGGCTTCGGCGTCGGTGGCATCTTTTATACCGTATCAGTTTCATGGTTGCTCGCATACGTCGGCGAAAATCGGCTGATGGCGGCCGGCGGCATGGTCATGGCATTTTGTCTGATCGTGATCGCGCTGCGCGCGCCCTGGCCGGTGGAGTTCGCCAATTTCATCCTGCTCGGCTTCGGCTTCTACATGTTGCACGGCTGCATCCAGGTCTATGTCACCGAGCTTGCGCCTTCGGCGCGCGGCTCGGCGATGGCCGGGCACTCGTTTTTCTTCTTCCTCGGCCAGGCAGTTGGGCCGGTTGTTTATGGTGTCGGATTGAACAGCGTAGGTGTTACCCCAGTGCTGCTGGTGGGTGCGGCGGCATTGACCGCCACTGGCTGGATCTGTGCCCTGCGCTTGATACGCCCACAGAGCATTTGAGCACGGCGCCGTTGAAATCCCCGCAAACTCGCTTCGCAAGCGCAACGACTCCGTTATGATCCCAACGGCACGAAATGACGGGGGCGAGTCATGGTGGTGCAATCACTTGAGGGATTGCCGGCATTTATTGCCTATTTTTGCCTGGCAACGGTGTTGGTGATCGCATTCCTGCTGGTCTATACGCGCATCACGCCGATTAACGAGTTTGAACTGGTCCGAAAGAACGTGCCTGGCGCTGCCATTGCGCTGGGCTTGAGCCTTTTCGGTTTCGCAATGCCGCTGGCCAGCGCGATTGCCCATGCTTCCGACCTGATTGATTGCGCAATCTGGGGCGTGGTCGCGCTCGTTGTGCAGATCATCACATTCTATGCCGTGCGTATTCCGGTGCCAGATCTTTCAAACCGGATCGCGGCCGGCGAGCTCGCGCCGGCTATCTGGCTCGGCGTCGCTTCGCTCACGGCCGGCCTGTTGAGCGCCGCTTCAATGACGCTGTGATCCGACGATGAAGCGATCGTCCCACGTTGCTCTGCTCCTGATGGGTGTGACGACGGCCGGCGCCTCGGCCTATGCACTGCTGCCGCCACGCAACTGTGTCGGGCCAGAGTCGACTTCACCAGGCGCAATTAGTCCACAAGCGATTGCTCCAGGTTCTGCTGCCGCGGCGACGCCAGTGGTGCCCTGCGAGTCCGGTCGACGATCTTGGAGCAGCCGGACGTATTGGTCGCGTTCATACAGCTACAGCTATGGCTCATCTTCGGAACGTCCGTCCGGTCATTACAGCGGGTTTTCGCCGTCGAGGAGCCACACGTCAGTGCCGTCGGTGGGGCACGGTGCGGGAGTATACGGCGGCTTCGGCGGTGTCGGCCATTCGATGAGCGGTCATTCGTCCGGCGGTCATTCGTCGGGTGGCTGATGCAGCGGATTGCCAGCGAAGAGCGCCCGGATTGGCGCGCACGCGCGGAAGAGATTGGCTTCGATTTTCACACCATTGATGGGCAGCGTTATTGGGACGAGCGGGCCTACTATGCTTTCACGCTCAAGGAAATCGAACAGGATCTCGAAGCGCCGACCGCAGAACTGGATGAGATGTGCCGCGCGTTGGTCGCGCGCATTATCGCTGACGACGGCTTGATGCGACGACTGGCGATTCCGGTGCCGTTCTGGAATTGGGTTGCACGCAGCTGGAAAAAATCCGAACCCAGCCTCTATGGCCGTTTCGATGTGCGCTACGATGGGAATGGCCCGGCAAAGCTGCTGGAGTATAACGCTGACACACCGACGTCAGTGCTCGAAACCGGCGTGTTCCAATGGATGTGGCTCGAGCAAGCGATTGAACGCAAAGTCCTGCCGAAAGATGCCGACCAGTTCAATTCGTTGCACGAGCGGCTGATCCAGGGTTGGAAGGAGATCGGCGCCAGCAGGCCGTTGCATCTCGCCGCCATGATGGACAATTCGGAAGACGCCGGGACCGTCGCTTATCTTGAAGACTGCGCACATCAGGCGGGCCTGATAACGACGGTCCTGCCAATCGAGGACATTGGCAAGAATTCGGCCGGGCAATTTATCGACGACGACAATCGCTCGATCGAATTGTTGTTCAAGCTTTATCCATGGGAGTGGATGTTGCGCGAACCTTTCGGGGTTTCGCTACCCGGTTCAGCGACGCAATTCGTCGAGCCCCCCTGGAAGATGATCCTTTCCAATAAGGGCATCCTGCCGTTGCTCTGGGAGATGTACCCAAACCATCCGAATTTACTGCCGGCTTATTTTGACGACGATCCGAAGGCGGGGACGCTCGGCACCTCGTATGCTCGCAAGCCGCTTTATTCGCGCGAGGGCGCCAATATCGAGCTCGTCCGCGATGGCCATCCGATCGATAAGGACGACGGACCCTATGGCGCGGAGGGTTATGTACGACAGGCGATTGCGCAGCTTCCGCAGTTCGACGGCAATTACACGGTGCTCGGTTCGTGGTTTGCTGCCGGCGCGCCCTGTGGCTTATCGGTGCGC
The DNA here is from genome assembly GCA_041500065.1 of Pseudolabrys sp. Lineage (GTDB taxonomy): Bacteria > Pseudomonadota > Alphaproteobacteria > Rhizobiales > Xanthobacteraceae > Pseudolabrys. The sequence continues at coordinate 5,830 of JBGQLL010000156.1, forward strand.
GAGGACACGAGCCCGATCACCAAAAATACGTCGCGCTTTCTTCCGCACGCCATCATTGAATGAAAATTAGCCGCGTCCACGATAGGGCGCGACGCCCTGATCGGGCACCCAGACGTCCTTCGGCAGCTTTCCAGTCTGCCAAAATACGTCGATCGGCATGCCACCGCGTGGATACCAATAGCCGCCGATGCGTAACCATTTCGGCTTGAGAAGCGCAGCGAGTTTCTGACCGACGGCAACGGTGCAATCCTCGTGAAACGCGCCGTGGTTGCGAAAGCTATTGAGATAGAGTTTGAGCGACTTCGACTCGACCAGATAGCGCGCGGGCAAATAATCGATCACCAGATGTGCAAAGTCCGGCTGGCCGGTGATGGGGCAGAGGGTTGTGAATTCCGGCGCGGTAAAACGCGCGATGTAATTCGTGCCCACGTGCGGATTCGGCACACGGTCGAGGACCGCCTTGTCAGGCGAGGCGGGAATCGGGCTCGGACGCCCCAGCTGCAGTCGTTTCCTGGCCATTGGCTTTTATCGCATGATTTACGCCCATTGGATGCCCGGTTCGCGCGGGACATGACAAGGGGGTTCTCGATCCTGTAGAAGCCCCGGATTGCCAGCGCCGGACCCGCCTATGACAACCATCACCGACATTATCGGCCGCGAGATCCTCGATAGCCGCGGCAATCCGACCGTGGAGGTCGATGTGCTTCTGGAGGACGGTTCGAAGGGCCGCGCTGCCGTTCCTTCGGGCGCCTCTACATGCGCGCATGAGGCGGTCGAACTGCGTGACGGCGACAAGGCACGATATGGCGGCAAGGGCGTTCGGAAGGCGGTCGATGCGGTCAATGGCGAAATATTCGACGCCCTTGGCGGTATGGATGCCGAGGCTCAAGCCAAGATCGATGAAACGCTGATCACTCTCGACGGCACACCCAACAAAGGCCGGCTCGGTGCCAATGCAATTCTCGGCGTATCGCTCGCGGTAGCTAAAGCTGCGGCCGCTGCGAAGCGGGCACCGCTTTATCGCTATGTCGGTGGTACAGCCGCACGTGTGCTCCCGGTGCCGATGATGAACATCGTGAACGGTGGTGTGCATGCCGATAACCCGATCGACTTTCAGGAATTCATGATCATGCCCATCGGTGCGCCGACTTTTGCCGAGGCATTGCGCGCGGGCGTCGAGATATTTCATACGCTGAAGGGGCAACTCCACTCGGCAAATCTGAACACCAATGTCGGCGACGAGGGCGGTTTCGCCCCCAATTTGAAATCGGCGGAGGCTGCACTTGATTTTGTAATGCAGGCCATTGCCAAAGCGGGCTACAAGCCGGGCGGTGACGTGATGTTGGCGCTCGACTGTGCTGCCACCGAATTCTACAAGGACGGAGCTTACGTTTACGAAGGCGAGGGCAAAAAACGCTCGAGACAAGAGCAAGCCAAATATCTAGCCGACCTGATCGCACGCTATCCCATCGTCTCAATTGAAGACGGCATGGCGGAGGACGACTGGGAGGGTTGGAAAATCCTGACCGATCTGGTTGGAACGAAAATCCAGCTCGTCGGCGACGACCTATTCGTGACCAACGTCACGAGACTCGCGAAAGGCATCAAAGACGGCATCGCGAATTCAATACTCGTGAAGGTCAACCAGATCGGCACACTGACGGAGACGCTGGCTGCGGTCGAAATGGCGCATAAAGCGGGCTATTCCGCCGTAATGTCGCACCGCTCCGGCGAAACCGAAGACTCCACGATTGCGGATTTGGCTGTCGCGACCAATTGCGGCCAGATCAAAACCGGTTCACTTGCGCGGTCCGATCGGACCGCGAAATATAATCAGCTGCTGCGCATTGAGGAGGAGCTTGGGCCGCAAGCGAAATATGCCGGA
>JBGQLL010000157.1:0-7689 GCA_041500065.1 Pseudolabrys sp.
CCTGCCGAGAAAATGTCGCGATTTCGCAGGCTATAGCGCTAGCCGAGCACCGGATCGAGAGCTTTCGCCCAAAGGGATCGGTCATCGACATCCTTGAGCGTCACCGTCATCTGTTGGGTAGTGCCGTCGATGGCGATATGCCCAAAGAACTGCAAACCCTCGCTCGGCGGCAGATTCTGGCCCTGCTCTTTGCTGGGCGCTTTCACGTAAACGAGCTGTGGGCCGAAAGTCTTGTCGAGCGTATTGGGACCAAAGGTGCCGGCATGGATCGGGCCTGAGACGAATTCCCAGAACGGCTCGAAATCCTGGAACGCTGCTTTGTTGGGGTCATAGTAGTGGGCTGCGGTGTAGTGCACGTCGGCGGTGATCCACACGGTATTGCGCACGCCCGCGCGTTTGACGAAGGAGAGGAGATCGGCGATTTCCAGCTCACGTCCGCGCGGTGCACCGTCATCACCCTGCGCGACAGCTTCGACGCCCCATTTGCGATCACCGTCATAGACGACGACAAGACTGATCGGCATGTCGGCGGCGATCACCTTCCATGTTGCGCGCGAATTCGCCAGCTCCTGCTTGAGCCAGGCCATTTGGGTTGGACCAAGAAAATAGGCAGCAGGGCCGTAACTGTCTTCTTTGCCTTCGCCGTTGGGTCCGCGGTAACTGCGCATATCGAGCATGAATACGTCGAGGAGCGGGCCGTAAGAAATCTTGCGGTAGACACGGCCCGGCTCGACCTGCGTGGTGCGCAGCGGCATATATTCATGAAACGCGCGGGCAGCGCGGGCCGAGAGCAGCAAGGCGTTCTTTTCGACATATTTCTTGCGCTGATGTTCGGCACGGGTCAGCGGTTCGCCGGGCCACCAGTTATTGGTGACCTCGTGATCGTCCCATTGCGTGAATATAGGAATCTCGGCGTTGAATGCGCGCACATTTTTGTCGAGCAGATTATATTTATAGTTGCCGCGGAACTCGACGAGCGTCTCCGCCGGCTTTGACTTGTCTTCGGTCACGACGTTCCGCCACACCTGGCCGTTCGGCATTTTCTGCTCTGCCGCAATCGGTCCATCTGCGTAGATGTTGTCCCCGTTATGGATGAAGAAATCAGGACGGTTTTTCAGCATCGTCATGTACGTGCGCATGCCGCCGCGCGATTCATCGATGCCCCAGCCTTGTCCCGCCGTATCGCCTGACCAAACAAAACTGATTGAGCGCCGGTCGTTCGGGGCGGTGCGGAAGCGGCCAACTTGCGGGTCGCCAACAATTGTCGGTGAGGCGAGATCCTGAAAACGCACGCGATAGAATACGTCCTGCGCAGCCGGCAGACTCTCGATGAGAAGTTTGGCCGTGAAATCGCTCTCCGGCAAAGCGTCCACGAATGCGGCGCTTTGGATTTCTTTGAAGCTATCGGTGGTGGCGATCTCGACCAGCATGCGCGAAGGCCGATCAGCGCGGGCCCAAATAACTCCGGAATCGATCGAGACATCTCCCGATTGCAGACCATGTGTGATCAGAGGACGATCACTGGCGCGGCTGATGAACGGGCGGGCGATGCCGCCGATAGTGCTCAGCGCCGTAGCAGCCGCGCTCGTCGCCAGGAACCTGCGGCGTGTTGCTCCCGAGTTGATCCTGATCGCCATGTCAGCCTCCACTTCTCAGTTGAGCACGGACAGTGGGGCAGGGTCGCTGACAAATTGTCGACGCCTGCATGACGTATTCGTGACATTGGCGGATTTTTGTGGGTAACGAGGGCGCTAGGCGCCAGCGGGGCGGCTCCAAGGGCCGATGCTAACACCCTTCGGCAGCGCTTCCTGCAGCATCATCATCTCGGCGATAGTTTCGCTCGTAACGAAGCCAACAAGTTTACCTGCGGCATCGGTGACGCCAACTGCTGGCGCCGATTTCTGCTGCAATAATTTGAACGCCTGCTCCAAGGTGGCGCGGTGGCTGATGGTGGGCATTTCCGCAATCATGGCGTCGGCGACGCGCGCGTCCGCCCCGCGTGTCTTGATGGCACGGATAAGATCACCGCGGCCAAGGATGCCGACCGGCTTGCCGGTGCTGTCCACCACCGGAAATTCGCCCTGGCTTGTCTGCAGCAACGTTTGTACCGCCTCGTCGATATGCGCCTCTGGCGCCAGTGTCGCGAACTGCGTCATCATTGCGTAGCTTACCGGCACGCCGCGCGACGCCGCGCGCAGCGCCACCATATGCGCCTCCGATGAGGCGGCGAGATAGACGAAGATGGCAATGAAGATCAGGATCGGATTTGCCATCAATCCGATGAAGCCGAGAGCGAAAGCGACGAATTGCCCGATCGAAGCCGCGAGCTCGGTCGCGCGCACATACCCGAACCGGCTCGCGAGCAAAGCGCGCAGCACGCGCCCCCCGTCCATCGGAAAAGCCGGGATGAGGTTGAATAGCGCCAGGAAAAGATTCACCGCCGCCAACCGGTCGACCAGCGGGATTTTGAGATTGTCGACCGCAGCCGCAGCGCTCGGTTGCAACTCTGCGCCGACCACAAACACCAGCACCAGGGTGATCGCCACGTTCACCAGCGGCCCGGCAATGGCAATAAGGAATTCTTCCCAAGGTTCTTCCGGGATGCGCTCGAGCTGCGCGACGCCGCCAATCGGCAGCAGAGTTACATACGGTGTCGGCACGCCAAAGGCGCGAGCGGTGAAGATGTGACCGAACTCGTGCAGCAACACGCAGAGAAAGAGGAGAACCATGAAAACGAGGCTGTCCCAGGCGGTAGCCGCGCCACCGGACGCGTAACTGGCCGCGAAAATCCAGGCGAGAAACAGCAGGAAGGTGATATGAACGCGGACGACGGTGCCCGCCACCTTGCCGATATTCAATGACCAGGACATGGCTGCCTCATATGGTCGGGATGGCTGCCTAAGAGTTAATATGGGTACGGACCCTTTGCGAGGGTCGCGCGTTCGTTCAAAAAGGCTCACGTCATGACGCAAAAACTCACCGGAGACGCCCGAAAATCCGCGCTGGCGCGACTTAACGGCTGGTCGGAGACGGCAGGCCGGGACGCCATCACTAAAAAATTCGTGTTCAAGGATTTCAATCAGGCCTTCGGTTTTATGACGCGGGCCGCTCTGATTGCAGAGAAACTGGATCACCATCCGGAGTGGTTCAATGTCTATAAAACGGTCGAGGTGACACTATCGACCCATGATGCCGGGGGTTTGACCGAACTTGACGTGAAACTCGCTGAAGCAATGGACAAAATCGCGTCCGGCTAGGCTTTCGAAACTCTTGCAAACCGGGTCCTTGCAGACGCTACAGCCTCTAACCACATGGGCCATATGGAATTCGCGAACTTTGCATTCTCGCAAACTAACGCCGATGAGGGCGCGTTTCGCCATCAGTTCTGGCGCAAAGCGCGCAGCGTCGCGGCGTCGATCCCTTTTGCTGAGGATTTGCTCGCCGCTTACTACTGCGCGTTTGACCGTGGTACGCCCCTGCCGGTGAAAGCCTCGCTGATCGGCGCGCTCGCCTATTTCGTGTTGCCGATCGACGCTATCCCCGACGTGCTGCCGGTGCTTGGCTTCACCGACGATGCCGCCGTGCTGGCGACCGCAATCAACCTGGTGGCAAGCCACATCCGACCGGAACACCGCTTGGCAGCGAGCAACAAGCTCGCGGAGTTCTCGTCGCAGGGTTGAGTAAGGGTTACCCAGAAGGCGGGACCCCTACAGTTACGGTCTCAAGATCACCTTGCCCATAACTTGCCGCGCGGCGATTGCCTTGAGCGCTGATGGCGCTTCGGCAAGCGGATAGACGGCGTGGACGTGTGACGACAATTTCCCTTCCGCACACCACACCAGCAATTGCTCCGTGTTAGCTCGGTGGCCACCAGGATCGCGCTCGATCCATGAACCCCAGAACACGCCAAGCACGTCGCAGCCTTTCAGCAGCACAAGGTTCAGGGGCAGCTTCGGTATTTCACCGGCGGCGAATCCGACCACCAGAAAACGTCCCTTCCATGCGATGGAACGCAAAGCGGCCTCGGCGTACGCGCCACCGACTGGGTCATAAATTACATCGGCGCCGCGGCCTTGCGTGACGCGGCGCAACGCGTCTTTCAAATCCTCGCTGCCATAGTCGATCCCATCGTCGGCGCCGTGCTTGCGTGCGAATGCGATTTTTTCTGCTGACGATGCGCACGCGATCACGCGTGCGCGCATCAACTTGCCGAGTTCGACCGCCGCCAGGCCTGCACCGCCCGAGGCGCCCAGCACGGCGAGAATTTCGCCGGCTTTGAGTCCGGCGCGATCTTTCAGCGCGTGCAGCGTAGTGCCGTAAGTGACGCAGAGGCCGGCCGCGCGATCGACACCGAGCTTGTCGGGAATCTTAATCACCCTGTCGGCCGAAATAGCGATGCGCTCACGCGCTGCGCCGTAGCCGGTGTAAGCCATTACCCGGTCGCCGACCGCGATTTGCGTCACGCCCACGCCCAGCGCTTCGACCGTTCCGGCGCATTCCGCCGCGGGCGAGAACGGTAGCGGCGGTTTGGTCTGGTATTTGTTGGCGATGATCAGCGTGTCGAAGAAGTTGAGCGCGGCGGCCTCGACGCGCACAACCACTTCTCCCGGTCCAGGAACAGGTTCGGGGATATCGGCGACTGTCAGATCGTCGGGCGTGCCGTAGCGAGTGCAGAGCAGGGCTTTCATGGCGGCCAGGCTGAGGGAATTGTGCAGCGCGAATAGCAAGGCCTCGCACTCCTAGCAAGGCGCTGTCCCTTTTGTGTCCTGGGATTATCGCCTTCACATTGCCGACATTCCCCCGTAATGGGCTAGTATCCAGCGATTCTCATTGGGACGGCTCAGCAACCGTCATTATCGTCACCGGTAGGACCCGATGAACACCACTGCTTTATTCCGCATTTGCCTTGCGCTGTTGGCCATGGGCGCACTCAGTGTCTCTGCATCGGCGCAACAGAAGAAACCGGCCAATCCGACCGATCAGGCTGTATTGCTCGGACAATTTGGAGAATGGGGTGCCTATCGGGCAGCACCCGGCGGCAAGAAGGTCTGCTTCGCGCTTTCAAAGCCGACGTCGGCGACGAGCGAACCAACCGGGCGCAGTCGCGACCCCTCTTATGCATTCGTCTCCACGCGACCGGCGGAAAAAGTAAGGAACGAGGTGTCAGTCATCGTCGGCTACCCGCAAAAACCCGGTCACGATGCTACCGCGGCAATCGGCTCGGCGACCTACGCTATGTATACGCAAAACGATGGCGCTTGGGTGAAAAACGCCGCCGAAGAGGCGCAAATGGTCGAAACGATGCGCAAAGGCTCCGACCTCGTGGTCAAAAGCGAATCCGCGCGCGGCACCAAGACCTCCGACACGTATTCGCTCAAAGGCATCGCCCAGGCGCTCGATAAGGTCGCGGATGAGTGCAAGTGATCCTTTAGGGTCATTGCCAACCGACATGCAGTGGCAAGACCGGGCGATCCCGCTTAGATAGACTGTACCTTTGCAATCCGGATCGCCGGGACAAGCCCGTCGACGACAACTGCAAACTCTTTGCGATGACCTTGCCCCTGCAAAATACTGCCTTCGTCGAGAAAACGGCGCTCGAACGCTATGTTGCGCCTGAAAAGCCGTCACTGATCGGCTTTACACGAGCACAACTTGCTGACGCGCTGGGTTCACTCGGCGTGCCGGAAGCACAGCGCAAGATGCGCGTTCAGCAGCTTTGGCATTGGATCTATTTCCGGGGGTTCACGTCGTTCGATGAAATGACGAGCGTGTCGAAAGAGCTTCGCGCAGGGCTGGCCGCGCATTTCACATTGGCTCGCCCTGAGGTCGTTGCTGAGCAGGTTTCGGTCGACGGCACGCGCAAGTGGCTGCTGCGGCTCCCCGGCGAAGTGCAAGGCGAACGCCCCCACGAGGTGGAGTGCGTTTACATCCCCGATACCGAACGTGGCACCTTGTGTGTCTCCAGCCAGGTTGGATGCACGCTTAACTGCACCTTCTGCCACACCGGTACCCAACGCCTGGTCAGAAATCTGACTGCCGGGGAGATTGTCGGTCAGGTGATGGCTGCGCGCGATCGTCTGGGCGATTGGCCCGGCGGCACGCGTCCAACCGACGGCGTGGTACCGAGCGGCGAACGCTGCATCACCAATATCGTCCTGATGGGCATGGGCGAGCCGCTGTACAATTTCGATTCGGTGCGCGACGCACTTCTCATTATGGCGGACGGTGAAGGTATCGCCATTTCCAAGCGACGCATCACGCTTTCCACCTCGGGTGTCGTCCCCAATATCGCGCGCGCTGGAGCCGAGATTGGCTGCATGCTGGCGGTCTCCCTGCATGCTGTGCGCGATGAGCTGCGCAATGAGCTGGTGCCGCTTAATCGCAAATATCCGATCGCTGAGTTGCTGGAAGCCTGCCGCAACTATCCTGGCGTTTCCAACGCCAAGCGCATCACCTTCGAATATGTCATGCTTAAGGGCGTGAACGATTCCATCGACGACGCCAAGGCGCTGGTGCGGCTGCTCAAGGGCATTCCTGCCAAGATCAATCTGATTCCGTTCAACCCTTGGCCGGGCAGCAAATATGAGTGCTCGGATTGGGAACAGATCGAGAAGTTCTCGCAGGTTGTTTTCGACGCCGGGTATGCCTCCCCGGTTCGCACGCCGCGTGGTCGCGACATTCTAGCTGCCTGCGGTCAACTCAAGAGCGCGACCGAGAAGCTCTCCGCGCGTGAACGCATGGCGTTGCGTGCGATGGTCATGGTGGAATGACGATCCCGTTGTACTAAAGGAAAAGATATGTCCCTTTTCGGCCGGATCATCGTCATCTTCTTTGCGCTTATGGTTGCTATCATAGCCGCGGGCATCGCTCTCGCTATCGGTATCGTCGCGCCGGATTGGACGGGTGTCGATTCCGACCCCTTTGAGCGGGTGAGCTTCTTTATCGTTTCATTTTTTGCCACGAGCTTCGTTGGCGCAGTTGCATTTCTTCCAGCGTTGGTGGTCATCGTGATCGCGGAAGCCGCGCGTCTGCGCAACTTCCTCTACTACGGTGTCGGCGGTGCGTTGGTCGCATTGGCGTCCTATTACGGTTCCGATATTTCCGTAAGGCTAGAAAACACAACAGATGTCGCGCCAGTCGGTAATGCCTTACAGCTTGCGGCCGCGGCCGGGATCATTGGCGGGCTCGTTTATTGGCTGATTGCCGGCCGCAATGCGGGCCGCTGGCGGGAGCCGCGCGCGAGTTAGCGCCTGGCCCAATCCAGCGCTGCTTCCAGCCGGTCGTTGCCCCAGAACAATTCGCCGTCTGCAGTAATCAAGGTCGGTGAGCCAAATATGTCGAGCCGCTGGGCCTCCTCGGTGTACGCACGAAGCTGCGACTTGATTTCGCTTGATTGAGCGCGGTCCAGCACCGCGCGGGCATCCAACCCGAGACTTCTCAGCACATCGGCAATTGCCCCCAGCTCCTCGACGTTTCGGCCTTCACCGAATTCGGCGCGATAGATCGCGCGGCAAAAATCCTCTCCCCAGACCCCCGCTAGCCCCACCAGCGCGACGCGCGCTGCAAGCAAAGTGTTCTGCGGGAAGGATTTCGGCCGTACGAAAGGCAGATCAAGTGCGCCGCAAATTCGTTCCAGGTCGCGCCACATGTTGCGGCCCTTGGCCGGGTACAGATTGAACGGCGAAGTCG
>JBGQLL010000158.1:0-7599 GCA_041500065.1 Pseudolabrys sp.
AAGGATACGCTCGAACTGAAGGATCAGCCGACCAAGGATGTCATCAAGACGCAACTTGCGGCATTTGCGAAGTTCATCAACAAGATGAAGCGTTGACCGCTCGTCCCCTCTTGCGTGGGAACGAGCGGAGAAACTGCTAGTCCGCCGCCTGTGCGCGCTTCGGAAACAGTTGCGGCCTTAACTTCGGATGTCCAGCCATGGTCTTCGGCGCATAGGGCGTTTCTGCGCCGAGTTCCTCCGCCGCGTGCCAAGCCCAGCGTGGATCCCAGATTGCCGCGCGCGCGAGGCAGATCAAGTCTGCTTTCCCCGAGGCAACGATATCTTCCGCCTGCTGGTAGCCGGCAATCAGCCCGACAGTCATCGTGGTGATGCCGCTTTCCTTCTTTACCTTCTCGGCAAACGGAACCTGATAGCCGGGCGCGAGCGGGATCTTCTGCTTTGGATCGAGGCCGCCGGTCGAGACGTCCATATAGTCCATCCCGCGCTTCTTGAGTTCTTTTGCCAGGATCACGGTTTCTTCCGGCGTCCAGCCGCCATCGACCCAATCGGTGGCCGACACGCGCATGCCGAGCGGTTTTTGCTCCGGCCAGACGGCGCGTACGGCTTCGTACATTTCTATTGCAAAGCGCATGCGGTTTTCGAGTGAGCCGCCGTATTCGTCGATCCGCTGATTCGAGAGCGGCGAGAGGAATTGATGGGCGAGATAACCGTGAGCCCCGTGCAATTCGATCACGTCATAACCGATGCGATCGACGCGTTTTGCGGCCTCGGCGAATTCCCTGATGACGCGCTTGATGTCGTCCTTGGTCATTGCATGCGGCACTGCCCAGCCGGTGTCGTAGGGAATCGCGGATGGCGCTTCCGGCGTCCAGCCACCTTCTTCCTTGGTCAGGATCGGCTTGCCACCAGCTGCTGGCGGCGTGGTCGGGCCTTTACGTCCTGCGTGAGCGAGCTGAACACCGAGTTTGGCGACGCCATATTGACGGCAGAAATCGTGCACGCGCTTGAGTGCCTTCTCGTTGTCGTCGGACCACATACCGGCACATCGCGGCGAAATGCGCCCTTGCGGGTTGATGTCGGTCATCTCCGTCATCACCAGGCCGGCGCAACCGAGCGACATATTGCCGAGGTGCATCAAGTGCCAATCATTCGCGGAGCCATTGTCGGAATTGTATTGGCACATGGGCGAGACCACGACCCGGTTCGGCAAAGTCAGACCGCGCATGGTAATGGGTGAGAACAAAACGCTAGCCATTGGGAGAGCTTCCTTTCAGTGCGGAGAAATCAAATCCCGGCGTGGTAGGCGTGCATCGCGACGACCAAACAACAGATCGCCCAAAAAACGCAATATTCGACGCCGCCGATGACCCAAATCCAACACTGCGTCACCCTGTAGGTGGCCGCGGCAGCGACGAGGAGATGGATGAAGGCGACAAAGCCCACATAGGGTGTGTAGATGCCGAAGAAAAGCCCAATGGTGAGAACTGTCTCGACCGCGCCGGCGACATACATCCAGGTGGCGGGCGGCTTGAAGCCGGCTTTGACGAAAAACTCAAGCGTTGCAGGGACTGTAAATTTGCCGACGATATGAGGAATGAAAAATACTGCGCAGATGATGCGCAGGATGTTGAATTCGTTAAACAGGTTGAATTTGTCGGCAAGCGACATAACGGCTCCCCCCGCAGCTTTCTATATGGCAACCACCTAATTGCAAAATCGCACTTCCTGTGACGCGGGCCAACCCCGGCGTCTATGATAGCTTTCGACCCTTGAGCCACGCTTCGCCCTTGGCATAGAGGGCATCGAGCTCGGGACCGTCGAGGCCGGGCATGTCGCGCTTGACCTTGTAGCCAATTTTGGTTTGCAGGTAGGCGAGGTGCCTGTAGCCCTCCGGAAATTGCGCTAGCAAGGTTTGGTCAAGCTTGAGGACGGCCGAAGGATCGACTGGATCGAGCCGGTCCTTCTCGTATGCGAGACGGCGCAGGACGATACCCCACTTGCCGCGGCGTTTTTCCAGAAAATCGTAAAAGCGTCCGGTGCATACCACGTCGCAGACAACGCCCTCGACAGGCGCGCGCTGCGAAATCGTCATCTTGGTTTGCGCGATAGCGCGCTTACCCTTGATGTCGATGCTCATGCCGCCAAGCATGTGCATGATGCGCACGCCCCGATCGTAGCCTTCCTGGCTGACGCGGATGAACTCTTCGTAGGAGCCCTGAAACCAGGTCGCCCACATCTGTCCTTCTTTGTGCCAGACCGTGCGGAAACGGTCCCACATGCGGGCATCACGCCAGAGCGCCCAGTTCTCGACCAGCGCCCGGATCGCCAGACGGTCGGCGGTGTCGCGTGGCATAGATTGCCTCCCTGTCATGGCCGGGCTTGTCCCGGCCATCCACGTCTTTATGGTGGCGATTTTGCAAGACATGGATGCCCGCGACAAGCGCGGGCATGACGATTGCAAGGCGGAGCGACAAATCATGCCGAGGCTTGCTGGAAAAACCGCGATCGTTACCGGCGGTGCCAAAGGCATCGGCCGTCACTATTCGCAAGCCCTGGCGGCCGAGGGCGCGCGCGTCATGATTGCCGACATTGCTGACGGTCGTGAGCTTGCCGAGGAAATCGCCGGACGCCATGGCGCAAATTCGGTCGCGAGCTTGAAGTTCGATGTGAGCGACGAAAAGGCAGTGAAGAATCTGGTGGCGCAGACCATCGACCGCTTCGGCCAGATTGACGTCCTTGTGAATAACGCCGCGTACTATGCAACACTCAAGCCGAGAAACTTCAACGAATGGGATACGGAGACTTGGGATCGCGTCATGGCGATCAACGTGCGTGGGCCGTATTTGATGGTTCGCCATGTCGCGCCGCATATGATGGCGCGACGCAGCGGCAAAATCATCAATATCGCCTCAGGAGCAGCTTACAAGGGTGTGCCGCGTATGCTGCCTTACGTCACTTCTAAAGGCGCAATGCTCGCCTTCACACGCTCATTGTCGCGCGAGCTCGGCGAATATGGCATAGCGGTTAACTCGCTTTCTCCCGGCTACATCCTGAGCGACACGGGACTGGAAAACGCAACCCATGTTGAAGAGGAGCGCGTGCCCGTACGCAACAGCCGCGCCTTCAAACGCGATGCGTATCCGGAAGACCTCCTCGGCGCGCTGTTGTTCCTGGCCTCGAGTGATAGCGATTTCGTGACCGGGCAATCGCTCGTGGTGGATGGTGGTTCGGTCAATAACTAGCTATCTGCAATGCGGAGCGGGTATTTCCAGCCCGCGCCGATGTGCGGTATAAAGTCGCAAATTTAACCATCGCGTTTTGAGGAGCACGCCCATGGCGGTCGCAACCGCAACCGAGCAGCCCGGTTCCAAGCACAATGTGCAGGTGGCGCGGCAGGCCTACTACGACAAGATTTCCAAGTTCAACATGGCGCCGCTCTGGGAGGTGCTGAAAGACCTCGTAACCAAGGAGCCCAAGACAAGCTTGCAGCCGGCGGTCTGGAAGTTCGGCGACGTCAAACGGCTGATGTTGGAAGCGGGCGACGTGATCAGTGCGGAAGAGGCCGAGCGCCGCGTGCTGGTGTTGGAAAATCCTGGAATGCCCGGCAAGGCGCGTATCACGAACTCGTTGTTTGCCGGTATCCAGCTGATCCTGCCCGGCGAGATTGCCGACGCGCACCAACACGTTTCGTCCGCCATACGCTTCGTGCTGGAAGGCGAGGGTGCCTATACCGCGGTTGAGGGCGAAAAAACGCAAATGAAGCACGGTGACTTCATTATCACCGCAAACTGGGCGCCGCACGATCACGGCAATCCCGGCAAGCAGCCGGTGATGTGGCTCGACGTGCTCGACATGCCAACGGTCAATCATTTCGAGGCATCGTTCGCCACGCATTTCGATGAGAAGATGCAGAAGACCAACCACGCCGATGGCGACTCCTTCGAACGCTACGCTTCCGGCGTGCTGCCGGATGGGGCGCCGGCGACGATGAATCGCAGCCCGGTGATCAACTATCCCTACGCCAAGATGCGGCCGATCCTTGAGCGGCTAAAAAGCACTGGTGACATTGACAAGCGGCACGGCGCGCGCGTGCGATACGCAAACCCGATCAACGGTGGGCCGGTGTTGCCGACAATGGGCGCCAACCTTGCGCTGCTGCCGAAGGGTTTCAAAGGTCAGCCTTACCGATCGACGGATGCAACCATATTTGCCGTCGCTGAAGGGCGCGGGACCACGACGATCGATGGCAAGCCAATCGAATGGGGCGTCAACGACGTATTTGTTGTGCCGCCGTGGAAGCGCTATTCGCACAACACGAGCGAAGAGGCCGTGCTGTTCTCGATCTCGGATCGGCCAGCGCAGGAAGCGCTCGGCATCTGGCGGGAAGGGAACTGAGGGCCGGCGTTTGACTTATTGTGATCACGGCTGCGCCATTCGCGGCGCAGCCGTTTGTTTTTGCTGACGTGCGGCGAGAGCGCCGTGCGAGGGAGGATCGAATGCAAATGGAACAGCTGAGCGCCGGCCGCGGTGCACTGACCGCAGTGCGGACGGGCACGGGCCCCGACATCGTTGTTTTGCATTCGCTGCTCGCCGACCGCCATGCCTTCGACCCGGTGCTTCCGGCGTTTGCCGCCAGACATCGCGTGACGCTGTTCAATCTACCGGGCTTTCACGGCTCACAACCGGCGATGCTTGCGCTAATGGATGCTTATGTTGCTGTGATTGAAGATGGCTTCGATGAGTTCGGTATCGGCAAAGACGCGGTACTAATCGGCAATGGTTTCGGCGGCACTGTCGCGCTTGCCTTTGCGCTCGCGCATCCGGAGCGGATATCCAAACTCGTGCTTAGCGACGCGGCAGCCGCCTTTCCTCCCGAGGGGCGAGAGGCCTTCGCGGTCATGGCAGAGAAAGTGGCGGATGGCGGCCTTGGCAGCATTGCCGAGATTGCCGCGAAGCGCGTGTTTTCGCCCGCCTATCTCGCAGCGCATCCGGAGAAGATTGAGGAGCGCAAGAAAGTCTTGCTCGAGATCGATCCAAAGGCATTCCAGGCCGCCTGCAAGATTTTGCAGGAAACCGACCTGATCCCGTTGCTGCACCATCTAAGAGTGCCAACGCTGGTGGTGTGCGGCCAATTCGATCAGGCTACTCCGCCAGCGCTCAACAAGCAGATCGTCGAGAAGGTCGCCGGCGCAAAATACATTGAACTACCTGGCTGCGGCCATTGCCCGCCGCTTGAGCAGCCCGAACAGTTTCTGACGGCGATCAAGGAATTCGTCGGGCTCTGACTTGTCCCAAATGGGGGCTGCATCGGCTCTTCTATTCCTTACGATCGAAGCGCCGGATTTCGACCTTCCCCCACACGCCATTCTGGTGAAATGGATCGGCGCGGTTGAATTTTTCCGCCGACGCACGATCCGGCGCTTCGAGCACCATCAGGCTGCCGATCGAGTTTGCGCCATCGTCAGAAACCAATGGTCCACCAACCGTTATAGTCACGCCGTAATTCTTTGCGTTTTTGAGGTGCTCGACATGGGCGCCGTGCACGGCCTTGCGTTTGTCTGCGGCATTGGGATTGTCGAGCGTGAAAACCGAAAACAGCACAGATGCCTCCCTAATCGAGCGCCTTGAGGACGGCTTTGGCGATTGAACTGGTGCCGTCCTTCCCGCCATATTCCATCGGCCTGATGCCCTCAGCATAAGCCTTGTCCACTGCGCGTTCGATGCGCCGCGCGGCATCTGCTGCCGGCTGATGATCGTGCTTGTCGGCGAGCCAGTCGAGCATCATCGCGGCGGACAGGATCATTGCCGTGGGATTGGCCTTGCCCTGGCCCATGATGTCGGGGGCCGTTCCATGGCACGGCTGGAACACCGCGTGCTTATCGCCGATGTCTGCAGACGGGGCGATGCCCAGTCCTCCGACCAATCCCGCCGCGAGATCGGACAGGATGTCACCAAAAATATTCTCCATCACCATGACGTCGAAATCCCATGGCTTGCGCACCATCAATGCGGCGCACGCGTCCACATACACGTGGTCAGTCTTTACGTTTGGAAAATTCTTAGCGCGTTCATCGAAAATTGATCGGAAATAGGCGTAAGCCTTGAACGCATTAGCCTTGTCGACACACGTAAGGAGGCCGGGCTTGCCACGCTTTTTTCTTCGTTCGGCGAGACGTAGCGCAAAGTCGAACAGGCGTTCCGACGTCTTGCGCGTAATCACTAGCGTCTCGCGTGCTTCGTCCTTCGTGACCACGCCTTTGCCCATGGACGCAAACAGACCTTCGGTCGATTCGCGGATCAGCACAAAATCGATACCATGCTGTTGCGCATTCACGATCGGACTCGGCACCCCGGGAATGAGCCGTGCCGGCCGCACGCCTGCATAAAGGTCAAAGATGAATCGCAGCTCGACCTGCGGCATGATTTCGGTGTTGTCGGGATAGCGCACGCTCGGCAGCCCGCAGGCGCCGAGGAGAATGGCATCCGCCTCCTCACATAACTTGACGGTTGAATCCGGCATCGACTTGCCGGCCTCCTTGTAGTGGCCGGCGCCGGCAGCGCCCTCCGTAAATCGGAATTTCAGGTTCGGCGTGCTGGCCTCGATCCGCCGCAAAATCTCCAGTGCCGGCGCCATCACTTCGGGGCCGATGCCGTCGCCGGGCAGGACGGCAATGTGGAATTCAGTGTTGGTGGCCATGGATATCCGGATGGTGTTGTACTGTTCGTGGCGCTAATGAATACGTCCGTGCCTGCGCGCGCAAGTGATCTTCGGGGAGAGCCTATGCCGCGTTTTGCCGCTAATCTCGGCTATCTTTTTACAGAGCGGCCGTTGCTTGAAAGGATCGATGCCGCCGCAGCGGCGGGGTTCAAGGCGATCGAGCTACAATTTCCCTATGATGTTCCGGCCTCGGCGGTGAAGGCCGCGATCGAGAGGAATAAACTCACCATTCTTGGCCTCAATACGCCACCGGGCGAGCGCGACGGCGAGTTTGGTCTCGCCGCCGTCCCCGGGCGCGACAAGGACTGGCAAGCGCTCTTTGCTCGCGCGCTCGACTATGCGAGCGCAATTGGCGCCACCGCAATTCATTGTCTCGCGGGCAAGGTTGCCCCTGAACAACGCCCGGCCGCCGACCGTGTATTCGCCGACAATCTGACGCGCGCCGCTGACCTGGCCGCCGCCAAAAAAATCATACTGCTGATCGAGCCGATCAACGGCCGCGATCGGCCGAATTATTTCCTCAATCATGTCGAGCACGCAGCCGATATCATCGGCAAGGTTGGCAAACAAAACATCCGCATGCAGTTCGATTTCTATCATGTGCAGATCGTGGGCGGAGATTTGATCCATCGTCTCGAAAAATTTCTTCCTGTGATCGGGCATGTGCAATGCGCGGCGGTTCCGTCCCGCCATGAACCGGACGAGGGGGAGGTCAACTACCCGGCAGTATTCGAGGCTGTGGACAAGCTCGGCTACCGAGGCTGGATCGGCGCTGAATATCGGCCACGCGCTCGCACCGAGGATGGCTTGGGCTGGGCGCGCAAGTATGGCGTGGTCCCCGCTCATTAACGACCGGTTAACCATCAATCGTCTTGAAAACT